>JAEWJS010000077.1 GCA_023386495.1 Bacillota bacterium | reverse complement strand
CCGCCGTTGCTGCGCGGCTTCATATCGACGAGCCCGAAGTCGATCGTATGCTCCGACATGCTGACGCGTTCCACGCGCACCTTGATCTCGTCGCCGATCCGGTAGATCTTCGACGTGCGCTCGCCGATCAATGCCATATGCAGCTCATGGAAGTGGTAATAGTCGTCCGTCAGGTCGCTCAGACGGATCAAGCCCTCCACCGTGTTCTCGAGCTCGATGAACATGCCGAAGCTCGTCACGCTGCTAATGATCCCATTGAATTCCTCGCCGACCTTATCGAGCATGTACTCGCATTTCTTCAGCTGCTCCGTGTCGCGCTCCGCATCGACCGCGACTCGCTCCCGCTCGGACGAGTGCTGCGCAATCTCCGGCATCCGGGAATGCAAGTACTCCAAGCGCGCTTGCGGCAGCGTGCCGCCGTTCTCGAGCACCTCGCGCATGACGCGATGAATGACCAGGTCCGGGTAGCGCCGGATCGGCGAAGTGAAGTGCGAATAGAACTCGGCCGCCAGACCGAAGTGGCCGAGACTCTCGGCATCATACTTCGCCTGCTTCATCGAACGCAGCATCATCGTCGAGATGACCGTTTCTTCCTTCGCCCCGCGGATCTGCTCCAGCAGGTCCTGCAATGCCCGCGGATGCACCGCATTGCCCTTACCCTTCACAACGTAGCCGAAGTTGGACGCGAACTGCACGAACGTCAGCAGCTTCTCCGCATCCGGATTCTCGTGGATCCGATACAGGAACGGCACGCGCAGCCAGTGGAAATGCTCGGCCACCGTCTCGTTCGCCGCCAGCATGAACTCCTCAATGATCTGCTCCGCCACCGAGCGCTCGCGCTTCACGATGTCCGTCGGCTTGCCGTTCTCATCGACCAAGATTTTCGACTCTTGAAAATCAAAATCGATCGCGCCCCGCTTCATCCGCTTCGAACGCAGCCCCATGGCCAGCTTCTCCATCAGCTTGAACATGTCGACGAGGTCGGCATAGCGCTCCTTCAGCTCCGCGTCGTCGTCCACCAAGATCTTGCGCACGTTCGAATACGTCATGCGCTCCTTCGTCTTGATGACGCTCGTGAACACGTCATGCCGCACGCGCTTCAGCGTGCCCGCTTCGAACTCCATCTCGCAGGACATCGTCAGCCGGTCCACCTGCGGATTGAGCGAGCAGATGCCGTTCGACAACCGGTGAGGCAGCATCGGAATGACGCGGTCGACGAGATAGACGCTTGTCCCGCGCCGATAGGCCTCTTCGTCAAGCTCCGAGCGTTCCCGCACGTAATAGCCGACATCCGCGATATGTACGCCGAGCAAGAAGTTGCCGTTCGGCAGCAGCTCGACGTTGACCGCATCGTCCAAGTCCTTCGCATCTTCCCCGTCGATCGTCACGATGACCCGGTCGCGCAGGTCGCGCCGGCCTTGGCTTACGATCTCTTCTTCCGTGATTGCATCCGGAGCAGCCTCCGCCTCAGCCAACACTTCGTCCGGGAAGCCTTCGGGCAGCTGATGCTTGCGAATGATCGACAGAATGTCGACGCCGGGATCGTCCTTATGACCGAGAATCTCTATAATTTCGCCTGTCGCCGCCGAACGCCCCTCCGGATACGTCACGATGTTCGCGACGACCTTTTGGCCGGTCACGGCACCATGGAAGGCTTCGCGCGGAATGAACAGGTCGCGGTTGATCCGCTTGTCGTCCGGGATAACGAACCCGAACGATTCATGATGCTCGAACGTGCCGACTACGCGGGTGACGGCCCGCTGCACGACGCGCACGACCTCGCCTTCCATCCGCCCGCCGCCCTCGCTCTGCGACGTGACGCGCACCAGCACGATATCGCCGTTCATCGCGGATTTCAAATCATTGGCATGCAAGTAGACGTCCGAATGCGCCCGATCGTCCGGGATCAAGAAGGCGAACCCCTTCGCATGCGCCTGCACGCGTCCGCGCACGAGATTCATCCGCTCCGGCACGCCGTAGCGGTCATTGCGCGTCCGTATAATCTTGCCTGCTTCCTCGAGCTCGTTAAGCAGCTTCAGGAAGTCCTTGAATTCCGCCGCATCGTCGATGCCGAAGTGCTGTTCCAATTCTTGATAAGTCATCGGCTTATACGCCGTTTCCCGCATCCAATCGAGCAATTCCTGCTCCGTTGCCAAGTCAGCTCACCCCATAATGCCGCATGCACGTGCGAAGGCTGCTCTGCGGTCTGTATCAATTGCATATACCATGTAGTATACACGAAATGCAAGGAATGCATCCGTTTATCCTGCAAAAACAAAAAAAACGAGCCACGAAGGCTCGTCTCTCGAAATGATGATTACTTCTGTACGAAGTAAGCGACGAACAGCGACAGCAAGAAGAAGCCTACTGCCAGACCGACCGTCAGACGTTGCAAGAACAGATCCAGCCCGCGTGCTTTCTGCTTGCCGAAGAGATGCTCAGCACCGCCGGTAATAGCGCCGGACAGCCCTGCACTCTTCCCCTTCTGCAGAAGAACGACCGTAATCAGGCCGATTGAGAATATAATTAACACGATTTTCAATGCGATTTCCACAGTTCCACCTCCTAATCAGGAGTAATCCGTCCCACCGCATACCTATGTAAAAGGCGGCGAAAAAACAGCAAGATTATTGTACCACACCCGATGTGCGAATACAACTAGTCCGGCGCAGATGCAGCGAATAAGCCTGCGAGCGCCGCCCGCAAGCTTATCCCTCTCTTCAGCAGCCTCTACAGCAGACCGCGTTCCTTGAAGTACTCGATGCTGATCGCCGCGCTCTCCAGCGAGGAAGAAGCGAACTGCTCTTGCTCGACGAAGATATACTGAATGCCTGCTTCTTCTGTCACTTTCAGCACGCTGTCAAAATCAACGCTGCCCTTGCCGATCTCCGTATCCTTGCGGCCTTCAACGAAATCCTTAAAGTGCGCCAGCGGCGTGCGGCCCTTATACGCCTTCAAGTATTCAACCGGGCTTTGGCCCGCAACGTGCACCCAACCCAGATCGAATTCGGCAATCAGGCGCTCAGCCGGTATGCGCTGCAGCAGATGATCCATGATCGTCTTGTCGCCGACTTTCTTGAATTCGAAGTCATGGTTGTGATAGCCGTACTTGAGGCCGGCTGCCGTAACCATCTGCGACGCCTTGTCGATGATCCGGACGAAGTTGTCCACGTCCGCTTCGGAAGGAACCTCCGGGAACGGTGCCCAGGGCGTAATGACGTACTCGAGGCCGACTTCTTTGGCATACTCGATGTGCTGAGCCAGCTCGGATTCCATCTTATCCGGCTCCGTGAAGTTGACCGGAATATGCGCAGACGGCGCCTTCAGCCCGTTGTCGTCGAGCACCTTGCGAACCTCTGCAGCGGAGTGACCGAAAAACCCGGCAAACTCCACGGCTTGATAGCCGATCTTGGCGACTTCCTTCAGCGTCCCCAGAAGGTCGTCCTTCGTCAGGTCGCGGAACGTATACATTTGAATGCCGATTTGCGGTTTTGCTGCCAACTAAGCCACCACCGTTTCCTTATAATAGCGCTTTACGCGCGGAACACCCGAGTGAAGCAGTGCCACCTCTTATTATACCTTCCACCCTACATGATACTATTCCACATTTTGCACGATACTTGCGCTATTTTGCTATTGCCCGGCTGTGATCGCGATGAATGGCTACGAAGCTTATTCAACGTCGAATCTTGAACGCTAGCGCACTTTCCGGTGCTCATGTAGGTACAGCCTACATTCCGCTCCTCAATTGCTACTATCGTCCAACCTTCTTGGCGCTGACAACCGGGCCTTGTAAAAGGGGGATGGAGGGACTACTATTTACTATAATAACCATTTCGATCGAGAGGAATGAATGCCGTGAATCTACGTCCCGATGCTGCAACCGTGGTGCTCCCGCATGCGCGAAAATATGTCGAGCTCGTCCCGGACGGCGACATTATCGCCATCCTGGAGGCGCAGCACGCTTCCACCGCCAGCCTCCTGAACGGCCTGACGGCTGAGCAGGCGGACCACCGCTACGATGAAGGCAAATGGTCCATCAAGGAAGTGATCGGCCATGTCACCGATAATGAACGCGTCTGGGCCTATCGCCTGCTCCGGATTGCCCGCAACGACGCGCGCGGACTCGTCGGCTACGACGAGAATGTCGTCGCTGCCCACGCTCCCTTCGCCGATCTCCCGCTCGCAGACATCGTCGCCGAATACGACGCCGTCCGCCGAGCGACACTCTTCCTGCTGCGCGCGCTGACCCCTGAGGCTTGGCTGCGCCAAGGCGACTTCAATGGCCATCCGCTGACCGCTCGCGCCGCCGCCTACGTCATCGCCGGCCACGAAGCCCACCACATCAAAATCATTAACGAGAGATATTTGCAGCGCTAACCATCGCGCAACACCGACGATCCGACCCCATGGCAGGGTCGGATTTCTTTTTGCTGCCTGGCTCGCAACGAACTGTTTGAACGAAATATCGCACAAAAGTGAGGAGTACAACTTATTTGTGGACGGTTTGAACGAAATATCGCACAAAACTTGAAGATATCCGCGTTTGGGCCGGAAGTTTGTACGAATTTTCGTATAAACATGGCAAAAATCAGTGATTGGCGGTTCCTTTGAGTGAAATATCATACAAAAGCGGCGAGACGGCCTTAACCGTTGGTATGTATGATATATCGTGCAAAAGTGGCAGGGCAGGGTTTCGATACAAATATTTGCAGCGCAAAATAACGTCCACCTAAAAATCCGGCAGCGTTAAGCGTGCCGGATTCCCTTACGCTCCCCCTCGGGGCCCAGGGCAGCTAGAGCTGCCGGGCCGGGGGTTTTGCTGTGCATGGTGAAGGTTCTGACGCAGGTAATGTGCCGGAGGAGTTTACGTCCGCCCTTTGGGAGCCTTTTGCCACCTTCAACCCTCATCATGGCAAAAGGCGGACAACAGGCGGCCGCAGGCACATTACCGGAGTCCGAACCGGAACCCCGCGCATGAAAAAAGCCCGGAACGGCTGCGTAAAGCAGCTGCCCGGGCATTTCTCTTCTTTATTTCAAGTTCTTCAAGTTATAGAACGCCGTCTTGCCGCCGTATTGAGCCGTCGAGCCGAGCTCGTCCTCAATGCGGAGCAATTGGTTGTACTTCGCCACGCGGTCCGTACGGGAAGGTGCGCCCGTCTTGATCTGGCCAGCATTCGTAGCGACCGCGATGTCAGCGATCGTGCTGTCTTCGCTCTCGCCGGAACGGTGGGAGATAACCGCCGTGTAGCCTGCGCGCTTCGCCATTTCGATCGCGTCGAACGTTTCCGTCAGCGTGCCGATTTGGTTAACCTTAACGAGGATCGAGTTGCCGATGCCCTTCTCGATACCCGTGGACAGACGCTCCGTGTTCGTAACGAACAGGTCGTCGCCTACGAGCTGGACGCGGTCGCCAAGCTTCTCGGTGAGCAGCTTCCAACCTTCCCAGTCGTCTTCGGAGCAGCCGTCTTCGATCGTGATGATCGGGTACTTGTCGACCCACGAAGCCAGCAGGTCTACGAATTCAGCCGGCGTGAAGGACTTGCCTTCGCCTTCGAGCTCGTACTTGCCGTTCTTGAAGAATTCCGTGGAAGCCACGTCCATGCCGAGGAATACGTCAACGCCCGGCTTGTAACCAGCGCGCTCGATCGCGGAGATGATCGTCGTGATCGCTTCTTCGTTGGAGCCCAGGTTCGGCGCGAAGCCGCCTTCGTCGCCTACAGCCGTGTTCAGGCCCTTATCCTTCAGGACAGCCTTCAGGTTGTGGAAGATCTCTGCGCCGATGCGAAGCGCTTCAGCGAAGTTCGATGCGCCGACTGGCAGAACCATGAACTCTTGTACGTCAACGTTATTGTCCGCATGCTCGCCGCCGTTGATGATGTTCATCATCGGTACAGGCAGCGTCTTCGCGTTGAAGCCGCCGAGGTACGTGTAGAGCGGCATGTTCAGCGCGTCTGCTGCTGCGCGTGCTGCTGCCATCGAGACAGCCAGAATCGCGTTAGCGCCCAGCTTTGCTTTGTTCGGCGTGCCGTCGAGCTCGATCATTTTGCGGTCGATCGCGACTTGGTCCAGCGCGTCCAGGCCGATGATCTCAGGCGCGATGATCGCGTTCACGTTCTCGACTGCTTTCAGTACGCCCTTGCCGAGGTAACGGCCTTTGTCGCCGTCGCGAAGCTCTACAGCTTCATAAGCGCCCGTCGATGCGCCCGATGGCACGATCGCGCGGCCTTTGCCGCCGGACTCCAATGCGATCTCGACTTCTACCGTTGGATTCCCGCGGGAATCGAGTACTTCGCGTGCGTATACGTCCGTAATAATAGACATGAATGGATACACTCCTTCTATTCATTTCGTATGATCCGCTATACCAATGAGCGATAACGGAAATTCCTTCCGCTATTGTATCTCATTCGCATGCCCTAACTCAAATCCTGCAAGGCTCGTTTACGATTATTTCGCATTACTTCGCAATCATCGACACGCCGGTCATCTCTGCAGGCTTCGGCAGCCCCAGCAGATCGAGAACCGTCGGCGCGATATCGGCCAGAATGCCGCCTTCGCGCAGATCCGCGCCCGCGCGCGTCACGATGAACGGCACCGGGTTCGTCGTATGCGCCGTATGCGGACGGCCCTGCTCGTCGAATACTTGGTCCGCGTTGCCGTGGTCGGCCGTGATCAGGCATACGCCGCCCTTCGCGAGCACCGCTTCCACCACTTGCCCGAGGCAAGCGTCCGTCGCTTCGACTGCCTTGATCGTCGGCTCCAGCATGCCGGAGTGCCCGACCATGTCCGGGTTCGCGAAGTTCAAGATGATCGCGTCGTGTTTATCCGCTTCGATCTCGGCAACCGCGGCTGCCGCTACTTCGTAAGCGCTCATCTCCGGCTGCAGGTCATACGTCGCAACCTTCGGCGAATTGATCAGCACGCGCGTCTCGCCTTCCAGCTCGACGTCGCGTCCGCCGCTGAAGAAGAATGTCACGTGTGGGTACTTCTCCGTCTCTGCGATGCGCAACTGCTTCTTGCCATGCTGCACGAGCACCTCGCCGAGCGTATTGTCCAGGTTCTTCGGTTCATAAGCGACATAGCCGCCGACCGATTCGCTGAACAGCGTCAGGCAGACGAAGTGCAGCCCCGAAGGCGCCTTATCGCCGCGGTCGAAGCCGCGGAAGTCGTCGCTCGTGAACACCTGCGACAGTTGAATCGCGCGGTCCGGACGGAAGTTGAAGAAGATGACCGCATCGCCCGATTCGACGAGACCGACCGGCTGGCCGCCATCGCCCACGATAACCGTCGGCATGACGAACTCGTCATAGACCGACTTCTCGTGCGACTCCACGACGGCTTGCAGCGGATCCGTATACGCCGGCCCCTCGCCGTACACCATCGCGCGGTACGACTTCTCCACGCGTTCCCAGCGCTTGTCACGGTCCATCGCGTAGTATCGGCCTTGCACCGTCGCGATGCGGCCGACGCCGACTTCGGCAATCTTCGCTTGCAGCGCTGCAATGTACTTCTGCGCGCTGTCCGGCGCTACGTCGCGGCCGTCGAGGAAAGCATGGATATAGACGTCGTCCAAGCCTTCCTTCTTCGCCAGGTCCAGCAGCGCGAACAGATGCTCGATGTGGCTGTGTACGCCGCCATCGGACAACAGGCCGTACAGGTGAAGCTTCTTGCCGTTCGACTTGGCATGACGCACGGCGCCGAGCAGCGTCTGGTTGTCGTAGAACTCGCCTTCGCGAATCGACTTCGAGATCCGGGTCAAGTCCTGGTACACGATCCGTCCGGCGCCGATGTTCAGATGGCCGACTTCGGAGTTGCCCATCTGCCCCTCCGGCAGGCCGACCGCTTCGCCGCATGCCGTCAAAGTCGTATGCGGATAAGTGTTCCAATAGCGGTCATAATTCGGCTTGTTCGCTTGGGCGACGGCGTTGCCGACCGTCTCCCCGCGCAATCCGAAGCCGTCTAGGATAATCAAGGCTACCGGTTTCGGTATGTTAGCGGAACCCATCTTACTTGGCCCCCTCGACCAGGGCAATGTAGGAAGCCGGCTCCAAGCTTGCGCCGCCTACGAGTGCGCCGTCGATGTTCGGCTGCGCCATGTACTCGGCGATATTGCCCGGCTTCACGCTGCCGCCGTACTGGATGCGTACTGCGTCCGCAGTCGCCGCATCGAATTGATCGGCCACAATGCTGCGGATATATGCAATAACGTCTTCTGCGTCTTCCGCAGTCGACGATTTGCCCGTACCGATCGCCCAGATCGGCTCGTAAGCGATGACTGTCTTCGCGACTTGCTCAGCAGACAGGCCTTGCAGCGCCGCAGCCGTCTGCACCTTGCACACGTCCTTCGTCTGGCCGGCTTCGCGCTCTTCCAGCTTCTCGCCGACGCATACGATCGGTGTCAAGCCGTGCTTGAATGCCGCCAGCACTTTCTTGTTTACGATCTCGTCCGTCTCGCCGAAGTAAGCGCGGCGCTCGGAGTGGCCGATAATGACGTACTGTACGCCCAGCTCATTCAGCATGACGCCGCTGATCTCGCCGGTGTACGCGCCGTTATCTTCGAAGTGCAAATTTTGCGCGCCGATGCCGATCGAAGTACCCTTGGCTGCTTCGACAAGCGCCGGCAAATTCGTGAACGGCGCGCAGATGACGCTGTCCACGCCTGCGACCTCCGCTTTACCTTTCACTTCCGCGAAGAATGCCGCAGCTTCGGATACCGTCTTGAACATTTTCCAGTTGCCTGCAATAATCGGTGTTCTCATCGCCCACATACCTCCCGCTTCTTACTTATCGTTCAGTGCTTCGACGCCCGGCAGCTTCTTGCCTTCCATGAACTCGAGGGATGCGCCGCCGCCTGTCGAGATGTGATTCATTTTCTCCGCCAGGTGGAACTTCTCCGCTGCAGCCGCCGAATCGCCGCCGCCGATGACGGTGTATGCGTTCGTCTCCGCGCAAGCTTGCGCTACCGCGCGCGTACCGTGGGAGAAAGGCTCGATCTCGAACACGCCCATCGGTCCATTCCATACGACCAGCTTGGAGTTGTTGATGACGTCTGCGTAGATCTCGCGCGTCTTCGGTCCGATGTCGATGCCTTCCCAACCGGCAGGAATGCCTTCTTGGGTAATATCGATGATGCGCGTCGTCGCGTTCGCGTTGAATTCATTCGTGATGACGATATCGACCGGCAGATGAAGGTTCTTGCCTGCAGCCTTCGCCTTCTCGATGAAGCCGAGTACCGCATCCAGCTTGCTGTTATCGAGCAGCGAGTTGCCGATCTCATAGCCTTGCGCCTTGAAGAACGTGTACGACAGGCCGCCACCGATCAGGATGTTGTCCGCGATCTCGATCATCTTGTTGATGACGTCGATCTTGTCCTTGACCTTCGAGCCGCCGACGATTGCCGTGAACGGACGGTCCGGGTTGTTCAGCGCCTTGCCCAGCACCTCGAGTTCCTTCTCCATCAGGAGGCCCGATACCGCCGGCAGATGCTTCGCGATGCCTTCCGTCGATGCGTGTGCACGGTGTGCCGCGCCGAATGCGTCATTGACGTACAGGTCAGCCAGCTCGGCAAAAGCTTTCGACAGTTCCGCATCATTCTTCTCTTCGCCCGCGTTGAAGCGCACGTTCTCAAGCAGCAGCACGTCGCCGTTCGCGAGTCCCGCGATCTGCGCTTTTACCGCTTCGCCTGTCGATTCGTTCGCTTTCACGACCGTCTTGCCGAGCAGCTCGGACAGACGGTTCGCAGCCGGCGTCAGGCGCAGCTCTTCCACGACTTCGCCGTTCGGACGGCCCATATGGCTGGCCAGGATGACTTTGGCGCCTTGCTCTGTCAAGAACTTGATCGTCGGAAGCGTCTCGCGGATCCGCGTGTCGTCCGTGATGCTGCCGTTTTCGAGCGGCACGTTAAAATCGACGCGCACGAATACGCGCTTGCCTGCTACGTCCACATTTCTTACGCTTTTTTTATTCATTAGAGGTTCCTCCCCGCAGTCTGTAAGCTCCTGAATACGTGGGTAAAGAGGAGACGACGCTCCGCGCTGCTCCTCTTTAACCGGTTATTGCGATCTATTCGATTACAGGCCTTTGCTTGCGATGTAGCCAGCCAGGTCAACGACGCGGTTCGAGTAGCCCCACTCGTTGTCGTACCAGGAAACGACTTTCACCATGTTGCCTTCAACGACCATCGTGGACAGCGCGTCGATCGTGGAGGAAGCAGGGTCGCCGTTGTAGTCGCTCGATACGAGCGGCTCTTCGGAGAAGTTCAAGATGCCTTTCAGCTTGCCGTTCGCAGCTTCTTTCAGCGCGCCGTTCACTTCTTCAACCGTTACGTTGCGGCTAACTTCAACCACGAGATCCGTTACGGATACGTTAGGCGTAGGAACGCGCATAGCCATGCCGTTCAGCTTGCCCTTCAGCTCAGGCAGTACCAGGGATACGGCTTTCGCTGCGCCCGTGGAGGAAGGAATGATGTTCTCGGCAGCTGCGCGAGCACGACGAAGGTCCTTGTGCGGCAGGTCGAGTACGGATTGGTCGTTCGTGTAGGAGTGAACCGTCGTCATCATGCCCTTCACGATGCCGAACGTGTCGTTCAGTACTTTCGCGAATGGAGCCAAGCAGTTCGTCGTACAGGAAGCATTGGAGATGACCGTATGTGCCTTCGGATCGTACTTGTCTTCGTTAACGCCCATAACGACCGTGATGTCTTCGTTCGTAGCAGGTGCGGAGATGATAACCTTCTTCGCGCCGCCTTTCAGGTGAAGCTCAGCCTTTTCCTTCGCCGTGAAGATACCCGTGGATTCAACGACGATCTCTACGCCGTATTGGCCCCAAGGCAGGTTGCCAGGATCGCGCTCTGCGAAAACTTTGATTTCTACGCCGTTCACGATCAGGGCGCCTTCCTTCGCTTCTACCGTAGCGTCAAGCTTGCCATGCGTCGTGTCGTATTTAAGAAGGTGTGCCAGCGTGCTCGTGTCCGTCAGGTCATTGACTGCCACGACTTGCACATTCGGGTTGTTCAGAGCTGCGCGGAACACGTTGCGGCCGATCCGGCCAAATCCGTTAATACCGACTTTCACCATAATTCTTCATCCTCCTAAAATTGGATTAACATATATCTCAAGACGTGAGTTCGCATCTCGTTGTGCGCCTTACGTCAGGATAACCTGCCGTTAATTATTGCTTGCCGCCTACGCTTGTGTCTGCTCATGATCGATAATGGCATTCAGCCTGCGCGCCGCTCCTTCGTCGGTAACGAGCACATCGGCCTGGCCGAACCGCAGCACTGCCGCGATGGCCTCCCCTTTACTGTCTCCCCCAGCGATGGCAATGACAAACTCCGCAGCACTCAAGTCGTCGATTCGCAGCCCGACGGTAGACATGCGATGAATGACAGCGCCCTGACGGTCAAAATAATAACCGAGCGCCTCGGCCAGCGCACCCTCCGCCTGGATGGCTTCGATTGTCTGCTGATCCACCTTGCGCCTGCGTGCCATGACCATAGCCTCTCCGATCCCGTGCACGACAATTCGAGCTTTTCGAACGACGTCCACGACTTCGCGAATGTTCGGCTCCTGCATCAGCGAATTGTAGGCTTCCTCGCTGAGATGGTCCGGTACATGCAGCAGGCGATAACCTGCGCCGGTGCGCTTCGCCATCGTCGAAGCAATCGTGTTCGCCTGATAATCCACGCTTTCGCCGAGCCCGCCTCTTGCCGGCACGAACTGCGCGCGGCTCAGCGGCACCGTGACCGTTAATTGGTTGGCTAAAGCCGCAATCGTCGATCCGCCCGTCACAGCCACGACATCATCGTCATGCATCGATCCGATCAGCACTTGCCCGCCTGCCTTGCCCAGCTCACGCTTCGTCTCGGGCGACTCATCGGCGTCACCAGGCACGATAACGACCTGCTGCAGGCCGAAGTGCCGGCTGATCTTCTGCTCCAACTCGGCCAAGCCCGACATTTCCTTCATCATAGGGGCTAATGCCTCGACTAGCTGCCGACCCGCCTCGGTAATGCGCATGCCGGATACGTTGCTTTCCAGCAACCCCTGCGCACGCAGGAAGTCCGTCTCCGCGCGAAGCGTACGCTCCGTCATGTCGACTGCTGCTGCCAGCGCTCTGCGTCCCATGACGTCGGCGGCCATTACGCGGTTCAGAATCGCATACCTTCTCTTCATGACATCGAGCAGATCCGGCAGTAGCCGCTGCTGCAGATCCATGAACCTTCGTATCATAGCTTGCCGTCACTCCCGAACCGTCGTCGCATTTCGCGTCTTACGATGTTGGACGTATTATGTCCCGGTATTCTGTTTTATGTCCCACACCAATCATAACCAACTTCATTAAGATGCGCAAGTCGCAATGCCTTTATGTAACCGCTGTCTCAGCCTTTTTTTTCTGCATGCTTTTATTTTTCCCGTTCGCCTTGCTTTTTAGATTTCTATCGCCTATAATGAATCTCGCTATCCTAAGTTTGCGCCCGTGGTCCAATGGATATGACGTAGGCCTCCGGAGCCTGAGATCTAGGTTCGATTCCTAGCGGGCGCGCCACTTATAATTACCCGAAGTCGGCTTGCCGGCTTTTTTGTTCCCGATGGTTTGACTATCTTTGACTTTTAACGACAATTCCGCTATGATGTTGAATACAGCAAGCAATGTTACTTACCCCATACACCAATCCGATCGGAGGCTGCAAGCATGGATATGAATTTTGTACCTATGGTTATCGAACAGAGCAATCGCGGCGAGCGGGCCTATGACATCTACTCGCGCCTGCTCAAGGACCGCATCATTTTCCTCGGCTCGGGCGTCAATGACGTGGTCGCCAACTCGATTATTGCGCAGATGCTCTTCCTGGCTGCGGATGATCCGGAGAAGGATATCAGCTTGTATATCAACAGCCCCGGCGGTTCCATTACGGCCGGCATGGCCATCTTCGACACGATGCAGTTCATTAAGCCCGATGTCTCCACGATCTGCGTCGGCATGGCCGCATCCATGGGCGCATTCCTGCTGACGGCAGGCGCTAAGGGCAAGCGCTACGCGCTGCCGAACAGCGAAGTCATGATTCACCAGCCGCTGGGCGGCGCCGAAGGGCAAGCGAGCGACATCGAGATTCGCGCCAAGCGGATTCTGAAGATGCGCGACAAGCTGAACGGCATTCTCGCCGAGCGCAGCGGACAGCCGCTGGAGCGGATCGAGAAGGACACGGACCGCGACTACTTCATGTCCGCGGAGGAAGCGAAGAACTACGGTCTCGTCGACAAGGTTATCGAGAAGATCTAACCCAGCATCGAACATCAGCCTGCCCCATTCTAATGGGGCGGGCTTTTTTCTATAACATAATGTTAACGAGTTGTCAATGGAAATTCGACGAGTCCAACAACACCTTACGAATACGCATTTGCGTGTTATGATAACCATACGGATACTTACAGTATCCTCCATTTGTAGATCCGTTTATGAAAATTTTCCATTGGAGTGCTGCATATGCGTTTTTCGAACCTCTTCATGCCCGTACGTTCCATCAAGACCTATGAGCCTGTCCAGGGCGGCGCTTCTTCAGCCGCGGAGCGGTCATGGCCTCCATACGGCCAGAAGGCATCAGGAATGCCGAACATGCCGATGCAAGACAAATCCATGCTTCTCAGACCACTCAACGACGAGCATCTGATCGAGGTCTACCTCGAAGCCAAGGCTATGAAGCTGTCGCTGGAATTCATCCAACTGATCGAAGACGCGCTCCGCTCACGCAATATCGACGCGGATGACCTGCCGAATTCTTATACCATCTGATTTGGCTGCCTACTGGCAGCTTTTTTTTGTGTTTGCCGCCGTCTCCCCCTGCCGCATAATCGCTCCTCGCGTCCCTTCTTTTTGCGCTAACGCCAAAAAAGCACCACTAGGGTGCTTTCGTTGCTGCGTCTGCAGCATACGCTTATTGGTTCTCGAGTTCTTCCTTGCTGACCAGCGTGACTAAAGCGGTTACAGCCTGCTCCGCGTCCGAACCGTCTGCGCTAATCGTCACTTCCGTGCCCGAGCTAATTGCCAGGCTCATGATCCCCATGATCGATTTGGCGTTCACTTTCTTGTCATCCTTCTCCACGAATACTTCCGAAGAGAACTTATTCGCTTCTTGCACGAATAGCGCTGCCGGTCTAGCATGAAGTCCGGTCTTCAATCGTACGACAACCGGTTGCCTTGTCATTGAACCATGCCCCCTATATGAAATTTCATTCGCTCACAGGTAACGAGAGATAAAGCTGGATTGCTGCCTATTGCAATCGGCCAGGCTTTTTGCCTTATTATAACACTAATATTGGCAAGAGACTAGGCTCACCGCTCGCATGCAGCCTAACCATTCCGAATTTTTTCGGCCAACTCGTCAATTTTGCGCAGCCGATGGTTCACGCCCGATTTGCTGACGGAGCCCTTAAGCAGGTCGCCTACCTCCTTCAGGTTAATGTCCGGATGGGCAAGACGAATCTCGGCAACCTCGCGCAACTTGTCCGGCAGGTTCTCGAGTCCGATCTCCTTCTGCAGCAGCTTGATGTTATCGATCTGGCGAACGGCCGCGCCGATCGTCTTATTCAAGTTCGCCGTCTCGCAATTGACGATCCGATTGACCGAATTGCGCATGTCGCGCATGATCCGCACGTCTTCGAACTTGAACAAGGCTTGATGCGCACCGATAATGCTGAGCAGCTCGATGATCTTCTCGCCTTCCTTGATATAGAATATGAAGCCCTTCTTCCGTTCGATACACCTGGCATTCAGATCGAATCGATTCGCAAGCTCGACGAGCGATTGGCAATGCTCTTCGTACATCGTGGCGATCTCCAGGTGATAGGACGAGCCTTCCGGGTTATTGACAGAGCCGCCGGCTAGGAAAGCCCCCCGCAGATAGGAGCGCTTGCAGCACGGCCTCTTGATGATCTCCTTGTCGATGCCTTGGTTGAATACGAAGCCCTCCGAGACAATCTTCAGCTCCGCGAGAATTTCCTGTACCCTCGCCGGGATGCGAACGATGTATACGTTGTTCTTCTTGAGCCGCATTTTCTTGCGAACCAGAAGCTCGGTATGCACGTCGAATTGCTTCTTAATCAGCGTATAGATCCGTCTCGCGATGGCCGCATTTTCCGTCGAGATGTCGAGGATGACCTTGCGGTTCGACACTTGGACCGAACCGTTCATTCGGATGAGGGCAGACAGTTCCGCTACTTCGCAGCACGCGTCCGCCTCCACCATCGTTAGTTCTTTTTTGGTTTGGGCCGCAAAGGACACCTTGTCTCACCTCTTCTTCTTGGACATCCAGTTCTCGACCAGTTGATAGATATGATGGCTTAAACGTGCGGCATCATGCCTGAGA
The DNA here is from genome assembly GCA_023386495.1 of Bacillota bacterium. Lineage (GTDB taxonomy): Bacteria > Bacillota > Bacilli > Paenibacillales > Paenibacillaceae > Paenibacillus_I. The sequence continues at coordinate 26,856 of JAEWJS010000077.1, read as the reverse complement.
TAGGTGTTGAACATCAAGAGACGGTCCGCGATCAGCTTCACGTCTCGGCGACTCAGCTCTTCATAGTCGACGATGACGGCTTCGGAGCCCTCTTCGGCATACCGCTCCAACACGTCGTCGGGAATGTCTCCGTTGTTCACGATTACATAATGGAACAAGTCTTGCCCGATATGTTCCGTAATCGCATTCAGATGATCGCTTACCGTGTAGCCGTCCGTCTCGCCCGGCTGCGTCATGACGTTGCAGACGAACATCTTGAGCGCTTCCGACTCCAGGACGGCATCGGCCAAGCCTTGCACGCATAGATTCGGCATGATGCTCGTGTAGAGGCTGCCCGGACCGATAATGATCGCATCGGCCTCCCGGATCGCTTCGACCGCTTCCGGCAGCGGCTCAGCCCCCGCCGGCTCGATGAACACCCGCTTGATCTTGCCCCGCGCCTTCGGAATCATCGATTCGCCGGTAACGACTGAGCCGTCCGACATGACGGCCTTCAGCACCGTGCCGTGCGCGGCCGCAGGGAGCACGCGCCCTCGAACGGCCAGGACGCGGCTCAGCTCGCGCACGCCGGTCACGAAGTCGCCCGTGATGTCGGTCATCGCGGCCAGCATCAGGTTGCCGAGACTGTGCCCGGCAAGGCCGTTGCCGTTCGTGAAACGGTACTTCAACAGCTTCGTAAGGAGCGGCTCCACGTCAGCCAGCGCCATGAGCACGTTGCGAATGTCGCCCGGGGGCGGGATCTGCAGCTCGTTCCTCAGAATGCCTGAGCTGCCGCCGTCGTCGGCAACCGTCACGATCGCCGTAATGTGAACCGGCTTCTCCTTCAGCCCTCTTAACATGACCGACAGACCCGTTCCGCCTCCGATCACGACGATACGAGGCAATTCTTGCTGGACATTCACCTGCAGGTCACTCACCTCATCCTCATCTTCAATGTCGATCTCGATCGGCGTCGCGATGGCTGACGCGCACGGCCTCCGTATCGCTGCTGCCCAGCATCTTGCCCAGATATTCGGCAATCGCCACCGAACGATGCTTCCCGCCGGTGCAGCCGATGCCGACGACCAGTTGGCTCTTGCCTTCCTTCTCGTACATCGGGATCAAATAATGCAGCATATCGAGCAGCTTCGTCAGGAACGTCTGCGTCTCCGGCCACTTCATGACATATTCATAGACTTCGGGATGCTGCCCGGTATTCGGCCTGAGATGATCCACGTAATGCGGGTTCGGAAGGAACCGGCAATCGAAGATCAGATCCGCATCGATCGGGATGCCGTACTTGTACCCGAAGGACGTCATATTGACGGCGAACACGCCTTGATCGCTGGTCGTGAACCGGGAGATGATCTGCTCCTTCAGCTTCGCCGGCTTCAAGCTGCTCGTATCGATCACTTGCGTCGACATGCCCTTCAGGTCCTCGAGCAGCCGGCGCTCCAGCTTGATCCCTTCCAGTGGCAATCCTTCGGGAGCGAGCGGATGACGCCTGCGGCTCTCCTTGTAGCGCTGCACGAGCACGCTGTCCGTCGCGTCCAGGAACAGGATTTCGAAGCTGATCGTGTAATGTTCCTTCATATAGTTAAGGGATTCCGACAGCGCCGTGAAGAATTCCCTGCCTCGCAGATCGATGACCAGAGCGACCTTGCCGATCTTGCCGTTCGACGACTCGATCAGCTCGGCGAACTTCGGTATTAAGACAGGCGGCAGATTGTCTACGCAGAAGAAACCTAGATCCTCCAGGCTCTGCACGGCAATCGTCTTGCCCGCTCCTGACATGCCCGTAATGATGACCAGCTTAGCCATTGCCGTTCCGTTATCCATTAGCGGTCTCCCCCTGCACGCCTAACTCTCCCAGAATAAAAGCAGAAGCAGGCCGGTAGACCGGCCTGCGCTTCGAATCGCACTTACGAACGCAAGAGCAAGCCAGCGGCACCCACGATGCCCGCATCATTGCCCAGCTCGGCCGGTACGATCTGCACGCCCTTGGAAGCGCCATCCGGCGTATACTTGTAGAATACTTCGCGAATCTGCTCGAATAGATACTCGCCAGCCTTCGAGACGCCGCCGCCGATGATGAAGCGCTGCGGATTCACGACGACGGCGACAACCGCCATCGACTTGCCGAGGTAGTAGGCGGCACGGTTCACGATGCGAGCCGCGACCTCGTCGCCGGCCTTCGCGGCATCGATAACATCCTTCGCCATTATATTCTCAACCATCGCCAGCGATGTATGGTCACCGCGCGCGACGGCGTCCTTCGCCATCCGAATGATCCCCGTCGCCGAGGACACCGTCTCCAGGCAGCCCATCTTGCCGCAGCCGCACTGAATGGCTTCCAGATCCGGTACGATTGCGATATGTCCCAGCTCGCCTGCCGCCGCATTCGAACCGACGACGATCTTGCCGTCGTGAATGATGCCGCCGCCTACGCCTGTTCCGAGCGTATACAGCACGCATTCAGGCACGCCCCGTCCAGCCCCGGCCCACGCTTCGCCGAGTGCGGCGACGTTCGCGTCGTTGTTCACCAATACCGGCTTGCCCAGCCGCTCCGTCAAGATGGCCTTCAGGGGCGTATCCCGCAGCGCCAGGTTAGGCGAGTGCAGCAGGATGCCGTTCGGGATATCCAGGAATCCCGGCACGCCGATGCCGACGCCCTGCACGTCCTCCCAAGCCAGACCTGCCTCTTCGACGACAACACGCGCGTAGTCAGCCATGTTATTCAGAATCGTCTCGCTGCCCTGGTCGTTCCCTGTAGGCCCCTCGTATTTATGGAGCAATGCGCCGTTCTCGTCGCACACGCCTACCTTAATGGATGTGCCGCCGACATCGACGCCGACGTATAATTTCTTAGACATCACTAGGCCACCTCGATCACAATGTTAACTGCTTCTGTACCCACTATAAGCGAACGCTACTTATAGGTCAAGGACGGTTGAGCCCGCCAGAATCAGGGATTCAGACGGTAGTTGCGCCTCGCGAATCGGTCGATCGCCCGCGTCACTTCGCGATCCATGGCCGCAGCGACCGAAGATCATCGTCAGCTGAAGGAGCGATGCAGATGTCGTTCGGATTAGTTAGGATTGACCAGGCTGGCTGGGGTTGGCGGGGTTGGCGGGGTTGGCGGGGTTGGCGGTACATTGCCTGTAGTGTGATGTGGAGACCGTCGATCATGATGAGAACGTGTGCAGGCAGACGGCTCACATGCAATAGCGAAGCTTTTGCGCTGCTAACGCACACGCATGCGCTAATTCAAGGGCTTCGCCCCATCTGGATGCCATATATGGCTTAAGATCGCTAATTTGCGAAGCGTTGTGCGCTATTTAGCGCATTCTATCCCTTAATCGCTTAGGATGAGCGATAGGACCCGAAATTAGCGCATGCATATTCCTTAGCAGCGCAATTGCTTCGCTAATCGCCCATTGACCCATAGCTCTGAGATGGACGCTCGACGCTCGACGCTCGGCGCTTGGCGCTTGGCGATCCGTCCGACGATTTGCGCTCAGCAATTGGGCGGGAGGCCAGATTTCGGTTCACGGCGTGCAATAGATACGATTCCAGCCGAATTCGAACTGCAGCAGCATCCACTCTCCTGATCGCCTCCTCGTTCTTCAGTCGGTCATCCTCCAAGCAGCCAACAACGAAAAAGAAGCGCGATGCTCGTCGCACCGCGCCCCTCCCATGCAGGTCTTCAACCTGCACTATTCAATGCCTTACAGCGATTGGCTCCAGTCGTGCACGATGTTCCCTTCCAAGAACTTCTCGCAATCCAGCGCCGCCATGCAGCCGCTGCCCGCAGCGGTAATCGCTTGGCGGTACTTCTGGTCCTGCACGTCGCCGCAAGCGAACACGCCCGGTACGTTCGTCTCCGTCGTGCCCGGCTTCACGAGAATGTAGCCGGTCTCGTCAGTCTCGATCTGGCCGCCGAGGAACTTCGTGTTCGGCGTATGGCCGATCGCCACGAACACGCCGTCCGTCTCGATGATCTCTTCTTCGCCGGTCTCGTTGTTCTTCACCTTCAGCCCAGTAACGCCCATACCGCTTGCCACAACCTCAACAGGCGTACGGTTCAGCTGCCAGCTGATCTTCTCGTTCTCGCGCGCGCGGTCCTGCATGATCTTCGATGCGCGAAGCTCGTCCCGGCGATGCACGAGGCGAACCTCCGTCGCGAAGCGCGTCAAGAAGTTCGCTTCCTCCATCGCCGAATCGCCGCCGCCGACCACGACGATCTTTTTGCCGCGGAAAAAGAAGCCGTCGCAGGTCGCGCACGTGCTGACGCCGCGTCCGACATTCTCCTTCTCGCCGCTAATGCCGAGGTACTTGGCGGATGCGCCTGTCGAGATGATGAGGGATTCCGCCACGAGCGGCTCCGCGAAGCCTTCGACCTGAAGCGTGAAAGGACGCTTCGACAGGTCGACGCTGTTCACCCAGCCCGTCTTGAACTCGGCACCGAAGCGCTCGGCTTGCTTGCGCATGTTCGTCATCAGGTCAGGACCCATGATGCCTTCCGGGAAGCCCGGGAAGTTCTCCACCTCGGTCGTCGTCGTCAACTGCCCGCCTGGTTCCGGTCCTTCGATGACCAGCGGATTCATGTTCGCGCGAGCCAAGTAGATCGCGGCCGTCAGGCCTGCGGGGCCCGTTCCGATAATTATGGATTTGTACATCGCCATACTGTTTCCCTCCTACACCTACATAATCTATTTACCCGTTCTCACGGTCCAATCCGTCGAGCGCCGGGAAGATCGTCTCCATCTTCTCCCGAATGCCGCACACCTCGTCGATCCATTTCACGCTCTTGCTGACGGTTGCCGCCGATACGCCATATCGGGTTGCTACCTCTTGATACGTGATGGTGCGCCTATGCATCTTGGCTGTCAGATACTCCAGCGCCGCCGCCCAGCTCTCCGGCTTGCGAATGGCGGGTGTCTCCGGGTACAGCCTACTTAAAAATTCTACCCATAGCGTCAGCAGATCATGCTGCTGCACCATGTCGTAGCGGTTCTGCATCCGCGTCAGCGCCGTCTCCACGACCTGCTGCCAGCGTTCTTCCCATACCGGCAAGCGCGACGGCATACGGTTCTGCTCGATCAAGGTCTCCTTGCCGTCGATGACCGCCGAGAGCGGTTCGGTCACGCCGATTCCGCGCAAGACGAAGATCGCGATGCGCTTCAGATAATCGTCTTCGTCCGGCTGCACCAGGAATTCGGTCAGCGCAGCCTGTACCTCTTCATCCGCGAGCATGCCCAGCGCTTGGATGACCTGCAGCTTCGTGTTCCGATCGCCGTGACGCAGCGCCCAGAAGAACGAGGACCGCACCAGCGGATCGCGCTTCAGCTGCTCCGGGAAGCTGCCGGCGTTCTTATCCAGGTGGCGGAACTGCTCTTCGAAGGGAAGATGATAGTGATAGCTCGACGGCGACGGACTGCTGCCCGACCGAATGCTGTCCAGCTGCTCCAGATAATAAGCCGCGATGCCGGACTCCACATCCAGCTTCACCGCTAGCTTCCATAACCGTTCCGCTTCTCCATACATGCCGATATTGCAGGCTGCAACGGCAGCGTAATGGTACAGGCAAGGGTCCTGCTGTGCCGGCAGCTCCTTCAAGAGCCGTTGGAAATGCCGGTGAGCCGTCTCATGCTCGCCCAGAATGCCCATCGTCGTAGCCAGCTTGAACACATGCTCCTGCTGGAACGGCACGGTCTTCTTGAGCAGATCCAAGAGCGGCGCCAGCTTCTGCTTCTCGCCGGCATGCTGATGGAAGATCGCCAGGTTGCAGAGGCCATGCATGTTGCCCGGCTCCAGCTCCAGCACCTCGCCGATCGTATCCATCGCGCGATCGAACACGCCCATGTAGTAATAAGCTAATGCAAGATTATTGCGGGCCGCCATGAAGTCCGGGTACTTCGCAACGATTCGTTGCAAGATACGTACCGCTTGGGCGAACTTGCCCTCCTCGAGCAGCGTCCGCGCGCGGTCATGATCCTGGAACCCTTCGCGCGACTTGATGTTCGCCTGCTTGGTCGGACGCTCCAGCTCATAATGGAGCAGATCCATCATCTCTTCCGCTTCGTCGAGGAACTGCCCGTCGGCATCCTCTTCGAGGTATTGGACAAGCGCATCCTCTGCCGCCTCGTACATCTCCATGTTGGCAAAATTGTTCGCCATGTAGAAGTGACACTCCGTCATGGTCGGATCCAGCTCGTCGACAACCCAGCGCAGAATCTTGTTGGATTCCTCGTAATTGCCCATTTCCGACAGAATGCCAGCCATGTTGCAATGGTTGACCGGGTTATCCGGCTCGTACTCGACGGCGCGGCGAAAATATTTCAGTGCCTTATCGTAATGATACCGATCCAGCGAACGGACCGCGCGTTCGAAGAAAAACGTGGCATCGAGCTTGATAGGGATGATCTTCGTGCTGCCGCTGCTTGCTGCCGCCTGTTTCTTCTCTTTCATTCGTAAGGCACCTCCCGTACATCGATTATGCTCTCGATTATACCACATGCCCGTCACCCGCCGACATGCACAAAGGTTGTCAGCCGCGCGGACTCCATCCTCCCATTCTATGCGGAGAAGGGGCGGAATTAGACGCCGGCGTTCTTGAACAGCGTGCTGATCGAGCCGCCCTGCAGGATGATCCGCGTCGCCTCGGCCAGCATCGGCGCTACCGAGATGACCTTGAAGCGCGAGGAGGACAGCTCCGGCAGGAAGATCGAGTCGGTAACGACGACTTCCTTGATGTTCGGGTGGTCCAGCCGTTGAATCGCGGGGCCCGAGAACAGCGGATGCGTCGCGCAGACATAGATGTCCTCCGTGCCGCGCTCCTTCAGGCTCTCCACGACGTTCACGATCGTCGTGCCCGTATCGATCAGGTCTTCGATGATGATCGGCGTCTGACCCTCAACGTCGCCGATCACGTGCGTGATCACGGATTCGTTATGCGCAGGGCGCTTCTTGATCATGATCGCGAACGGGGCATTCAGGTAGTTCGCCAGCTTCTCGGCCGTCGAGGCGCGTCCGGCATCCGGGGACACGACGATCGGATTCTTGATGTTCTTCGACTTCAGGTAGTCGCTCAGCAGATCCAGCGCGGTCAGGTGATCGACCGGGATGTTGAAGAAGCCCTGGATGGCCGGCGCATGCAAGTCGAGCGTAATGATGCGGTCCGCGCCGACGGTCGTCAGCACGTCTGCGACCATTTTCGCGGAGATCGGCTCGCGGGGCGCAGCCTTGCGTTCTTGGCGCGCGTAGCCGTAGTAAGGCACGATGATGTTGATCGTCCGGGCGGAGGCACGCTTCGCTGCATCGATCATGACCAGCAGCTCGACAAAATGCTCGTTGATCGGATGCGAGAACGATTGAACCAAGAAGACATCGCAGTTCCGAATCGATTCCTCGTAGTGCACATAGACTTCGCCGCTCTTGAAGCGCGACACCTTGAGTTTGCCGAGCGCGACGCCTATCTGATCGCATATGCGTTCGGCCAGCAGCGGGTTCGACGAACCCGAGAAAATACGCATCTTATCGCTGAACATGATACCCTCCTGGAACGTGGTGGACAGACGGGATTGCCGTAAGCCGTTTCAAATATTCGACAGTTTCATTATACATGGTATTGATCATATTTCAAAAATCGACCATTTTCCGTACGCGCCCCTCGAACGTGGCAAGCTGCGCGAACCCGGCCGCCTTCAGCAGGGCACGCGCTTCCTCGAGGTATTGGCCGAGCCGCTCGGGCTGATGCGCATCCGATCCGATCGTCAGCGGAATGCCGAGCTCGCGGGCATAGTCCAGCATGCGGCGGGACGGGAACATCTCCTTGCACGGCATGCGCAGGCCGGAAGCATTGAGCTCGATCGCCAGCCCGTTGTCCGCCACCGCCTCGAGCGCACGATTTTCCAGATGAGTCACGTCGCCCTCCGGCTTATACCCGAATCGCTTGATCACGTCGATATGGCCGATGTAATCGTAGAAGCCGGTCGCCGCTGCCTTGCATACCGCATCGTAGTACTGTTCGTAGACGGCCATTTTGTCGCGCGTGTCCCAACCGGCCGTCTGGCGGAAGTCGCTAATGTCCCACTCTCCGAGAAAATGCACCGAGCCGATCACGTAATCCCACGGGTAATCGGTCACGATGCGCTGAATCTTCTCCTCATAGCCTTCGATATAATCGCCTTCCAGCCCGACGCGCACGTCGATGCGGCCGGCGTACTTCGCCTTCAGCTCGAAGGCTTCTTCCGCGTAACGCGGCAGCTCCTCCATCGGCATGGCCATCTCAGGATAATACGTCGCCGGGTCGACATGCAGAAGCGGCATGTGGTCGGAGAGGCCGATCTGGCGGAATCCGAGGGCAATCCCCTTCTGCACGTATTCTTCCAGCGAGCCGACCGCATGGCCGCAGCGGACATGATGCGTATGGTAATCGATTAACATTCGCTAATCCTCCCCTAGCGCATCTTGTTCGTGGTCGGCTTGTTATGCCGGCGTCCGAGCTCTTCCATGATCTCGTCGATCGACAGCCCGCGCTCACGCAGCAGCACCATCAGATGGAACAGCAGATCCGCCGCTTCATTGCGAAGCTCGACATTGTCCTGATTTTTCGACGCGATAATGACCTCTGCCGCTTCCTCGCCGATTTTCTTCAGAATCTTGTCGACGCCCTTCTCGAACAAGTAGGAGGTATACGTTCCCTCCGGACGCTCCGCGTAGCGCTTCGCGATAATCGCCTCGAGCTCGCTCAGCATCCGGAAGCGATCCGGCGACGTCTCTGCCGCCTCATCGCCGCCCTCGAGCGGCACGTCGTTGAAGAAGCAGCTGTAACGGCCCGTATGGCAGGCCGGACCCTTCTGGTCGACGCGCACGAGCAGCGTGTCGCCGTCGCAGTCGTAAGCGATCGAGCGAATGCGCTGCGTATGGCCGCTTGTCGCGCCCTTATGCCATAGCTCATTACGCGAGCGGCTCCAGTACCAGGTCTCCCCGCTCGAGATCGATCGCGCCAGCGACTCCCGATTCATATAGGCCAACATCAGCACTTCCTTGCTGGCCGCATCCTGCACGACAGCCGGGACCAGCCCTGCGCTGTCCCAGCGGATCTGTTCGGCCAAGCCCTCCGGTAACAGGCTCATCGTACTTCCACTCCTTTGCTGCGCAGGTCGCTCTTGACCTCGCCGATCGTCATCTCTTTATAGTGAAAAATCGTCGCCGCCAGCCCTGCATCGGCACGCCCTTGTTCGAATACGTCGTGGAAATGCTCGACCTTGCCCGCGCCGCCCGAAGCGATAACCGGGATCGACACGAGATCCGATACCGCCCGCGTCAGCTTCACGTCGAAGCCGTCCTTCGTGCCGTCCGCATCCATGCTCGTGAGCAGCAGTTCGCCCGCGCCCAGCGATTCGACCTTCTTGGCCCATTCCAGCGCCTTGATGCCCGTCGCGTTGCGTCCGCCGTGCGTATATACTTCCCATTCGCCCCATGCCGGATTGAACTTCGCGTCGATCGCTACCACGATGCACTGCGCGCCGAACTTGCGCGAGCCCTCGGAGACGAGCTCCGGGCTCCGGATTGCCGCCGTGTTGATCCCGATTTTGTCCGCGCCCGCGCGGAGCAGCCGCTTCATGTCGTCGACATGCCCGATGCCGCCGCCGACCGTGAACGGAATCGTGATCTCGCCCGCCGTCTGGCGCACGACCTCGACCATCGTCGCCCTTCCCTCGTGGGAAGCCGAGATGTCGAGGAAGACAAGCTCGTCCGCGCCTTCGCGGTCGTACGTAGCCGCCAGCTCGACCGGATCGCCGGCGTCGCGCAAGTTCACGAAGTTGACGCCCTTGACGACTCGGCCGTCCTTCACGTCGAGACATGGAATGATTCGTTTAGCCAACATATCGTTCTAGCTCCTCTCGTCCTGCTTGGCCTAGGCCTCAGCCTCAGCCTTCTGGCGGCTGCCGGTCAAGGTAAGGAAATTACGCAGCAGCGCCATGCCGGTATCGCCGCTCTTCTCGGGATGGAACTGCATGCCGAACAATTGGCCGCGTCCGACGATCGCCGTCACCGGTCCGTTATAGTCGGTCACGGCAAGCAGATCTTCTTCTCGCTCCGGAAGCGCGTGGAAGGAGTGGACGAAGTACGCGTGCTCCTGCTGCAGCCCTTCGAATAGCGGGCTCGGCTGGCGGAATTCGAGCCGGTTCCAGCCCATGTGCGGGATCTTGAAGCTGCCGCGGAAGCGTTCGACTCTGCCTGGCAGCAGGCCGAGCCCTTCCGCCGGCCCGAATTCTTCGCTCTCCTCGAAGAGCAACTGCATGCCGAGGCAGATGCCCAGCAGCGGCTTGCCGGACTGCGCATAGTAGCGCGTCACTTCGTCCAGCCCCGTGTTGCGCAGATTCTGCATCGCGTCGCCGAAGGCGCCCACGCCGGGCAGGATCGCGCCTTCCGCCTCAAGTATCGTGCGCGAATCGGAGGTCAGCACCGCTTCGAAGCCGAGCCGTTCCACTGCCTTCGATACGCTGTGGAGGTTGCCCATGCCGTAGTCGATGATCGCGATCATGCTAGAGCACGCCCTTCGTCGAAGGCACGCCTTGTACGCGCGGATCGATGCTCGTCGCTTCGTCGAGCGCGCGGCCAAGCGCCTTGAACACCGCTTCAATCATGTGGTGCGTGTTGCGGCCGTAGTGCACGATGACGTGCAGCGTAATCCGCGCCTCGAGCGCGAGCTTCCAGAGGAATTCTTCCACCATCTCCGTATGGAAGCTGCCGACCGTCTGCGCCGGATATTCCGCGCGGTATTCGAAGTGCGGTCGGTTGCTCACGTCGATGATGACCTGCGCGAGCGCCTCGTCCATCGGGATGAACACGCTGGCATAGCGCTTGATGCCGCGCTTGTCGCCGAGCGCCTCGCGAATCGTGTGGCCGAGGCAGATGCCGATATCTTCGACCGTGTGGTGGTCGTCGATGTCGACGTCGCCGCGCGCATCGACCTTGAGGTCGAATTGGCCGTGCTTCGTGAACAGGTCCAGCATGTGGTTCAGGAACGGCACGTCGGTCTCGATCGACGTCTGGCCCGTGCCGTCTAGCGCGAAGCTCAGCTTAATGTCCGTTTCATTGGTCTTGCGGGCGATTTCCGCTGTGCGCTTCACCGATTCTGTCATTGGGAATGACCTTCTTTCTACCGTGGATTATGGATGCCCTTGCTTCTTATGAATTGCTGCTTCATTATCCGGTCGCCCGGCGGACGGACTTATGCGGCAGCTTGGCGAGTCGCGCTAGTTCGAGGTCGGCATGGCGGTTGGCGAAGGCAGTTAGTGTGAAAAAGTACAACTATTATTAGCGTTCTCCCTGATTCTCGCGAAATAGAGGCAAAGGATACAACTAATCCTTCGATATTCACCATATTAGGCGAATTCGCTTGAATTAGTTGTACTTTTTACCTTTACGCGCTCGAACCGTAAACCTTCGCCATCATTAGTGGTACAATTCTTCCTTATTACCGACTGCGGGGCGACAGGTTCGGCAACGCACACATGCACGCTGTATCGCCTTCTTGCCGACGCAATCCTTCCCCCGCGTGCCTGCTACTCCCTACTTTCTCACCGCCAACCCTACGCTTCCCGTCAACCTGCTGCCAGACCTTGACGTCATGCCCGCTGCCGCTGGCAGCCCAGCCTATCGCTTGCCCGACCGCCTGTCGTCATGCCCCGCTTTACCCCTGCCCGCCCCGCTCTTGCTCGAGGCGAAGCTCGATCGCGCGCGCGTGGCCTTCCAGCCCTTCATGCCGCGCCAGCGTCATGATCTTGTCGCCGCTGGCCATCAGCGCGGCCTTGCTGTATCGGATCAAGCTCGATTTCTTCAAGAAGTCATCCACGTTCACCGGCGACGAGAACCGCGCCGTGCCGTTCGTCGGGATGATGTGATTCGGTCCGGCGAAATAATCGCCTACCGGCTCCGAGCTGTAGTCGCCGAGGAAGATCGCGCCTGCATTCTCGATCATGCCGAGGTACTCCATCGGATCCGCCGCCATGATCTCGAGATGCTCCGGCGCCAGCTTGTTGACAACCGCGACGCCTTCCTCCATGCTGCCTACGCGCAGGATCGCGCCGTAGTCGTCGATCGACTTGCGCGCGATCGCCTCCCGCGGCAGCTGCGCCAGCTGGCGCTCGACCTCGGCTGCGACCGCCTCGGCCAGCGCTGCCGACGGCGTCACGAGTATGGCCGATGCCATCTCGTCATGCTCCGCCTGCGACAGCAAGTCCGCCGCCACATAGGACGCATTCGCCGTCTCGTCCGCCAGCACGACGATCTCGCTCGGCCCGGCGATGCTGTCGATATCGACGGCGCCGAACACGGCGCGCTTCGCCAGCGCCACATAGATATTGCCCGGTCCGCAGATCTTATCGACCGGCGGAATCGAGTCCGTGCCGTAAGCCAGCGCGGCAATCGCCTGCGCGCCGCCGACCCGGTACATCTCCTTCACGCCGGCCTCAGCCGCCGCGACGAGAATGTACGGGTCGATGCCTGCCTTGCCGCCCGTCGCGGGCGGCGTCACCATCACGATCTCGGGCACGCCGGCCACCTGCGCCGGAATGACGTTCATCAGCACGGACGACGGATACGCCGCCTTGCCGCCCGGCACATAGACGCCGACCCGCTTCAGCGGCCGCAGAATCTGGCCCAGCAGCGTGCCGTCCGGCTGCAGGTCCATCCACGAATTGCGCTTCTGCTTCTCGTGGAAGGCTCTCACGTTCACCGCCGCCTCGCGAATCGCGTCCAAGAACGCGCCGTCTACGCGGTCATAGGCCGCCGCGATCTCCGCATCGGTCACGCGCAGCGATCCCGCGTCCAGCGTCACGCGGTCATGCTGCGCCGTGTAGCGGAGCAGTGCCGCGTCGCCCTCGGCCTGTACCGCCGCGACGATCTCGCGCACCGTCTCGTTCTGTTCCGGCGTGCCGTACTCTACCTCGCGCTTCAATTGAAATTGCTCAGCTGCCATGATCCGCACGTCTTACCCCTCCTTCGCATTCACCGCAAGCAGGCCTGCATCTGCCGGCCTGCTCTCACGCTCTCTCTAGCTCCTTAACTTAAGCCTTCGCCGACAGTGTCTGCTGCAGCCGATCGCACAGGCTCTGGATCGCTTCGTTCTTCATCCGGTAGCTGACGCGATTGGCGATCAAGCGGCTCGTGATGCCGAAGATCGACTCCATCTCGACCAACCCGTTATCCCGCAGCGTCTGTCCGGTCTCGACCATGTCGACGATCCGATCCGCGAGTCCGATCAGCGGCGCCAGCTCGATCGAGCCGTTCAGCTTGATGACCTCCACTTGCTGTCCCCGCTCGCGAAAATATTGCGAAGCCACGTTCGGATACTTCGTCGCGACCCGCGGATTAATGACCGGCTTCCAGTCCGGCAGACCGATCACGGACATCCGGCACTTGGCGATGCCGAGGTCAAGCAGCTCATATACGTCTCGGTTCTCCTCCATCAGCACGTCCTTGCCGACGACGCCGATATCGGCGACCCCGTATTCCACGTAGGTCGGCACATCGACCGGCTTCGCCATGATGAACGCCATGCCCGCCTCCGGCGCTTCGAGAATCAGCTTGCGCGTATCGTCGAAGTCTTCCGGAATCGGCAGTCCCGCTTCGCGAAAAAGCTTCGAAGCCTGCTTATAGATCCGCCCCTTCGGCATTGCTACCATCAGCATTTCCTTCATGCTTCGCCAGCCCCCTTCCCGTTCACGTATCCGACGAACCGTCCGTACTCCGTGCCCTTGTGGCGCAGCGTCCCGCCAGCGCCGGCACTTGCTGCCGCCAGTTCCTCCGCTTCCGCGGCCGCCATCCGCTCCGTCACGACGACATACCCGTCGCCGCGCAGACGCGAAGCTTCCGCCAATGCGCCCGCCAGCCCGTCGGCATCATAGCCGATCAGCACGCGCGCCGGCTCTTCCGCTCCTTCGCCGATCAGCTCGACGATCCGCGTCGTCTTGAGCGCGAAGCCCGTCGCCGGCGCAGGTCTGCCGAATTGCTGCAGCAGATTGTCGTAGCGTCCGCCGCTAACGACCGGGAAGCCGAGGTCTGCCGCATAGCCCTCGAACGTCATGCCCGTATAATAGGAGAAATCCCCGATCATCGTGAGATCGATCAGCACATGCTCCGTTACGCCGTAGGCCGCCAATACGTCCCACATCGCGCACAGATGCTCCGTCGCCGCCTGAGCCGTTGCGTCGCCGCTCAGTTCGCGTGCTTGCCGGCAGACCTCTTGCCCTCCGCGCAAGCGGAGAATGCCCTCCAGCTCCTTCGTCACAGGCTCAGCCAGCGCAAGGGCGCGCAGACGCTCCCGGTAGCCGACGTAGTCGCGTCCAAGCAGACAGGCCTTGAGCTCCTCCTGCTCCTCTTCACGGCCGCTCAGCGTCTCTTCCAGCAGCCCGTTCAGGAAGCCGACGTGCCCGATCGCGATTTTGAACCGATCCACGCCCGCAGCCTTCAGCGAAGCGATCGCCAGCGCGACCACCTCGGCATCCGCCTCAGGAGAAGGATCGCCGACCAGCTCGACGCCCGTCTGGAAGAACTCGGCCTCGCGGCCCGCTTCTTCCTCGATCGCGCGGAACACGTTCGAATGATAGGACAAGCGGATCGGGAACGGCGACTCCTTGAGCAGCGAAGCCGTTACGCGCGCGATCGGCGCCGTCATGTCCGAGCGCAGCACGAGCGTCGTCCCGCGGTTATTGAGCAGCTTGAACAGCTTCTGGTCGGACGTCGAACTTGCGACGCCTACCGTGTCGTAATATTCCATCGTCGGCGTCATGATCTGCTCATAGCCCCAACGCTTCATGCAGTCCAGCACGTGCCGTTCGATATGGCGCAGCTTGGCTACTGCATTCGGCAAGTAGTCCTTCACGCCGATCGGTTTTTCGAAACCTTTAGGTTTGGACATCGTTTTCACCCACATATACTTTATCGTATTAACGTGCTACCATGTTACCATACTGCCAAAATAAAGTGATTAGACGTAATAATAGCACGCGGCAAAGGCTCCGTCAAGGGATGACGAAGCCTTCGTTATTACGCTCTATTCTTCATGCGGCGACTCCTATAATACAGGCCGACCAGCATCCCCGTAAGCGCGATGCCTGCCACCCATGCGATGGCCGTCTCCGTGCCTCGGCCATGCCCGCTGACCGGGACCGGAGCTTCTGTCTCGGGCAGCAGCCGTTCGTAGATCGTCTTCACCTTGAGCCCGTAGCGTCCCAGGTAGCTGTCGATCTCCTCCTGCTCGTAGAAACGCGATTCGGCCATGCCGTTCTTCAGCTTGATGAACCCTTGATGCACGCCGCTGATACTATAGCCCTCGGCCCCGTAATCATCGAGCAGGAACAAATAGTTAACCCCTTTATCCAGCACGCCTTCGTCGGCGAACTGCGTCACCCGTACCTTCACCTCGTGAGCCTTCGCGAACCCGCCATGCAGCGGAATGTCGACGCGCAGCGTATACCAATCGTACCAGTCTTCATCGCCTTCCGAACTTCCCGTCACGGTTCCTACGAACGCATGATCCGCTTCCGCAGCCAGCTCTACCAGCGAGTAGACCGCAAAATTCAACGCTTTGGCAGACGGAGACGTGCTGACCACGACGACAACGAAGGCAGCCAGCCAGCACAGCACCATCGTGCCGATTCCACGGATCGCCTTGCCGCCCATCATCATCTTCCCCCTTCCTGCGCCCCAGATGTAAAACGCTTACATTACTTAGACGCAGGGGACAAGATGAAAGTTTCTCCTAATCGGCAATTCTCTATTCCTGCATCTCCGATTGCGTCCGGATGATCATTCTCCGGCGGTAGGCGCTCAGCAGCAAACCGACCATCGCAAGCTGAAGCACCGTATGCATCCCGCTGTAGCTGACGATCGGAAGCGATATCCCGACATAAGGCGCCCAGCCGAGCGCCATCAGGAACGGCACGACGTATTGCACCGCCAGCGAGACGCAGATTGCCGCAGCCAGCCGCTTGCCGAACGGGTCCCGCACCAGCGCCGCCGTGCTCGCGATCATGCCGATGAACAGCGCGGTTAACGCGGCGAAGCCGATGCCCGCGAGCCAACCAAAGCAGTAGATGAAGTATGGCAGCCACGAATCGCTATAGATGTACGGCAGCGTGTTATTCCACGCCGCGTAGCCATGGCCGAACCAACCGGCGGAACGAATCGCCTCGAGCGATTGAACGATATGAAAATCCGACCCCTGCGGATCATCGAGCCTGAGGAAACTCGTGAGCCGATGCAACCGGTATTCACCGTTCGGTCCCAACAGCAGCATAGAGAAGATTGCGTAACACGGCACGGTACACGCGCCTATAACGACGAGCAGTTGCTTCTTGCTCTTGCGCGTCAGCCATAGCTGGGATCCGAACACCAGCGCATAGATGACCGCATTGACGATCACAGGCACGAGAACGAACAATATCATCGGAAGGAACAGCCGATAGGCAAGCAAGACAACGCCTCTGCCCGGTGTCCATTCCCGCAGCGGCTTCATGCCGGCAAGTCCCATGATCATGCCGATCAAGGCAACCGTGGTCATGTCGATGCCGATCGAACCGATAGATACATACATCGTGCGGCCATTCAACTGCAGCCCGATATAGGGCAGCGCCAGCAGGAGCGCGATCGAACCGCCGTGCAGCAGCTCCGACCAGCGCTTCAGCCAACGATAGTCAAGCAGCCACAGTCCCGCCATCGCCAGTACTCCCATGACGATGAAGACGAGCTTCCGCTCCAGGAAAGCCATGTCCGGCATTCGATCGATCAGCATGGCCTGCACGTTCATCATCGCCAGGATGCCGACGCCGATCATGCCGCCGACCACGGCCAGCATGCCCCAGTGCACCTTCGGCCGATGCGCCGCATCCAAGCCGCTGCCGATCGCCGCCGGATCGCCCATTGCCTGGATCGCCTCGCGCAGCGCCTCTTCCTCGGACATCCCTTGCTCGATTCGCACTTGCTTCAATTCCTCGACGTGCGCAATCAGCTCTTCCCGGATGTCGGCATGGACCTCTTTCGCCCGGATCGCCCCGCACACTTCGTCCAGGAACATCTCCAGTTCTCGGCCCGCATACATCTCCCCGCTGTGAGCCTTCATCGTCCGCCCTCCCCAATCACGCCGTCCACCGCAGTCCGGAACAGGACCCATTCGGCCTTTTTCTCCTTGAGCCGTCTGCGTCCGTCCTCCGTGATCCGGTAGTACTTGCGCTTGCGGCCGTCGTGCTCCTGCCAATACGCATGGACCCACTGCTCGCCTTCCAGCGTGTGCAGAATCGGATACAGCGTCCCTTCCTTCAGGTCGAACACGCCGTCCGACTGTCGTCCAAGCTCCTTCACGATTTCGTAGCCGTACATATCCCTGTCGTTCAGCAGCGTCAGCACCAGGATGACCGTGCTTCCCTTGAGCAGTTCCTTGTTAATTGCCATGCGCTTGCGCCTCCTATACCTAGACAATCTATACATCGGTTATCTATGTATAAGAATAACGCAAGGGAGACGTCCTGTCCAGCCTTGCCCGAACGCGTCCGTCTCCCACCCTATACCGCTATGTACCGATGCGCCTTCTGATCTCGGCCACCAGAATCTGCTTCTCCCTCTCGCTGATGGCATCCGTGCACAGCTTGCGGGCTGCTATGGGAACGATCCACGGCTCGATATCCACATAGGTCATACCCGATATCCGCGTATAGGCCTCCATGAACAGCTGGATGAACGGTTCCCGCACAGCGTCGAACACCGCAATGATCGATTCCGGCAGCTCCGGAGGCAATAGCCCGAATCGAATCATGACGACGTATTCGGCAATGTCCGCCGCGGGCGTGCCGGACGTGGCGTTCATCCAGTCGATGACCACGTACTCGCCGTCCCGAATCATGATATTGCCGGGATTCAGGTCGCCGTGACATAGCCGATCCTGCTGCGGCAGAAATTTCAACCACTTGATTACCGTATCCTTCTCGCCATCGTCTAAGTAATCCCCTTGCCGGATCCTGTGTGCCATCTCATCCTGCTGCGAGGGTAATCCCGGAACACGATGCTGGTGGATCTTGTGCATCAGCTCTGCCATCCTCGTAATATCGGTACGCATCGCAGGATCCCAATCCCATGCATGGCCTGCCGTTGGGTCCTGCAGCTTGGGCTGCATGAGCTTCGCAATGAAACGCTCCATCATCGATTCCCCGTCGATGCGCTCGAATACGGCGCCTGGCCGGCCGGCGACATCCACCAGCCCATATGACCGCGGTACCGGGAGGCCTTGCTCCCAGGCCGCTTGATTGTTCCTTAATTCGAGTGCCAAGTCCTCCACGCTCGTGTTGCTCTTCGCCAGCTTGATGACCTTGCTGCCATCCCCCCACTCGAACACTTCCGCGCAGCCGCCTTCGCCGATTTTGCGCCCTAGCGCTCTATCCGCCGCTGTGCCCTCTTCTAGCCGCCCGATCTCCCTCACCTGCCGACGCCCTCCTTCGCAAGCAGCATCTCATACATCTCCGCCACCATATCAGCAGCCTCCTGCATCTCCAGCTTCATGGCATTCGTATTCAGCATCGTGCCGATCCCGATCAGATAGATCGACAGCTTCTTGTAGACTTGCCTTCGCTGCTCAACTGATAATCGATGAATTCGGCTGCCTTGGCGAAAATAGTTGGCGTCCGCGCCGTCGCCCAGCAGCTTCTCGCCGAGCATCAAGTCCGCATTCGGATCATATTGAAGGTAGCCCGACAGATAGAGCGCGCGGAACAGATGCCTCTCCATCTGCGCGAACTGCATGAATCCGAGCGCAAGCTTAAGCGCAGCCGTGTAGCGGTCGTCCCGATATTCGAGCATGTAGTCTCTCGCGCATTCGCCGGCCCTTGCCAGCACGGCCTCTCGAATCTGCTCCATATTGCCGCATGCGCTATAGATCGGCTGGGTCGAACATTGCAGGCGCTGCGCGATTCTGCGTGTCGTCATCGCCTCGATCCCTTGCTCTCGAACGAGCTCAAATGCGGCATTCAGAATCTTCTCTCGCGTTAGTTCCGCCTTAGGCGGCATGGGTTCGTCCCCCTTCCCAGACAAGTAATAACACTTGTTATATAACTACCGTTATACTATAACTGGAAATCATCGTCAATGGATGACCTCATGAAAAAAGAGACGTCTTATCCCTTCAAGGATAAGTCCGTCTCCCCTATTCCACCCTAGCTATTCTTCGTGCCCAATTCCCGCAGCGGATTGCCGCCGACGAATGCGCCCGGCGCCACATCCTTATGAACGACCGTGCCAGCCGCGATGACCGCGCCGTCTCCGATCGTGACGCCCGGCAGAATCGTCGTATTCGCGCCGATCATGACCCTGTTGCCGATGCGCACGTTGCCGAGCCGATATTCCTTAATCAGATACTCATGCGTGAGAATCGTCGTGTTGTAGCCGATGATCGTATTGTCGCCGACCTCGATTCGCTCCGGGAAGAAGACGTCCACCATCACCATCAGCGCGAAGGCTGTCTCCCGCCCGACCTTCATGCCCAGCACATGGCGGTAGATCGCGTTCTTCACCGGGAGCGAAGGACAGTATCGTGCCAGTTGGATGAATATAAAATTGCGCACCGCCTTGAAGCGGCTTACCGTTCGGTACATTTGCCACAGCGCGTTCGGTCCCTCGACCGGGTATCGCTCAACGTTCCGCAAATGACTCCCGCCCCAATCCCGCAATGTCGTATAGATCTCGCATGTCGTGGATGATATGCCGGGCACCGGCCTCCCGCAGCTTCGCTTCGCCCTTGAGCGACCATGCGACGCCGACGGACACCGTACCGGCCGCATTCGCGGAAGCGATATCGACCGTGCTGTCGCCGACCATCAGCGTCTCCTCCGGCTTCGCGCCAAGCTGTTCGAGCGCCCGCTGCACCGGCTCCGGATGCGGCTTCGGATTCGTCACGTCGTCGATCGTCACGATCGCATCCATGTAATCGTAGATGCCGACATACTTGAGCCCCTTCTCGGTGGTAAGCCGGATCTTAGTCGTGACGACGCCGAGTCGAATCCCGCTCTGGCGCAGATTGCCGAGCACTTCTGCGACATAAGGGAACTCGCGGACCAGCTCGTCATGCCGTCCGAGATTAACCTCACGATAAGCGGTCACAAGCGGCGTGACATCCTCCAGACCCGAGAATTCCTGCAACTGCTCGTTCAGGGGGGTGCCCATCTTCGGAATGATATGGTCTCTGCTGAAATCAGGTGCTACGTATCCCTTCAGCGCGTGAAGGAATGATTCGATAATCAGTTCATTCGTATCTAGGATCGTGCCGTCTAGGTCAAACAGGATCGTCTTGATTGTCTGTGTCATTCGTCTTTCCTTTCCGGTTCTGTTCGGCAGATTCAGATTCCTTCCGTGCCGCCGATTCTGCAACGGTCGGCGTGACAAGCGGAATCGCGTCGATGGCTGATACGCGCGCGATGGCTGATTCCTGTGCTTCTGCCGCGGCGCCTGCCGGTAAGCCCGTCTTGAAGTTAATGATCGGATCGACGTATCGCTCGCTCGCCGCTCCGCTATAACGGCGGTATACCCACAGCGCAATGCCGGCTACGACCAACAGAATGGCTACAAGCTGCGAGCTGCGGATGTTCCCGTAAGCCGGGTCCAGATAGCCCGCCTCGAATACAGCCGTCATCGGCGACCACAAGCCGGACACGAGAGATTCCAGCCAGGCCGGTCCTTGGAACGCCAAGCTGTCCGTACGCAGCCCTTCGACGAAGAAGCGACCGATCGAGTACCAGATGAAGTAGGAGATCAAGATTTCGCCGGCACGCATGAACGATTGGCGGCGAAGAATGAAGAGAATAAGGATGCCGACGACATTCCATAACGATTCGTACAAGAACGTCGGATGATGGAACGTGCCCATCACGTTCATCTGGTTCACGATGAAGTCCGGGATATGCAGCGTGCTGCGCAGGAAGCTCTCCTCGACCGGACCGCCGTAGGCTTCCTGATTGACGAAGTTGCCCCAACGGCCGATAATCTGTCCGATGATGAGCGAAGGCGCGCATATATCCGCCACGCGCCAGAAGGAATACCCTTTGGAGCGTATGTAGAAGATGCCGCATATAATCGCGCCGATAAGCGCCCCGTAGATCGCGATCCCGCCCTCCCAGATCGCGAAGATCTTGATGGGATCGTTCTTATAGTCGTCCCACATGAATGCGACATAATAGATACGCGCGGCAATAATGGCCGACGGCACGCCGAAGAGCAGCAGGTCCATGAAGAAATCGGACGGCAGCCCGAAGCGCTTGCCCTCCCGAATCGCGAGCAGCAAGCCTGCCAGCGCCCCCAAGCCCAATATGGTGCCGTACCATGTCAAGTTAATCGGTCCGAGCGATAACAGGACCGGATCGATAAGCAAGTAGCTCCCCGTCATGATTTCGCCCCTTCTTATTCGTAGTCGTCTATATCGTCTGAGATGGTCTCTGTCAGCTTGTTGGTGAATTGCAGCGCTGCATTATAACCCATGCGCTTCAGACGGTAGTTCATCGCGGCCACTTCGATGATGACGGCCAAGTTCCGACCGGGACGGACAGGCACGGTGACCAGCGGCACATCCGTATCGATAATGCGCGTCGTCTCTTCGTCGAGCCCGAGACGGTCATACTGCTTCTCCTGTTGCCAATTCTCAAGCTTAATGACGACCGCGATCCGTTTCTGCGTTCGAATCGCCCCTGCGCCGAACAGCGTCATGACATTAATGATGCCAAGTCCCCGAATCTCGAGCAGATACCGGATGAGCTCCGGTGCCGAGCCTGTCAGTTGCCCGTCGGCCGTCTGCTTAATCTCGACCGCGTCGTCCGCTACGAGACGATGGCCGCGCTTCACGAGCTCGAGCGCCGTCTCGCTTTTCCCGATGCCGCTGGAGCCGGTAATAAGCATGCCGATCCCGTACACATCAACCAATACGCCGTGGATTGTTGCCGTCGGCGCCAGCTTCTGCTCCAGAAAACTCGTAATGCGACTGATGAGATAGGTCGTACCAGACGAGCTTCGCAGAATCGGAATCTGCTTCATCGCAGCGATGTCGATCAATTCCTTCGGCGCTTCCAGTCCACGCGTTACGATAATGCAAGGCGTTGCGCCGTCGCACAGCCTCTCCATACGCTCACGGCGCTCCTCGCTGTCGAGCGTCTCGAAGAATGCAAGCTCGGTCCGGCCTAGAATTTGGACGCGCTCGGTCGGATGGTAGTTGAAATAACCCGCCATCTCAAGTCCGGGACGATATAGGTCGTCCACCGTAATGCCGCGCTTCAGTCCGTCTTCTCCGCTTACGATCTCTAACTGGAACTGCCGTATGAGATCGGATACCTTAACAGATTTCGCCACGGTCTATCCCCCTTCATGTTCCACAACCCTGAATGTTATCATCGTATCGAAATTGGCGGTACAATGCAACGATGTACATTTATTATGCCAGCATATTGCGCAACAAAGCCGTCCCCGATGGGGACGGCTTCGCGCATTCGGACCTTATGGCCCGCAGCTATTAGCTTTCGAATACGTTCAGTTCGGATTGGATATCGAACATGTGGATCTTGTTCATATCGATCGCGAGCTTGACGTTAGCGGATTCCTTGATATCGGAGCGGCCGTCGACGCGAGCGATAACCGTCTCGCTACCCAGACCGTTCAGGTAGATGTTCTTCTCGTGACCAAGGTTCTCAACGACTTCGGCATGCGCCGTAACGATGCTGTTCGGCGATGCTTCGAGGAATACAGGCTCATCATGCAGATCTTCCGGACGAATGCCGACGATTACTTCTTTGCCGACATAGCCCTTCTCGCGAACGATCTTCGCGCGGCCTTCCGTCAGCGCTACGTCGATGCCCGTCGTCTTGAAGCGAACGTCGCCGCCTTGTTCCGTCAGTTGGCCCTTGATGAAGTTCATCGAAGGGGAACCGATGAAGCCTGCTACGAAGATGTTGACCGGGTGGTTGTAGAGCTCTTCCGGCGAAGCGGCTTGCTGGATGATGCCGTCCTTCATGACAACGATCCGATCGCCCATCGTCATGGCCTCGATCTGGTCATGCGTTACGTAGATAACAGTCGTCTCAAGACGCTTAGCGAGCTTCGAGATCTCGGCACGCATCTGGCCACGAAGTTTCGCGTCCAAGTTGGAGAGCGGCTCATCCATCAAGAAGACTTGCGGCTCACGCACGATTGCGCGGCCCAGTGCGACACGTTGACGCTGACCGCCGGAGAGTGCCTTCGGCTTACGGTCGAGCAGATGTTCAATATCGAGAATTTTAGCGGCTTCACGAACGCGCTTGTCGATGTCCGCTTTTTTGAATTTACGAAGTTTCAGACCGAACGCCATGTTCTGATACACGTTCATGTGCGGGTACAGCGCGTAGGATTGGAATACCATCGCGATGTCGCGGTCTTTAGGTGCGACGTCGTTCACGAGACGGTCGCCGATGTACAGCTTGCCTTCCGAAATTTCCTCGAGGCCGGCAATCATACGGAGCGTCGTGGACTTACCGCAGCCCGACGGGCCGACGAGTACCAGAAACTCCTTATCTTTAATATCCAAGTTTACGTCTTTTACCGATGCGTTTTCGGAACCCGGATATTTCTTGAAGATATGCTCTAAGCGTACGCCTGCCATGTTTAATTTCCCCCTATAACGAGTAATTTCGTAACTACAAATATCTTATCTCACACCCACCCGGATGTTAATACACATACCATACAAAAATACTACTTCCTTTTCGTTACTTTATACAATAGCAAAATGATTTTGACCAGTACCGCGTCGCGGAACAGCCGGACGTCAAGCCCTGTGTCCTGCTTCAGCTTGTCTAAGCGGTACAGCAGCGTATTCCGGTGAATGAACAGCTTCTTCGCCGTGTCGCTGACATTGCAGTTCATCTCGAAGAACGTCTCGAGCGTCGTCACGATCTCGGATTCCAGCAGCAGGTCCGTTCGATTAATGACTTGTTCCATATACCGGATGCGCTGCGACTCTGGAATGCTGTTCAAGAGCCGTTCCAAGTGAATATTCCAAGGCAGGTGGATATTGTCGGACATATGGAATTTGCGTCCCAGCATGACCGTCTCGCGCAGCAGCGCCACGGTCTCGACAGCCGCGGTCAAGGGAACCATCGGATGGCTGACCGCGATATGGCACTCGCCGATCCATTCGTTCGCCAGCATATCGTGCAAGCCCATGCTGATGTTCGACAAGACATCCTCCGGCGTCTCCTCTTGCTCGTCTCCGCGGTACTCGCCTATGTCTTCATGCAGCAGCGAATCCGGTGTCAGCACGAGCCATTCCTGTTCCTTCAGCGGCGCTAATATAATTTCCTCTTCGAAGAAGCTGTCGAGCAGCTTCTTCAGCTCTTGAAGCCCAGAGGCATGCGGTACTTGATCCGTAACGATATAGAACGGTATCATATCGCTGTTCAACCGGCCGCGGAGGCTGCAGCTGTCCGGCACAGTGGCCTGCAGGCTCCCATGTTCCAGCTGCTCCTGGATCCATGCACCGAGCTCAATGAAGCTTCGTTCGAGTTCATTGCCTGCCACATAAGCCGTATCCTTAGCATCCGGAAGCATCTGCTGCAGAATGAAGCTGACGAACCGCATCTCCTTCTCTGTCAGCGTACCGCGATCGAATGCGACATACTCCACCTGCCTGGAATCGGCGCGCACGATGAACCGGACTTCTCCGTCTGGCATATTGATCTGCTGTCCCGCATGCATCGACGGCTGCTGCTCTTCCGCAAGAGACACGGCTTCCTGCCATGCAGGCTTGGACAATATTTTCGATTGAATCGGTATCTCCAGCAGCTGCTCAAGCTGCGCATGCCAGGAATTGCTCATGATTGACCGCCCCATTCCACTCATTGCTGCAAGCTTCTCATATTGTAGCATACTTGCAGGAGGGCTTCGCAACGCATAGAGACCTGAAGCGATTAACCCCAGGCCAGCAGCAGCACGATCGACAAGAGCGAGAAGACGACGGCTAACAAGTATAAGAACGACACCGTCTGAATCTGCGTTAACCCCCAGCGCATCAGTACATGGTGCGTGTGCAGCTTGTCGGCTTTATGCAGTCCTTTTCCCTCTACCAGCCTGCGGGACATCACGATTGCCGTATCCAGGATCGGTACGCCGAGCGCGAGCAGCGGTATGAACGTCGTAATCAGCGTCGCGCTCTTGAACGCGCCGTGTACGGCAAGCAGCGCCAATGCGTAACCAAGGAAGGCTGCGCCTGCATCGCCCATGAAAATCCGCGCAGGATAGAAGTTATAGGTTAAGAAAGCCGCACATGCACCGAATAAGATTAAGGAGAGCACCGCCGTATCCGCCTGACCGCGCCATATCGCCGTTACGAACAGCGTCAGGGAGGAGATCATGGCGACGCCTGCAGCCAGCCCGTCGACGCCGTCGATGAAGTTGATCATATTCGTCAGCGCGAAGATCCACACGACGGTCGTCACTACGCTGATCCACTCTGGGAAAATGATCATATCGCCGGGTCCCGGACTGGTTACGCCAAGAATGCGAATATCGAGCAGTACGGGTACGAACGCAGCGGAGAGGTAGACAATGATTCTCGGCCACACCGGAAAATCGTAACCCTTCGATTTCGCCGTATCATCGAGCAATCCGATAATGACGATCAATAGTCCTCCGATGCCTACTGCCGTTCCGAGTTCCGTATCTTTCCCGAATAACAGCATCGCGATCGTCGTGCCGGCATAGATGGCGGCACCGCCGAGCAGCGGTACAGGCTTGGCATGGATCTTGCGCGGATTAGGCTTGTCGACATAACCGAACCGTTCGGCAAAACGTTTCACGACCGGTACAGCAGCAAAGACGATCAAGAAGGCACTTGCGGCAGCAAGAATGGGTAGCATCGGTATCACCCGCCCCGAGTTTTCTTCTAGCATTGCCCTCAGCGAACGCGGATATGCCTCAGGAAACAACAAAAAAGCCTTGCGGCAAGCCGCAAGGCTGTTTGCGTTAACGTAAATGGTGAGCCATGAAGGACTCGAACCTTCGACACCCTGATTAAAAGTCAGGTGCTCTACCAACTGAGCTAATGGCTCTTGGAGAAGTGGTGGAGGGCGATGGATTCGAACCACCGAACTCAGAGAGAGCAGATTTACAGTCTGCCGTGTTTAGCCACTTCACTAGCCCTCCAAGACATGCATGGTGGCTCGGGACGGAATCGAACCGCCGACACGAGGATTTTCAGTCCTCTGCTCTACCAACTGAGCTACCGAGCCTTAAAAACAAAAAATGGCGGAGCCGACGGGATTCGAACCCGCGGTCTCCTGCGTGACAGGCAGGCATGTTAGGCCTCTACACCACGGCTCCGCAATCATGTATACCCCATTGGGAAGGGGTAAAGTAATGGTGGAGGCTGACGGGATCGAACCGCCGACCCTCTGCTTGTAAGGCAGATGCTCTCCCAGCTGAGCTAAGCCTCCATATGGTAGCGGCAGAGGGACTCGAACCCCCGACCTTTCGGGTATGAACCGAACGCTATAGCCAGCTAAGCTATGCCGCCATGGATCCCGATTGATGTAGCTTGTCCGAATGAACAATCGGGCATTCATTCGTGTCAGGTGAAGGCATCGCCAAATGCCTGTGCAATGGTTGCATGATGACGGCACTTGACCGTCGGCATGCTTCGCTTGCGCCCTGAAAACTGGATGCGAATGAGTGAAACAAGCTGAGTTACTTGTAGGATAAGCCCTCGACCGATTAGTATTCGTCAGCTGCACGCATTGCTGCGCTTCCACCCCGAACCTATCAACCTGGTCGTCTACCAGGGGTCTTACGAATTGGGAAATCTCATCT
>JAEWJS010000064.1 GCA_023386495.1 Bacillota bacterium | reverse complement strand
TCTCCAAATTGTTCAAAAAAACGACCGGATTGACGCCGCTTGAGTATCGAAAAAAGCATCAAAAAATCATTTAGCAGATGTCACCAGAGCATTAATGTGGTCACGACGCCGATAGAATATCGGCGTTTTTTTCATTAAACTTGGGAAAGCGATAAGAGAGAGGGAGGAAGAGAATGGCGAACCCAACAGTAGAAGCGGCAATCGAACCCGCTGCAATTACGCCTGAAGTCAAAGTTCGCAAACCTGCATTCCTGCGCACCTTGCGAGTGTACTGGATGTTCTACTTCATGATGCTGCCAGCCATTGTCGTATTGGTGCTTAACAACTATATTCCGATGTTCGGCATTCTGGTTGCATTCAAGAAGGTAGATTATACAATCGGCATTCTGAACAGTCCGTGGAGCGGATTCGAGAACTTCAAATATCTGTTCTTGACCAAGGATGCTTATATCATTACGAGGAACACGCTGCTGTACAATGCAGGCTTCATCGTGTGGAACCTGATCTTCCCGCTGACGTTCGCGATCATGCTGAACGAGATGAAGAACCGCTTCATGGCGAAGCTGCATCAGACGATTATGTTCCTGCCGTACTTCTTGTCCTATATCGTCATCAGCTACCTCGTCTTCGGCTTCATGAGCGGCGAGCACGGCTACCTGAACAAGACGCTACTTCCTGCACTCGGCATGGAAGAGGTCAACTGGTACTTCGAACAGAAGGTATGGCCTTACGTCCTATCCTTCGTCAATACGTGGAAGTGGATGGGATATAACACCGTTATCTATATGGCGGCGATCATCGGTATCGATGACGAGCTCTACGAGGCGGCGACGATCGACGGCGCCAACAAGTGGCAGCAGATTACGAAAGTAACAATTCCACTTGTGACGCCTATTATTACGATACTAACGCTTCTCCAGGTAGGCAGAATCTTCAATGCAGATTTCGGTCTGTTCTATCAGGTGCCTCGAGAGTCGGGCGTGCTCTTCCCGGTCACTAACGTAATCGATACCTATGTGTACCGGACATTCTTGACCGTTGGCGACATTGGCTTATCGTCAGCAGCAGGTCTGCTGCAGTCCGTCCTTGGTTTTGCGCTAGTGTTCTTTTCCAACTGGGTTGTGAGGAAGATCAACAGCGACAATGCTCTATTCTAGTCTAAGGAGGTAGCAGATATGGAAGCTTCGGTTAAGTCTAACGGCCATAGCACGGAATCTTCAAATCCGATGAACCAGCTGCCTCTTGCAGCCTCTTGGGGAGTCAATATTTTCTTCATTCTCTATTCATTGCTCTGCGTTATTCCGTTGTTATTGATCATTTCAGTCTCATTCTCGAGCGAGGAAGCGGTTATCCGAGAAGGCTATAAATTTATTCCGAGTCAACTGGATCTCGGAGCGTATGAATTTTTATTTAAGGATTTCCGCCAAATCGCACGTTCATACGGTATTTCGATCTTCGTTACCGTGGTCGGGACGGTAAGCAGCATAATTTTCATGTCCTTATACGCATATCCGATCTCGCGCAGCGATTTTCCACATGCTAAGTTCTTCACGTTCTTCGTCTTCTTCACGATGCTGTTCGGCGGCGGCTTGGTACCGTGGTATCTTGTGTACGTCCAGATGCTGGACCTTAAGAATAACGTTCTGGCTCTGATCATGCCGCTTATGATCGCTGCGTTCTTCGTGCTCATCATGCGTACGTTCTTCCAGACAACAATACCAGGTGCAGTACTGGAAGCAGCAAAGATCGATGGAGCTGGAGAGATTCGGATCTTCGCCCAGATCGTTATGCCGCTATCGCTGCCGGTATTGGCAACCGTAGCGTTGTTCCAGACGCTAACCTATTGGAACGATTGGTTCCTCAGTCTCGTGTACATCACGACGAACGAGAACGTATCGGTTCAGTATCTCATGTATAAGACGATGCAGAACATCCAGTACCTGGCAACGAACAGTACAGCCATGCAGGCCATTCAAGCGGCAGGCGGCAACGTAACGTTCCCTGCAGAGACCGTACGGATGGCGATGGTCATCATCGGCGTCGGCCCAATCGTCTTCGCTTATCCTTTCTTCCAAAAGTACTTTGTTAGAGGGATGACCGTAGGCGCTGTTAAGGGCTGATCCGAAGACAGCGGCGTTAGCCGCATACGAACGGCTGTAACCGAGATATCGGTATAGCATAAATACATGATTCTAGGGAGGTCTATCCGCATTATGAAGAAGAGAGCATCCATGCTCCTCATGCTGGTAATGGCAGTAGCCATGATCGTATCGGCATGCGGCGGCAACAATGGCAACAACGGCAATAACGGCGGCAACAGTGCTGAGACGGCAGCACCGGCGAACAACGGCGGCAACAATGCTGCAGAACAACCGGCTGCTGAAGAGCCTGCTGCATCCGATCTGAAGCCTTACGAGCTCAGCCTCTACTACCCAGGTACTCCGCAAAAGGACGAAAAAGTAGTTGAAGAAGCGCTGAACGTGCTGCTCAAAGAAAAAATCAATGCAACAATCGATATTATTCCGATCGACTGGGGCGCATGGGATGACAAGATGAACCTCATGATCGCTTCCCGCGAAAAAGCGGACATCATCTTCACGGCACAATGGAACGGTCATGCGAAGAACGTTGCAAAAGGCGCGTTCCTGGACATGGGCGACCTGCTCGCGAAGCATGGCCAAGGCGCTGTAGCGGCTCTGGACCCTGCTTTCCTCGAAGGCGCGAAGGTAAACGGCAAGAACTACGGCCTGCCGGCTAACAAGGAACTTGCTTCCGTTGGCGGCGTTGTCTACAACAAGAAAATCGCTGACGAGCTCGGTCTGGACCTGAGCGGCGTGAAGACGATCGCTGACCTGACGCCGATTCTGGCACAAGTCAAAGAGAAGCGCCCTGACCTGATCCCTGTATACTCCATCGGCGGCATGTTCAACTCGCACTACTTCGGTAACTATGACTTCCTCGGCGACGCTACGATTCCTGGCGCGATCCTGAAGGACGACACGTCCACGACGGTTCAAGCGGTTGAGGAAATGGATCGTTACAAAGAATACCTGGCAGTAGCTCGTGACTGGTTCACGAAAGGCTACATCAACAAAGATGCAGCTACGACTCAGCTGTCCACGGCTGACGGCTGGAAAGCCGGCAACGTCTTCATGACGATCGAGCCGCTGAAGCCTGGCAAAGAAGTAGAAGTAGCGAACGCAGCAGGCCTGACGGGCCAGCTGGAGCAAATCGTACTGACGAACAAAACGATCGCAACGTCCGAGACGGCTGGTTCGATGCTCGGCATCTCCTCTACTTCCGAAGATCCGGAGCGCGCGATGATGTTCATCAACCTGCTGCACACGGACAAAGAAGTGAACAACATGCTCAACTTCGGTATCAAAGACGTACACTACACGCTTAACGGCGAAATCATGACGGCTACGGACAAAACGGCCGACTACGCTCCAGGCTCCGCTTGGATGTTCGGCTCGATGTTCCTGAACTACCTGTGGGATTCCGAAGACCCAGACAAATGGGCGAAGTACACGGAATTCAACCAGAACGCAATCGTATCGCCAGGCCTTGGCTTCGTATTTGACAGCGAGCCTGTCAAAGCAGAAGTCGGCGCAATGGCTAACGTAATCAAGCAATACCAACGCGCTCTGGAGACGGGCTCCGTTGATACGGACAAAGTACTCCCAGAATACCTTGCAGCTCTGAAAGCTGCCGGTCTGGACAAAGTTATCGCCGAGAAACAAAAGCAATTCGATGCATTCTTGGCTAGCAAGTAAGTAAAAAAGCGATAAGAATGTCATCAAAACACTAAACAAGTCACGGCGCCGATAGTTCATCGGCGCCGTCTTTGTTTATAATCAAGATATGGAATTGTAAGCGGTTCCATATAGAATATCACTCATATAGGGAGGTCCACCCGCTCATGAGACACACGAAGAACAAAGCATTCATGATGATTACGTTCTTGATGATTGTTGCGCTTATCGTATCTGCATGTGGAGGCGGCAATAACGGCAACAGCAACAGTGGCAGCAATAACGGTAAAAGCAACGATAAACCGGCAGCAGAGACACCGAAGGATAATGGGGCTGAACCTGCGGCCGAGGCTCCTGCAGCTGCCGATCTGAAGCCGTATGCACTCAGCCTCTACTATCCTGGCACGGCACAGAAGGATGAGAAGGTCGTCGAAGATGCATTGAACGTACTGCTCACGAAGGAAATCAATGCAACGATCGATCTGATCCCGATCGATTGGGGCGCTTGGGACGATAAGATGAACTTGATGATCGCATCCCGTGAGAAGGCAGATCTCATCTTCACGGCACAGTGGAACGGCCACGCGAAGAACGTCGCGAAGGGTGCCTTCCTGGAGCTTGGCGATCTGCTCGCGAAGCACGGCCAAGGCGCCGTCGAAGGTCTAGACCCGGCGTTCCTCGAGGGAGCGAAGATCAACGGCAAGAACTATGGCGTACCGACGAACAAGGAATTGGCTTCTGCCGGCGGCATCATCTACAACAAGAAGATTGCCGACGAGCTCGGCCTTGACCTTAGTGGCGTGAAGACGCCAGCCGATATCACGCCGATTCTGGCGGCAGTCAAAGAGAAGCGCCCTGACCTGACACCGATGTTCTCCATCGGCGGCATGTTCAACTCTCACTTCTTCGGCAACTACGACTTCCTGGGCGACGGCACGATTCCTGGCGCCATTCTGAAGGATGTAGACTCCACCACGGTGCAGGCCGTCGAAGAGATGGATCGCTACAAAGAGTACCTCGCGATTGCACGCGACTGGTTCCAGAAGGGCTATATCAATAAGGACGCCGCGACGACGCAATTGTCTACGGCAGATGCATGGAAAGCCGGCAGCGTCTTCATGACAATCGATCCGATGAAGCCGGGCAAAGCGGATGAAGTAGCGAACGCAGCGGGCCTGCAAGGGCAGCTCGAGCAGATCATCATGACGAACAAGACGGTCGCAACGTCCGAGACGGCCGGTTCGATGCTCGGCATCTCCTCGACGTCTGAGGATCCGGAACGCGCGATGATGTTCATCAACCTGCTGCACACGCATAAGGAGATCAACAACATGTTGAACTTCGGCATCGAAG
Organism: Bacillota bacterium; assembly: GCA_023386495.1. GTDB lineage: Bacteria > Bacillota > Bacilli > Paenibacillales > Paenibacillaceae > Paenibacillus_I. The sequence continues at coordinate 13,603 of JAEWJS010000064.1, read as the reverse complement.
GCACGCACTTCACGCGCAATGGCGAAATCATCTCCCCTACGGATAAGACGGGGGATTACTCGCCGGGCTCCGCATGGATGTTCGGTTCGCAATTCCTGAACTATGTATGGGATTCCGAGGATCCGGAGAAATGGGCGAAGTTCAAGGAGTTCAACCAGAACGCGATCGTATCGCCGGCACTGGGCTTCGTATTCGACAGCGAGCCGGTGAAGGCGGAAGTCGGCGCAATGGCGAACGTCATTAAGCAGTACCAGCGCGCACTCGAGACAGGTTCCGTAGACACGGACAAAGTGTTGAAAGAGTACTTGGCCGCTCTCCGTGCTGCCGGTCTAGATAAAGTCATCACCGAGAAGCAAAAACAATTCGATGCCTTCTTGGCAAGCAAGTAATTCGTCCCGACCTATTGTATAATACGATCAAGGCCCCTTCGAATCGGGAAGGGGCCTTGATGTCTCGTTAGGGAGGTCAATGGTGATATGCTGCAGAACCGCAAAGGATGGATGACCGGGATAGGCGTGCTGGTAGTCTGCATCGCGTTATTGCTAGCTTATCGCTCTTGGACCGGGAATGACCTGTTCCCGGACAAGTCCCAAGCGACGACGAGCGTACCGAGCGGAGGGGTTAATGAAGCAGGGCAAGATCCGGTCGTAGAATCGATTGCGTATAATCAATTGGGCTATTTGCTAAGGGCGGATAAAGTCGCAGTCATCGTCACATCGGCGCAGGCGCCCATCGATTGGGAGCTGCGATCTAGCGGCAGCGGTCAAATCCTGCTGCGCGGGACGACCGAGATCTACGGCAAAGACAGCGCTTCGCGGGATTCGCTTCATCATGCCGACTTCTCGGATGCCACGCAGGAAGGAACGTACGAGCTGCTTGTCGGCACGGCCTTGAGCGGCCCGATCACGATCGGGGAAGACATCTACGTTAAGCTGCCGATCGAGGCAATGGCCTATTACTACTATCATCGGATGGGAGTCGAGCTGGAAGCCCGATGGCTGTCAGACGCGCGGCACGCAAGGCCCGCGCTTCACGCGGATGACGAGCGGATCGCCTGCTACGACGGGTGGTGCGAAGGTACAATGAATGCGCGTTATGCATGGGCAGACGCAGGCGATTACGGCATCTATCCCGTTAACCATGCGATCTCGGCCTGGACGCTGCTGAATATGCTGGAGAGCGATCCGCAGGCGTTCCCGGACGGTTCCCTGTCGATTCCCGAGCGGGACAACGGCATTCCGGACTTGCTCGATGAGGTTATATTCGGTTCAACCTATATGAGAGGACTTCTGCTGCCGGGCGATCATCTCGTTACCCACAAGATCCATAACGAAGCGTGGAGCGTCTTTCCGATTCCGGATGCCGCAACGGAGAATCGCTACACGCGTTCTGCGCAACCGCCATCGACAGCCGCGACCTATGCCGTTGCTCGCGTCGCAGGCCAGATTGCGCGGCTGCTCGGGCCCTATGACGCGGAAGAGGCTGCTGCCTGGTGGGCCGTTGCAACGGATGCCTGGGAACGGGCAGAGCGTCTCCCCGTGAAGCTCTACACGGCCGCAACCGTCGATGCACCGGGGGGCGGCAATTACGAGGACGAGCAGATCAGGGACGATCGGTATGCAACAGCCGTGGAGATGTACTTAACGGCCCTTCGACGGAACGATAGCATGCGGGTAGCTGATTATCGGAATGCGGTTCGGCTATCCCCCGAGTACGGTCAGATCGGCGTATTCGATTGGGAGCATACGGCTGCCGCGGGCACGCTCTCGCTCCTCACCGTGGAGAATGACCTGCCGCGAGTCGAGCTGGATGCGATGCGCAATAAGCTGGAGGAGCAAGCACTGCTCATCCTCAGGCAAATGCAGCGAGAAGGATACCGCGCGCCGATCGATGTGTACGCATGGGGTTCGAACGGCGAGGTGCTGAAGAAGATGATGCTGCTCGGCCATACGCATGCAATCACGAAAGATGCGCAATATTTAAGAGGCATGCTCAGCAGCATGGATTACATCTTGGGCACGAATGCGTTGCAGCAATCCTACATTACCGGATACGGAGACCGCGCGGAGACCGACACGCATGACCGCTGGGCGTGGAACAGGTTCCTGGCCGGCGTCCCCTATCCGAGCGGGTGGCTCTCCAGCGGACCGAACAATGCCACGATTAACGATGGCGCGACGCCCAAGGATACAGCAGCAGCCAAGTCCTACGCAGCGCGCGGGACCGCGCCGACCGCCTGGGCTTCCAAGGAAAATTCCGTCAGCTTGAACGCGCCGCTCGTGTGGGCGGCGTGGTACTTGCACGCACGCGGCGATGACCTGCAATAACGAATAACTCACGGATTCTTCTTCCAGGCAGGGTCGCCAGAGCGGTGAATGGCTTGATTCAACCGATAGAACGAATACGGCACGATGAAGGTCAGGAAGGCGCAGAGAAACACCATTCCTGATGGAATATTGCCGAATAGAATTCGGAACAATGCAGCCATTACGTATCGCCTTCCTGTTCTGTCCGAATAATATTGCCCATGCGGCGAATTTCGACTTCGGGGATCACGTTGATCTCCACATTCGGAAAGATGCTCTCATTCCAGTCGCCTTGAATCTGCTTCCAGACGCCGTAGTGGTTGCGGCGGAGCCATGCACCAAGACCGATTACGTCCTCTCGATACTTCTTCTGAAGCTTGTCGATCGTCTTCCTGCACCTCGATAGAATCTGAGCCTCCAGCTTCTGCTGCATGTCCAGAATCTCATCTTCTTGGTCGACAGCATTGTCCCCGATCGATTTATCCAGCATGCCTTCCACCGCTATCGCTACCGTGAAGGAGATATCGCGGGGGCTCTTAATTTCGGCCGTAATAATCCGTTGCACCACCTCTAGTTCAATGTCGACCGTGCTGTCCGCATAGGGTGTCTGCAGAATGCCTCCCTTGAGTTGGCCATGAAGCAGATTCAGCCCCTGCGTCTCTGGCCCGGACAAGAAGCCGAGCAGGACATTGGTCTTGCCGTCGAATACAGCCGCGCCGTCGAGTGCGGCATTACCCTCCTTGACCTGAATTTTCTGGACCGTATAGCCGTCTTGCTTCAGCATATATTCATGCATGTCGCCGATTCTGGTCGCGGGCAGCATGAAGGAGGTATTATTGATGTTCTCGCTAATCGACACGAGGTAAGCAATCGGGTATTTCTCGTTGAACGGGGCCACGTTCAGCACTTCCTTCGCGCTGCCCGACGAGATAATGATCTTGATATCCCGCCGCATCTCTACATCTCTCAGGAAATAGTCCAGCACATCCGTGACCGCGCCTGGCTTGCGGGCCAGCTCTGCCGACAGGATGATCATCTGCAGATGTTCAAAGTAAGGCGAGCGTCCGACTCTGGTCGAGATCCGCGACGTGATGGCAGGCAGGGAATTTTCATCCACCGTTACGTTGAAATGCGCCTCCTGGGCCCCCCCGCCGCCTTTAGTCCCGTTGGCGCTCGACAGCCCGCTCGGTTTAATGATCTGGTAGGTCCCCCGATAGGTTCTGGCATTCTGTTGTCCCCGTTCCTCGTCCTCTGGCGCAGAAGCGGGATCGATGCCGATTCCGACGACGAAGCCTCGCTGATCGATCTCCACCCGATCCCAGCAGCCGGCTAGGCTAAGCGAAGCGCATGCGAGCATAAGGAAGACGAATGTGCGATTAACCATCGGCATGCACCCCTCGAAGCATAGCGATTCCCAATATGATGCAAGGCGCCAGAACGATTGCGGCTAAGCCGAAGTAGCTGATGAATTCCCCTAATGCAGTGAATTCGGCAACGTTGCGAGGCGCCATGCCAATCCAGAGGACGAATGGCGCCAGCAGCATGGGATGAAGCGGCGAACGCTTCAGCCCGAAGACCGAACGGATCGACTCGCATGCGATGTCGAGCGCCATGCTCGTCGTGTTGTAAATGGTCATGATCCATATGATGAAGAAGACGGATTCGAAGCGTTCGAAGAACTCCCCCGGAATCTTGGCTTCCTTGGCGAGTTCAATCGCAGGGTAGGCGACGTTGCGCAGCGCCTCCTGGGAGAAGACGCCGATGCACACGATGAAGATAGCCAAGTAGAGCAGTACCGGCACTGCAACGCCGAGCATGACGGCAGGCAGCGCATCGCGTCGGTTCCGTAGCATCGCTCCGTAGAAGAGCACGATCTCGAAGCCTAGCAAGGAGAATATGGTCTCGCGGGTGCCGGCTGCAAGGCCGGACAAGCCCGTGGTGAAGAAGGGGGGCATCTCCTCGGCTCGAAAGTTGCCGGAGCTAAATACCAGGAGAAGCGCGGCGATTACGAGCACGAGCGGCAGGAACAGTGCGTTAAGTCGAATCAGTCCGATGCGCGATCCGGATACGGCATAGATGACGACGATCAAGAATGCGCAGGCAACGGCCTCTACCGGTGTCCGCTCGAACAGATACTGCTTCGAGATACTGGCAATGGCCCTGGTCTCATAGCCGCAGAACAGGATGAAATAGATGCTAATCGCGGCTACTAGAACAGCTGCCGCCGGCTTCGTAATCGACTTGGAAGCATAGCGATAGAAGCTGTCCTTGTCCATCCGAATGGCTAGGCTAGCCAGAATGACTGCGAAACAGGCGGCAATCATGCCGCCTGCCAGTATGGAGATCCATCCGTCGGCGAAGCGCGTGACGCCGGCAATGCTGCGAGGCAGTGTCAGTATGCCGACGCCGATCATCATGGACATGATGGTGAAGGACATTTCTTTGCGGCCGATGGATTCGTCCGCGTAATCGAATATCTGCAAAGGGTACCTGCCTTTCTCAACCGTGGCTCTACTCCTTGCGCAGCCTCGTCTTGTTGCGGGGCTGGGTCAAGGTCGGTCGGCTCTTCATCATCGTAATCGGCGCGCGCAGGATCAAGTCCTTCCAATCCCCGTAGAAGGTCGGCGCGAACGGCGTGGAGTAAGGGACACCGAAGCTGCGCAGATTGACGATGTGAACATTAATGATGATATAGGCCAAGACGATGCCGTAGAGGCCGAGTACGGATGCCGCCAGCATGACCAAGAATCGCATCACCCGCAGCGAGATGGCGAACGAATAAGACGGCAGCGAGAACGACGCGATCGCCGTAATGGCGACTACGATGACCATGATCGGGCTGACGATCCCGGCCGTAACGGCGGCTTCGCCGATCACGAGGCCGCCAACGATGCCGATTGTCTGGCCGATCGGCTTCGGAAGCCGCAGACCGGCCTCCCGCAATAGCTCTAGCGTGGCTTCCATCGCGAAGGCCTCGATGACGGCAGGGAAGGGGACGCCTTCCCTTGCGCCGGCGATCGAGAAGGCCAGCTTCGTAGGGAGCATGCCGTGATGGTATTCGAGCAGCGCGATATAGAGGGCAGGCAAGAAGGTGGCCAGGAACGCGGCGAACATTCGCAAGACGCGAGTCAAGCTCGATACCAGCCAATGCTGGTAATAATCCTCCGGCGATTGAATGCAGGAGTCGAACGTGATCGGCAGGATGAGACCGAAGGGATCGCCATCCACCAGTACGCCGATTCGGCCTTGCAGAACGGCAGCCGACATCTTGTCCGGGCGCTCCGTGTTCAGGATAAGCGGGAACGGGCTCAAGAAGCTGTCGGCGACGAATTGTTCGACATAGCCGGACCCCTCGATATCGTCAATGTCGATCGACTTGATTCTGCGCGTGAGTTCTTCGGTCAACTTCGGATTGACGATACCCTCGATATAGACGACAACGATGTCCCGCTTCGACCGCCTGCCAAGACGATGGGAATCGAAGCGCAGCCGCGGATCCCGAAGCCGCCGCCGCATTAGGGCTGTATTCATGCGGAGATCCTCCGTGAACGCTTCCCGCGGCCCGCGGATGATCGTCTCGGTCTGGGGCTCCTGAACGGGTCTCGTCTTGTAACCGCGGCTGCCGATGATGACGGCATGCGTGGAGCCGTCCGCGAATAGAGCCGTATCGCCGGACAGGATCGACAGCAGGGCATCATCCAGGCTCGATACCCGCTCGATATCGAATGCGGCCAGCGCATCTCGTTCGACATCGGCCAGGAAAGCGTTCCCGCTGTTCGAAGTCGACTGCTCGGCATAACGCGCTTGCAGCGGATGGATAATGCTCTCGTTCACGACCTTCTGGTCGACGAGGCCGTCCATGCAGATCAATACGAAGATGCGCTTATCCGTGCCGACCGTAAATTCGCGAACGACGAGATCTTCCGGCGATTGAAGAATGGCCTGAACGGTACCGGCGTTCTTCCGGGCTTCCGGTTCGATCGCCGCAGGTGCGTGCGCCGCTGGCACATTGCCGGACGCTTGCTGCGCTGCAGGAGGCTTCGGCGGCTGCATTCGGCGGCCCAAGAAACGAAACATGACGGAGAACACCCCCTTCGTGACGAGAGATCGGTTACGATAGGGTTTGCAGGCCGTGCCAATATTATGTAGCTTGCGCAGTAATGGTCCAGCAGGCACTCCTCCCGGAGACGTCTCGTACCCCGACCCAGGTCTAGGTGATAAAACCGCCGCGGGTCTGTTTTGCGAATGCGCGTAAACACCTACAATAAGGACATAAGGAAACGACAACACATAACGAAAGGCGGTGAATCGATGAACGGCAAAACAGCAATCGGCGTCGTCCTCGTATTCCTCGGCGCATGGATGGTACTTAAAATGTTCGGCATCTCGCTCGGCCCAATCTTCGGATTCTTGTTCCCACTGATTCTGATCGGCCTCGGCTATGTAGGCATCAAGAACGGCAAGAACATGATCGGCGGGATCATGCTGGCAATCGGCATCATCATCCTGCTCGGCAAATTGTCCGGCATCATCTTCTTCCTGCTGGCGATCGGCGCGGTCGCGCTAGGCATCTCGCTCCTCAGACGCAGCAAGAACAACGTCTACTAAGAAAATTAAATAAGAGAATGACCAGCGGTCAATAGATGTAGAAGTGGAGGAAATACGACGATGAGCATAATAAGACGCGTTCGCGACATTACGGTCGCAACCTTGAACGAGCGGCTCGAGAAAGCAGAAGATCCGGTACGCTTGATCGATCAGTTCCTCTGGTCGACCCGCGAGGAGATTATCCAAGCGGAACGGCTGTACCAGCAGTACGCGGCACATGCCGGCGGCCTGCGGGCACAATGGCTGCAAGCCGAGCAGCAGAAGGATAAGCGGGAGCAGCAAGCGATCACGGCGCTCAAGGCCGGCGAAGAGCATATCGCGCGAATCGCGCTCCAAGAGAAGCAGAGCCATGAACAGCGGGCGGTTCAGTACAAGGAATTGTACGAACAGAGCCAGCAGAGCGTAACCGAGCTGGAGGAACTGCTGCGCGAGCTGCGCAGCGAGTATCAGTCGGTGTACGACAAGCGCGAATACTATGCGGCACGCATGGAATCGCTGCGCTTGCAGCAGCGCATGAACCAGCGGTACGGCACGGCCGGACCGGGCGGGCAGCCGGAAGGCATGTTCCGCAAGCTGGATGACCGCATCAGCGATATGGAGCATGAAGCCAGAAGCCTCAGGGATCTTCGCCGGGCAGGGCAAGAATTCTTGACGCAGGCAGGCGGCACCGTCCAATCCTTGATTGACCAAGAGCTGCAGCAGCTCAAACGCAAACTAGAGAAAGAAGGGTGAACGTCGTGAAGAAATTGTACCGGTCCACGCGGGATAAGAAGCTATCCGGGCTGTGCGGCGGGTTGGCCGAATCGATGGGCGTCGACGCAACATTGATCCGGATTCTGGCCATCGTGCTCGCGGTATTCACAAGCGGCGGCTTCATCCTGGTCTATATACTCGCAGCCATGGTCGTGCCGAAGGAGCCTCCGATGTGGGGCGGATTCGGACCGGGCCCAGGACCCGGCCCCGGCGGATATGGCGGCGGCGGTTACGGCGGCGGATACAATGCGCCGGGCGGCGGCTACTACAGCAATCCGACGCCTCCGCAGAACGGTCCTTGGAGCGGCTATCCCGGCCAAGGCGCGAATCCGCAAGGTCAGCCGCAAGCGGCTCACCAGCAGCCGCCGCGTAACCCAGGCAATCTGGATGCGATGATGGAAGATATCGAGAAGAAGGCATTGCGCAGGGAAATCGAAGAACTGAAAGCTAAACTCGCTAAGATCGAGAAGGGAGAATAACACAATGGGAATTTTTAAACGGATGAAGGACATGACGAAGGCATCGATGAACGAAATGCTCGACAAGCTGGAGGATCCGGTAGTCATGCTGAACCAATACCTCCGCGACATGGAGGCTGAGATCCACCAAGCAGAGGTCACGGTTGCGAAGCAGATGGCGAACGAGCGCCGCATGAAGCAGCGCCTCGAGGAAGCGGCACGCGGCGCGATCGACCGCGAAGCGAAGGCAGAACAAGCGATTCGCGGCGGCCACGAGGAGCTGGCGCGCAAGCTGCTCGAAGAGAAGATTTTCTTCGATCAGAAGACGGGCGAGTACAGCGACCTGCATGCACAAGCAAAGGCGCAAGCCGACGATCTGATGACGCAGCTGCATGAGATGAAGGAAGAATTCTACCAGCTTCGCAACAAGCGCAACGAGCTGGCAGCCCGCGCCCAGATGGCGAAGGCGCAGAAGCAAATGTCCCAGATCTCGAGCACGCACTCGATCGAGAGCGGCAACGCGGCGCGCGGCTTCGGCCGGATGGAAGAGAAGATCATGCAGCTCGAGGCGGAAGCGGAAGTGATGCGCGCGCCGGTATTCAAGTCGACGGGCGGTTACAGCACGGTCGATGCGGCGAAGCAGTTGAAGGTCGAAGAGCAGCTGCAAGCGCTCAAGAACAAGCTGAACCCTCCTGCAGGCGAGTAAGGAAGCCCTATAGCAAGAGCAGCCTCGCATTCATGTCAGGCGGGACGGCCGCGGACACCTCTTCTGGTGCTCCGCGGCTCTCTTCGCGCTATTGGGCTTTACAATAATCGTGTCCAATCGGTATGATGACAATACTTACATAGGTTCGCAATGGCCGGATGTCAACGAGCGTACGGCTATGAAAGGATGTCGGCCATGAAACCTGCCGGGGATGGACAAGCACCGGTGAAGCAAGGCAAGCAAGAGAGACCGCAGAAGCGCAATACGACGGAGCTGATGCTCTGGCTCCTGGTGATCGTCGGCCTGCTGGTCCTGGTGCTGCAAGGCACCGGCTACGTAAAGCTGTTCACGTTCCGCGAGGAGTTCGCCGCGATCGTGCTGTCGGTCATCGGGATCGGGCTCGCTTCCGCGGCTGTCTATAGCTACGTGCAGGGGCTGAAGCTCAAGGAGACCGTGCTGCGGCTGACCGAGCAGCAGCGGCGCAAGAAGCGCGCGGTGACGATACCGGGCGGCAGCGGCGACGAGCATTCGGAGGAAGAAGTATCGCAAGAGGATCATTTGCGGAACGAACAGCTGAAGTTCGCGGCTGTCATCGAAGAGCGGCAGCGGCTGGCGCGCGAGCTGCATGACGCCGTAAGCCAGCAGCTGTTCGCGATCTCCATGACGGCCACCGCGGTAAGCCGGACGCTGGACAAGGACTTCGACCGCGCCAAGCGGCAGGTCGCGCTCATCGAGGAGATGGCCTCCGTCGCGCAGTCCGAGATGCGGGCGCTGCTGCTCCACTTGAGGCCGGTCCATCTCGAGGGCAAGAATCTGGCGCAGGCGCTGGACGGCTTGCTGACGGAGCTGCGGGCCAAGGTGCCGATGGCGATTACGTTCGAGATGGAGCCGACGATGGTCGTGAAGCCCGATGCCGAAGAGCACCTGTTCCGGATCGTGCAGGAGTCGCTGTCCAATACGCTGCGACATGCCAAGGCCTCGCGGATGGATATCGGCCTGCACCGCTTCGGCAATCAATTGCGTTTGATACTGCGGGATGACGGCGTCGGCTTCGATATGTCGAACAAGAAGCAGACATCATACGGCTTGCTGACGATGCGGGAGCGGGTGCTGGAGCTGGGCGGGACGATGCAGATCCACTCGGCACCGGGCGAAGGCACGCTGATCGAGATCTGGGTGCCGGTCATTACGGATGAGAGAGGGACGGAGTAGAATGGAACAAGCAATTAAGGTACTGCTGGTGGACGACCACGAGATGGTCAGGATCGGGCTTGCGGCCGTGCTGGATACGGAGGATGGCATCGAGGTCGTCGGGGAAGCCAGCAACGGGCAGGAGGGGATCCGGCTCGCGCAAGCGTATACCCCCGATGTCGTGCTGATGGATCTGGTCATGGACGGCATGGACGGCATCGAGACGACGCGTCAGTTGATGGAGCTGCAGCCGGACTGCAAGGTAATCGTGCTGACGAGCTATATCGACGACAGCAAAATCTATCCGGTCATCGAAGCGGGCGCGTTCTCGTATCTGCTCAAGACGTCGCGCGCATCGGAGATTGCCGACGCGATCCGCGCGGCTGCGCGCGGCCAATCGGTGCTCGAGCAGCAGGTGGCGGCGAAGATGATGAACCGCTTCCGCGAGCCGAAGAAGGCGGAGAAGAAGCCGCTGCATGAGGAATTGACCGACCGCGAGATGGAAGTGCTGATGCTGCTCGCGAAGGGCAAGTCGAACCAGGATATCGCGGACGAACTTTTCATCGGAATTAAGACGGTCAAGTACCATATTACGAATATTTTCGCGAAGCTGGAGGTCGAGGACCGCACGCAGGCGGCGATCTACGCACACAGGCACGGCGTCGCGGAATAGGGAGCAGGATGAGAGAGAGCCGGTGCCGGCGGTGCGAACCGCAGGCATCGGCTCTATTGCGTGTCCGCGAGCAGATGACGATAGATCGCATCCGTGTCGCCGATCTTGAATACAGGGAGATCGGTCGGATGCTCGCCGAGCTCGTCCCAGACGGCGGCAGCGATCGTATTGGGTAACGCGAGCAGCGGCAGATCCTCGGGCTGCTTCAGCAGGACTAGCTTCGGATAGAGGGCCTGCTTGTAGCCCTCGATCAGAATGATTTCGGCACTGTCCATGCGCGCGATCATCGCTTCCAGCGTCAGCGGCGAGCGGCTGAGCCAGGCCGTGCGATGCGGCGACGCAATAGCCGTCATATCTGCGCCTGCCTGCTGATGCTGCCAGGTGTCCGTGCCGGGCCGGTCCATCTCGAAGTCATGCGCGTCATGCTTGATGGTGGCGACGATGCGTCCGTCTGCCTTGAACCGCTCGACAAGCTTGCAGACGAGCGTGGTTTTGCCCGTATTCTTATAACCGACGATCTGGATGATCTTCGGCAGGGGAGATTCGATTGGCATGCTGGTGCCTCCTCGCGTGATAACTACCTCCTATGATAGCGGGAATGTCCGGAACAAGGAAGCCGCGCATGCGCAAAATGCTTCGTGCGGGGGTGTAACTATTTTCCATGCGTGGGCGTCTATTGGGAGATGGAAAGCGTGCGGGAGGCGAGAGATGTGAGAGACAAGGCGAGTTATTGGAAACGGTTCGCGCTAGGCGCTGCAGCAGTCGTGCTGGCACTGAGCGCAGGGGGGGCCGGCTGGGCGGAGGCTTCGGCTGATCCGGCACCGGCTGCGTTAACATACAATGGGGATGTCTATTACTATCCAAATTTGAAGATCGCACTTAACGGTGTAGAGCAGATGACGGGAGAGTCAGGATCATATTTTAATGGGGAGCATCATGTACCGTTGTCGCTGCAGTATAAAGGGACATCTTATGTGCCAATTCGATATTTTGCGAGCCTTGTCGGCATGGAAGACATCGGTTGGGACGGCGTACACAAGCTGATATGGGTGAACAGCAGCAAGCCGTCAGGCGTGGATCAATCCGATGGGGGATCAACGGCGATTCAGACGTACATGACTGCAAAGGGCAGTCATCATTACGAGCCGGTTACGCTGCATATGTATCCGAGCCTCAGAATCTTCTTTAACGGGATAGAGGATCAGAGCGGTCAAGACGGCTTCCTGCACAACGGGCTCACTGACGTTCCGAAAGCGGTGATGTATGAAGGGACGACGTATGTGCCATTGCGGTATTTTGCGACACAGATGGGAATCCCGAATGACGATATCGTATGGGATCAAGCGGCAGCCAAAATCTCGATCAGCTGGGAGAATGCACAAGCAGAGAAGCCGGTCCAGCTCGCCGATCTGCGGGGCAACAGCACGGGAAATCTGAACAATAACGGCCATTATGCGCTTCATGAGGGATGGCTCTATTATACGAATCACAGTGATGAAGGAAAGTTGTACAAACAGCGGGTGGATGGCTCCGAAGACCGCAAGGTCGGCGATGACAAATATGCGGCTTATATCAATATCGTGAATGACACAGTCTATTATCTAAGCAACCACAAAGTGATGAAGGCGAGCCTGGACGGCACGGAACGGACAGTGCTTCGGGATCTCGGCGCCGGCGGCCTGAATGTGATGGCGGTTGCCGGGGACTGGATTTACTATACGGAAAAGCCTGCCGACATGTTCGGATCGTTGTACCGGATGAAGGTGGACGGGACGTCTATCGAATTGTTGGAGTCGAATCCTGTATCGCGGATGCTCGTGGACAAGGGGAAAATATACTACGTGATTCATACGCACAAGCTGTTCGTGATGGATACAGACGGAAGCGGGAAAAAGAAACTATTGGAGGGCGGTTTTCGTTCACTGGAATTGGCGGGAGGATATTTATACTTCAATAACAATGGCCAATTGTACAGGATGAGCACGGATGGCAAAGACTTGACGATATGTAGCGAAAAGGATGCTCAAAACCTAAACGTAGACGGAGAATGGCTCTACTACAGCGATCATTCCGAATACAGCAAAAAATTATATCGCATGAATCTCACCGACAAGACCGTACAGAAGCTGAGCGACCATAAGGCATTCTACTTGAATGTTGTCGGCGGGAAGATCTTCTTCTACGATCCGGATACGGGTAACACGGTGTCCATATCGATCGAATAACGCATGCGGCGGGATTCGGTTATGGAAAAGGGTTGACGCTCAAGTGAGTGGGGATTAAGATAGGGGCAATAACGCGGTTAACGGACTTGGTGCGGCGCAGCGTTCCTGCGTACGGCCATGCCTGCGGATCGGTTAGGGAACAGGATAGGTTGGGATGGCATGAACAAGACGGAAGCGGAATTCAGCAACCTCGTGAAGGCGTATCGCAAGCGGCATATGGGCAAGGGGCCGCGCGAGGTGCGCACGACCTTCTGCCGCAACTGGGCGATCTGCGAGATGCAGGGCAATCTGTCGCCGGTGGAGAAGTTCATCGCCAGCCGCGACGAGGGCAAGCATATGGTTCGCGAAGCGCGGACGCAGATGGTGAAGGACATGTATCGCGACCACCATCCGGTCGAGATGGAGGCGCTCGTCGGCTGCACGTTCGTCACGCTGTTCGTCGACATCGATATCGATCGGGATGTCGGCATGTCCGTCTTCGTATTCGACAGCGACTTGGAAGCGAAGTTCGGCTCCGGCCGAACGAATGTATAGGCAGTTGAAGCTCGGCAGCGAACCTGCCGGAGAGAACCGCCGCGGCACGCCGCTCTACCCTCACGAGGGAAGGGCGGCGGCTGCGGCGGTTTTTTTACTAAATCGAGATGACACAGGGGGCGGATGACGATGGGGAAGACGAAGCATGG
>JAEWJS010000057.1 GCA_023386495.1 Bacillota bacterium | reverse complement strand
GTACCGTTGTTCCCAGCAGTCCCTGTAGGTTCTGTCCCTGTTGGTTCCGTCCCTGCTGGTTCCGTCCCTGCCGTGCCGGTCCCCGTTGCTTCAGCCCCGCCTGACGCCGCTTCCGTCGTCGTGCCGGCTCCGGCGGCTGCATTCCCGGCATCCGCGCCGCGTGCACCGCGATCCGTCTGCGCATTATTCGGCGTCGCATCCTGCTGGGTCGCGGAGCCGCCTTCCGTGCTGCTTTGGCTAAGCGGCGGCGTCTGTACCACAGGCTTGCGCGGCGTACCGGTCAAGCCGATGTGCTCGTCGTAAGCATCGAAGATTTTGCGTGCAATAGGCGCTGCCGCGCGTCCGCCGTAGCCGCCTTCGGGCACGACGACCGCTACCGCGAGCTTCGGCTTGTCGGCCGGCGCGTAGGCGATGAATACCGCGTTCTCGACCGGCTTCGGCAGACTGGTCTGTTGCTGCGATGTACCTGTCTTCCTGCGGAACTCGTACGGAAAGCCCTCAAAGCCCCTCACCCCGGACTTCATGCCGGTCTCGATCTCCCGCCAATACTCATCCGGCAGATTCACCGTATTGAGCACGACAGGCTCGAACGTCTGCTCGACCTGTCCGGAAGGATCGACAATCTTCTCCACGAACTGCGGCTTCATCCGCTTCCCGCGGTTCGCGAGCGTAGAGACATATTGCGCTAGCTGCATGACAGTATAGCGTCCCTGCTGCCCGAACGAAGCGTAGATGAGCGCCGACTGCGCACTGCCGTTCTCCGCCTCATGGAAGTAATCGATGACGCCCTTCGTCTCGCCCGGAAGGCCGCTTTCGGTCGAGACGCCAAGTCCGAATTGCTTCATGTAGCTGTCCCATACCTCGACGCCCTTGCTGCCTTTGTATTTCATATACAGCGCATTGCCGATCTTCTCCGCCATGAACGGGTTCGACGATTTCTCGATGGCACGCGCGGGGTCCACCCAACCGTAGGATGCCCCGTTTGCATTCCGCAGCGTTCTGCGATGCGTGCCTTCGCGGCCGAAGGAGAACGAACCGGTATCGTTATATCGGGTCGTCGTCGTAATGAGCCCCTCCGCCAAGCCGACCAGCACGGATAGCGGCTTCTGCGTCGAGCCGAGCGGCACGAGCGACGACGGATGCTTGTTCGCTTCCTTCTGCGACTCCCACTCTTGGTATACCTGCGAGATCGTGCCGTTCTTCAGGCGGATCTGCACTTCCTTGTAGTTCGCAGGGCTGATCTGCCCGCCGCGCCATACGTTCGGGTCATAGTCCGGCATGCTCGCCATCGCCATAACCTTGCCCGTATCGACCTCTATCGCTACGGCATAGCCGGCACGCACATAGGGTGCCCGGTCGCCACTGGCAATAGGCGCGGTCCGTAGGTATTCGATCTGATCCAGAATCGCCTGCTCGGTCGCGAGCTGCACGTTGCGATTGATCGTCAAGTGCAGATCGCTGCCCTTCTCCGGCTTCGTGATCGTCGGCGGACCGATGATCGTATCCTGGCTGTTGATCGGATACGTCTTCACGCCGTTCTTCCCGCGCAGCACATCCTGAT
This sequence comes from Bacillota bacterium, assembly GCA_023386495.1. Taxonomy (GTDB): domain Bacteria; phylum Bacillota; class Bacilli; order Paenibacillales; family Paenibacillaceae; genus Paenibacillus_I. The sequence continues at coordinate 42,291 of JAEWJS010000057.1, read as the reverse complement.
ACATATATTCGAGCCCGTCCATGCCGACGTCTTCTTCATCCAGGTATTTCAGCGTGGCATCCTTCGATTCCGCCTTCTCCTGGTAGAATCCCTTCGTCGCTGCAGACGTGACAGCCGAATCAAAATCCTTCAGATACCCGACCAGTTGCACCGCCACCGTACCTTCGTCATAATTCCGAATGCTGTCTTCGACGATTTCGATGTTGCGGAACTTATTGCGGTTCTCCATGAAATAGGCGATTTCCTTCTTCGTCAGGTTAACCTTGATCACTCGCGGCGTGTACATGTTGTTCTGCTTGAACTTGATGTCCATCCGCCCGATGATTTCCTCGACGGTCATCGCCTCGCTCGCCGAGCCGTAAGTCGTGAATACCTCTTGCAGCGATTCCGCGATCTCCCGCGCTTCGTCTTCCTTGATGCTAGGCTCCATCGTGAAGTACAGCGACTGCGTTGCGGTCGAATAAGCGATCGCCTTGCCCGTCGCATCGTAGATATTGCCGCGGATCGGCGGAATCTGCACGGGACGAATGCCGCTCGTGAATTCCTTTTCCTTAAGCTCAGGCCCTTGCACGAATTGCAGGATTGCCAGTTGCACGATCAGCACGCTGAACAGGAAGAACGTACTGAAGAAGAACAAGTTCAGCCGAAACGAAAAATGTCTCCGGTTCACGATCTGCCGCTTCTGTTCCTCTTCCGTTCGTTGACTCGTCATCTCTCACTCCCCCTCCCATCATGCACGATTATATGTTGTCCATTCATAGACGATTCAAGCGCCTGCTTGGTTGACGCTCGGACACAGATTCTGCGCCTCAGGCCTCGCGAATATGCGTCTTGTCGAACCCCTGCGGATTGAACCAATCGCCCGACGATGCCCATGTCGCATCAAGCGGAATCCACGTTCCGCTGTCTGCGAGCAGCACCTCGTTCCAAGCATGCGGGCCGTAGCCGCCGCTGCCGTCCGCGCCGAGTCCGGTCACGACGCGCACGTCCAAGCCTGCCGTACGTGCCATGACGGCATAGAGCCGAGCGACGTCGATACAGACACCGGTCCGCATGCGGTACGTCTCCTCAGGCGTCTGCTCCTTCCATATGCCGCGCTCGGTGTAATCATTGGCCTTCTCCCAATCGTACGCGATCCCCGTCCCGATCCAGTCGTAGAGCGCGCGCGCCTTCGCCTCATCGCCGGCATGCGCATCCGTGATCGCCAGCGCTGCCTCCCGGATATCCGCCGGCACGTCGCGGTCGATGATCTCGTACCTGCGCTGGAGAATCCGCTTGAACTCGGCTTCGACTGCACGCGTCAGCACAGGCCCCTGCTCCGCGATTACGCGGCCTGCTACAGGCTCGAGCAGCCGCGATGAAGCTTCTTGGTACACCGGTGACGAGGCAATGCTGGCCGCGTACGGCGCCGCAGGCATCAGCGATACGTAGATGAACAGGAATGCCATGAAGACAAGGGATCGCCCCGCCCCGTGCGCAGCCCCGAGCAGAGCGCCGACCGTGCGGCTCGCGAACGCGCCGCCATGACCGCCCCGACCGGACGGACCGTTCGTCCCGACCGTGAATCCGGCAAGCAGCGGAAGCACGAATACCCCGATCAGCCTGGACAGCGACCGGATGACGAGGTACCCCAGTAAGAACAAGACGCCGAATCGAAGCAGCGGGTAGTCACGCAGACTGGTCGCGAGCGTGTACCAGATCTGCTCCCAGCCGTTCAACTCGGCGTTCGGCGGCTCCAGGTCGCGGGACTGCAGCAGCAATTCCGAGGCAGGAGAGAGCCAGATCGCGATCCGGGCTGCCACAATTAACGAAATGATGACCCACACGCCTTCCCAGACAAAAGAAAAGAGGTGCTTCGCCGAGCCGGTCGCGCCTCTCTTCATGCCTTGCAGCAGCGAGTACGCAAGAATGAGGAGCACGCATATCGCTACAGGTTCCGCATAAGCACCGCCCATCCCCGCTCCCCCCGATCAGCCCTTGGTCTTCGCTAGCTCGATCAGATCCACGATCGTGTCGTCGACCTTCCAATTGCCGAGCGCTGCCCCGCGGAAGGACACGGCTACTTCGGCGGCGCCCGGGGTACCCGTCAGTTCCAGGTTGGCCGTCTTCACGGTGAACGTACCGTCTCCGTTCGACGTGTACGTAGCGTCAGCCGCCTCGCCGACCATCGCATTGATCGCTTCCTTCTTCACGCTCTCCGCAACTTGGACGCCGACTTCCGTGCCGATCTGCTTCAGATTCTCGACGTTCAGATCCTCGAGCGAATAGCCGCTGTACAGCAGCACGCCGATCACGATAGCTGCGACGAGCAGCCACTTGATCACCGTCTTCACGACGCGGATGACGATGAACAGCACGACGACCGCAATCGCCAGAATCAACCAGTTCGCTTCCAGGAAGCTTTGCCACGTCTCCATGTCGTAGTTCATGATTTCATTCAACATCTATGTTCTCCCCCAGTATATGGACATCTATTAACGACCACTCCCTATTATACCTTACCGATCCAACCAGCGTAAACGTCCGCCTCCCCAAGACATAACCCGTCCGCTCCGGGCGTACAAGTAGTAAGAGAGAGAAACAAATAAGGTTCACAGACACACAGACGGGAGTGACCGCATGAAAACAGCTGTATGGCTCTATCTATTCTCATTCGTCGCCGTATTCGACCTCCATGCCCAGTATCCGATCCTGACGCCGTTCGCCGTCTCGATCGGCGCGGCGCCTTCCTTCATCGGCCTCATGATGGGCATGTATTCGATTACGCATCTCCCGGGCAATCTGATCGCAGGCTACGGAATCGACCGCTACGGCAGCCGCGTCTTCATCATGCTCAGCCTGCTGCTGGCCGGCGGCATCCTGCTGCTGCAATCCCGCGTCACCGATCCTTGGCAGCTGCTCACGCTGCGTTCGATCAGCGGATTCGTGCTCGCCTTCCTGTCGCCCGCCTGTATGTCGCTCTTGGCGAAGCTGACGGACGACCAAGTGCAGCAAGGCAAACTGATGGCCGGCAACGGGCTCGTCCATACGCTGGCTTCCGTCGTCTCCCCTGCAGCCGGTGCGCTGCTCGTCGCCCGGATCGGCTTCGAGCAAGCGTTCTTCGCGCTCGGCTGGATCCTCATCGCCACGGCGATCTGCGCGTTCATCTTCATCCGAGACAAGCAAGCATCCGATGACGAAGCCGCAGCATCGCCTCACGAGCAGCAAGACCTAGCCGCAGAGCAAGCTGTAGATGCCCCAACTGCTGCGCCTGAGGTCAGATTGCCTTGGCTCGTCTATGTCCTGCCGATCGCTATGGCTTGCTCCCAGGGCATTCTGTCCTTCGAATTGCCGCTGATCGCGCATGAGGGCAACGGCGTCCTGACGACCGGCCTTTTATTCTCGGCGATCAGCCTGGGCGGCCTGGTGACGCTCAGCCTGCTCTTCCTGAACAGTCTATCGCCGTTTCTTCGTTCGTTGTGGGGCGCTTTTGCGCTTGCGATCGCGTTCTTCGCCGTTGCGGTTGAGCTGCCCGTCCCGCTCGCTTGGCTGCTGCTGTTCATCGGGATGGCCAAGGGCATCATCTATCCCGCGCTGTCCTCCCTGCTCATTCAATTGAGCGGCGGTAGCAAGTACGGCCGAACGTTCTCCATTCTGTCCATCGCATTCTCGGTCGGCGCGTTCCTGGGTCCGATGCTTGCCGGCCAAGTCCGGGATTATGTATCTCCGTATTACATTGCATTCATCGTTCTTATGATCGCCGTGCTCGTTCTGCCCTTCACGAACAAACGCCGCACATCGCCGCAGCGGCCGATTCTGCATCATGACTAACATCCCGCTCAGGATTCGACATTTCCCGGGAAATGGGTACAATGATGGGTACAGGAGGGCTGCGACATGGACATCGCCATCATCGTGGAAGGCAAGAACGACCGCAGCCGGCTGCGAAGGCTGCTCACGGAGGACGTCGACATCCTATGCACGTTCGGCACGCCGGGCGCGCTCCAGGTCGATAAGCTGGCCAAGCAGGTCGGTCAGCGCGACGTGTACATTTTCACGGACAATGACGCCTCCGGCTCTCGCATCCGAGGCATTCTGCGCGACGTATTCCCGGATGCAGAGCATATCTATACGCGCAGAGGCTACCCCGGCGTAGAAGGTACGCCGGTGGAATATCTCGTACAGCAGTTAGAGAAGGCCGGCCTCGGCGACTATCTCATCCAAGAAGCTGACAATTCCTATTAGACGCGAAGAAGGGACGCCGCCGACGGACGTCCCTTCTTCGTATTAGATCTGCAGCAAATAGATGACCAGCGTAACCGTGAAGACGCTGAGCACGGTCGATACGAATACCGCTTGCGACGCGAACTCCGCTTCATTGTCGAACTCGACCGCAAGCAGCACGCTGCTAAGCGAGGTCGGGACCGCCGAGGAGACGATCAGCGCAGCCGCCGTCAGGCCGTCGATGCCCAGCACGACGGTCACTAACCACGCGATCGCTGGACCCGCGGCGAGCCGAAGCGTCGTGGACAAGCCGACATCGAGCAGCAGCGGCCGGCTGATCCGCCACTTCATGCTGCCAAGCTGCACCCCGAGGGTGATGAGCGCCGTGCCGATGAACGCATTGGACAGATAGCTGATCGGCGTAGCCGCATAATCCGGAATCGGCACGGAGAAGCTGCGCAGCACCAGCGCAAGCGGAATGACGTACAGCGAGGGCATCGACAAGATGACCCGCCGGATCGTCCGCCAGTCGGCCTTATGCGCATTCACGTTGTAGACCCCATATGTATTCGGCAGCAAATTCTGCATCATCATGATCAGCACCTGGATCGCCAACGTGAACGGATTGCCCGCGAATGCCAGTTGATTGAGCGGAATGCCGTAATTGGCGCTGTTGTAGAACAGCACGCTGTTGCGCATCGCCGCCCTTCGCCCGCCGTCCATCCGCCTTACGCGGATCGCGATCTCGAGCAGGCCGTACTGCGCCGCCATGAAGATGCCGAAGAACAGCATGACCTGTCCGAAAATATGCAGCGTAATCGGCGTCTCGTACAGCAATTCGAACATGATCGCCGGCGAGAAGAGATAGAAGTTCAGCTTCGAGAGCGTCTTGATGTCCAAAGAAAAAGCCCGCTGCAGGATGACGCCGATCGCGATCATCACCGAAAGCGGGAGAATGTTGTTCGTTAAGATGTGAAAGAAAATATCCATGAGGTCTGTTCGCTTCTTTCCTCAGGTCTAGTCCAGCAAGCTGTCGATATCCTGCAGAATGCGCTCCGGCGTCAGCGTGTCGTCTCCCCCGCCGCGGATGCGGCTGCGGATGCGGCCTTCCTGGTCCACGACCGAGATAATGTCCATATGGACGAGATTCTCGGGGCTGCTGTTCAGTACGCCGAGATCGAAGCCTTCGTTCGCGACATCGACGATCTGCTGCGCTTCGCCGCGCAGGAAGCTCCAGCCGGACTGGTCGGCGCCGTAGCCGTCCGCGTACTGCTTCATTAGCGTAGGCGTATCGCGGTGCGGATCGATCGAGATCCACTTGAACTCCACCTTCGAGCCAAAATCGCCGCGCTGCTTCAACGTATCCTGCACTTCCCTCGCAATGACCGTCGTGGCCGGGCATTCCTCCGGGCAGTTCGCGAAGAAGAAGTACACGAGGCGCACTTTGCCGGTCGAATCCGCGAACGACTCCTCTTCGCCGCTCAGATTCGTCAGCGTGAAGTCCCCCACTTCCTTGATCACGGGCAGCTTCTCTTTGCCGCCGAAAATATTGTAAGCAAAACTTAAGTAGACGGCCATCAGGACGACAAGCGCCATGATCGCGATCTGGAATGCATATCTCTTCATGAAAATCACCGCGTTACCCTCCCAGCATTGCGTTACGCTACGGCAGCCAAGCGCCGTTGCCCGTCGTATTCACGACCATCAGCAAGAAGACGACCATGAGATAATTGACGGATATCATAAAATTCGCCTTCGCCCACTTCTCCGTATCCGTCGCCGCGAAGCCTCGCACCGTGTGCCATCCCCATACGACCGCGCCAACCACGGACACTATGAGGAAAATCATGCCGGTGTAGTCGTAGGTATACATGAAAATGCCTACAGGCAGCAGCAGCACAACGTACGGAATCATCTGCAGCTTCGTGCGCGGAATCCCCTTGACGACCGGCAGCAGCGGGAATCCCGCCGCACGGTATTCTTCCACCCGCCTGATGGCAAGCGACCAGAAATGCGCCGGCTGCCACAGGAACAGCAGCGCGAACAGCAGCCACGCGCCGGCATCGAGCGTCGGGTTCACCGCGCAATAGCCGATTACAGGCGGCATTGCACCGGATACGCCGCCTACCGAGGTGCTCCATGTCGAGGAGCGCTTCAGCCACATCGTGTAGACCACGATGTAGACGAACATGCCCAGCAGGCCAAGCAGGCCGCACAGCGTATTCACGAGCAGGAACAGTACCAGCTCGCCCGCGATGCCGAGCGCGATCCCGTAGCCCAGCACGATGCCTGGCGACAGGCGGCCGGCCGGGAGCGCTCTCTCCTTGGTGCGGTCCATCTTCTGATCGAGCTCGCGGTCCCAATAATTGTTGATCACGCAGGATGACGCCATCGTAAGTGCGGACCCCAGCAGCATCCATAGCAGCAGCATCCAGTCGATCTCCCACTTGGACGCAACCCAGAAGCCTCCGAAGGCCGCAATAAGATTCAAGCGAATGATCCGCGGTTTCGTTAAGTTGTATAAATCTTTTAGCACAGCGGTCCTCCTACATTCAGGCGGCTGATTAGGCCATTGTCGATCTGCCCCTAGCCCCCGAATCGTAACTAATCATACCGAAAAAACATACGATTGACAACGTTCGCCCCGTTCGTTCATTAATCCGACACCAACCCGTTCATAATTCCGCCACATGGGGCTGCTTGTGATCGCGAAGTAGCGCTTCGTAGCCTATTCGGCGTCGAATCTTGAACGCTGGCAAAATTTCCAGCGATATGGAACCAACGTGGGCGGACGGCAATATGATGTGTTGTGGCGAACGCCTATGGGCGATTCAACCGCTCGTTCGCGCCGATCGCGCCGCGAGCGGTATCGACAGGAGGGAATGATTCATTCGATGGCGGTCATTAAATCGAACTCCGAGCAAGTGAAGCTTCTAGCCCGCCTGATGCGCGCCGAAGCCGAGGGCGAAGGCGAGCTGGGCATGCTGATGGTCGGCAATGTCGGCGTTAACCGCGTACGAGGCGATTGCTTGGACTTCAAGAACATCCGCACCATTCCGCAGATGGTCTATCAGCGCCCGGGCGGCTTCGAGGCGACAATCAAAGGCTACTTCTACCAAGGGGCCCGCGACAAGGAAATCCGGCTGGCCCGACGCGTCATTAACGGCGAGCGGCAGCATCCGGCCTCCAATGCGCTGTGGTTCTATCGCCCGTCTGGCAATAGCTGCCCCGCCACCTGGTGGAACCAGACGAACAGCGGCAAGTTCAAGAAACATTGTTTCTTCATCCCCACGCGTGCCGATTGCCCAAGCGTCTACTAAAGAAACGCGCTGAGGCGATTGAACGCACAATAAACTTTATCTAGGAGGATCACTTAAAGATGATTACGAATCCTTACGGCAGTTCCATGACTTATCCGGGCGGTACTGCGCCTTACGGCTATGGCAGTGCTCAGCCCTATCCAGGTATGAGCGGCAGCATGCCGATGCCGATGCCTATTCAGCAAGCCCCTGCGGTTGCGCAGCCTCCTGCCGTACCGAGCGGCGCGTTCGTCACGCCGACAGGCGGCAACATCGTGACATTGCCGGCGGTCGAGGAGTCCTATATCGAGAACATTCTGCGTCTGAACCGCGGCAAGATGGCTACGGTCTACATGACATTCGAGAACAACTCACAGTGGAACGCTAAGGTATTCAAAGGGGTCGTTGAGGCTGCCGGCCGCGACCATATCATCATCAGCGATCCGGCCACCGGCATGCGCTACGTACTCTTGATGATTAACCTCGACTACATTACGTTCGATGAGCCTATCGCCTATGAGTACCCGTTCCAAGGCGGCGTGGTCACGAATGTACCGGCTGCTCAGACAGGCGGCGGCATTACGGGCTAATCAGATCGGACGGAATACCCAGGCATGGATACGGGCTCGTCCGCCCGGCACATAATCGAACATCGCCGACCAAGAGGAGCGCGGATCCAGCCGCTCCTCTTGGATGCGTCCGGCTTCCTCTTCGCTCTCCGCCTCCCATACCTCCACGAACAAGCCCGGTTGATCCGTTCCTTCATATATATAGAACGCGCGGCTAAGCGTGGTCCGCATGTCCGCCAGCCATGCAAGATAGCGATCCCGAACCTCAGGATCGATTCGATACTCTACGAAACAACGGTACATCCAGCATCCCCCTCATAATGGCTAACGTTGCTGCAGATACTAATCCATACTCTACCCGAACGAAGCAGAAGGGGGCAAGATGCATGGATTCCAGCACGCATCTGCTCGCAGGGCTGAGCCTTGCGGGCTTATCCATGGTAGACCCGATGATCGCGGCGGATGAGAGACTGCTCGGTGCGGTCATGCTTGGTACCGTCCTCGGCGCGCAGGCGCCGGATGCGGACATGGTGCTCCGCTTGAAGGGCAGTGCCTGCTATATCCGCAATCATCGCGGCAGATCCCACTCCTGGGTCGCGATTCCGGTCTGGGCGGCGGTCATTACTTCGCTCATCCAATGGCTGTACGGCTTCGATCTCCCCTGGCTGCATCTGGGCGGCTGGGTCCTGCTCGCGACGGCGCTTCACGTCGTCAGCGACCTGTTCAACAGCTACGGCACGATGGCGGCATGGCCGGTCTCGAAGCGCTTCATCGCATGGAAGATCATCCATCTCTTTGACCCGTTCCTGTTCGTCCTCCGCTTGGCTGCAATCGGCCTATGGGCATTCGGCGCAGCGGAGCCCGCTCGCCTATTTCCCGTCATGTACGCGATACTCGCGCTATACTATGCCGCAAGAGTATGGCAGCACCGCGCCGGCACGCTGCGTGCGCGAAGCTTGGACAAGACGGCAGGCACTGCGCCTTCCGTCTCCTATACCCTGATTCCTACCTTGACGCTGTCCGATTGGAACGTCATTCGCCGCAATCCGGACCACAGCTTTACGGTCGGGAACCTGCATAAGGATCGGCTCACGTGGATCGAGACGCTTCGGAGCGCAGAGCACGAAGCCGTGGAGCGATCCAAGCTGGACCGCGATATCCAAGGCTTCCTGGCCATCTCCGAATACTGCATAGCCAAGCTGACGGCATACGATTGGGGATGGGAAGTTCGATGGCTCGATATCCGCTACAGGCACAAGCAAGAATACCTTTTCAACGCCGTAATCGTCTTGGATCGCGACTATGAGAAGATGGGCAGTTTCGTCGGATGGGTAAGCGATAAGAAGCTTGCGCGGCTAAGGACCCTTCACACCTATTGATTCCTATTGACCGCATCCGTCCCTTCCTTCACAATAGGAAGGGACTTTCTGTTGATCGGCTACGTTAATGCGATTCGCGAACATGAAGAAGCCCGGGATCATGTCCCGGGCCCCACTAGTAGGTATGCTTAGAATTGACGGCTGCCGCCTGCCAATTGTTGTTCCGCGATTTGGACGAGGCGCTTCGTGATGTAGCCCCCGAGGGAACCAGCATCGCGGGTTGCCATGTTGCCATAGTAGCCGTCCTGTGGAATTTGTACGCCCAGCTCTTGAGCCGCTTCATACTTGATTTGTTCCAGTGCATGTCTCGCTTGAGGTACTACCAGCGTATTGCTGTTACGGGATTGGCCTGCCATGTTGTGTAGTCTCCTTTCGTCCTCTAAGCTGATGTGTTTTGCAAGCTTGCAAGCTTATTATGTGCCGCTATCGACATCTTATGCTTCCACTCTCGAAATTTTTCAGAACAATTTTCATAAGGAGACGAACCATGCCTAAATTCCAAGCGTTGCTGTTCGCCGTAATCGGCGTATCCATGATGATCGCCACAGCAGTCGCCATCAGCCATAACGGCTGGCTGGCCGCCCTATTCTTTATCCTCACCCTATTCACGATCGGCGCCGGATTCATCTACAAGGCGCGCCTGCGCAAAAGAGACGGCTCCCAATAAGGAGCCGTCTTCTTATGTCCTAGCGATGTACTTGGTCAGCGAGGCAGCAGGAAGCCCATCTTCTCCTTCACGCTTCGCACGGTTTCCTCGGCCACGACGGAAGCCTTGTCGGCGCCGTCCTTCAGAATGCGGTGCAATTCGCCTGAAGAGCGAATTTCCCGATAGCGCGCCTGCAGCGGCTCGATTGTGGCTGCGACATGATCGGCAAGGTCTTTCTTGAAGCCGCCGTACCCCTGCCCCTCATAACGATTCTCGATCTCCTCGATCGATACCCCTGCGCAATGCGCGTAGATGCTCATCAGGTTGCTGATCTCCGGCTTGGCTGCGGGATCGTACTTCACTTCGCGGCCGGAGTCCGTTACGGCGCGACTCAGCTTTTTGCGAATGACATCCGGTTCATCCAAGAGCGCGATATAGCTGCCGGGATTCGGATTGCTCTTGCTCATCTTCTTCGATGCGTCGTCAAGCGACATGATGCGAGCGCCGACCTTCGGAATATACGGGTCCGGAACCTTGAACGTATCGCCGAACCTGCCGTTGAACCGGGATGCCAGGTCGCGCGTCAATTCCAGATGCTGCTTCTGATCGTCGCCTACGGGTACCAGGTCCGCTTGATAGAGCAGAATATCCGCAGCCATCAAGGTCGGATAGACGAACAGTCCCGCTCCGACGGAATCCTTGCCGGCCGACTTATCCTTGAATTGCGTCATCCGTTCCAGCTCGCCCATATAGGCGATCGTCGTCATGAGCCAGCCGAGCTCCGCATGCGCCCGTACATGCGATTGCGCGAAGATCGCTGCCTTCGATGAATCGATGCCCGCAGCGATGAACAGCGCGGCGACCGCCTCCGTCTGTTCGCGAAGCGCCGCAGGCTCCTGCGGCACGGTAATGGCATGCAGATCGACCACCATGAAGTAACAGTCATGCGACTCCTGCAGCTTCACGAAGTTCTGCATCGCGCCGATGTAGTTGCCCAGCGTCAATTGGCCGCTGGGTTGAATGCCGGATAATACGCGTGTCATCTTCTCATCCCTCCATCGTTATGATACAATTCGTATATGTTAATGATACGTATTGTACAAACCCTGAACATTTCTAACAACGCAAAAAGCCCCCGTCGCAAGGGACGAGGGACCGTGGTGCCACCCTTATTCGCCGTGATCGCAGTTCGTTGCGGCCGACAGCCTTCAGCTCCATAACGCGGAGCGAACGGACAACCATGGGCTCCCCTCGCATTCAGATGCAGAGGTTCAGCTTTCCGATCGTCGGCTCGAGGATCCATTCAACTCGTTCGCGGCACCGGTTCGCAGCAACCACCGGCTCTCTGAGCGCGCATAGGCGAGCTTACTTGTTCCCTTCATTGCCATTTGTAACGATTATACTCGGCTTCGCCGCAATGTCAAGGCGTGATTGACGTGGGTCAAAATCCCCAATATAATCGCTTCTAATTATGTCGAATTCGTGATATCATTAGTCCTATAGAACTACTAAGATAGAGGTGAAATCCCATGCTGGCTGATATCAGAGTCGCACATTGCTCCACCTGCGGCAAAGTGTTTCAGAAAAATATCCGCAATATGTGCGGCGATTGCGCCGCAATTCTCGATAAGCAATACGACGACCTCGATCGTTACTTGATCAAGAATCGCAAATCCACCACAGACGAGGCATCGCATGCGACAGGCGTCCCCGTGAAGCAGATTCACGCCTGGATTCGGCAGAACAAGATCAGCCTGTACGGGTTCCCGAACTTGTCGGACGGATGCGATATGTGCGGCGGTCCGACCCGCCAAGGCCACCTCTGCACGTCCTGCTCGACCCGGCTGAAGTCGGATATTATCAAGATGCACGAGGATGAGCGCTCGATGCAGGCACGCCAGCGCGGCGCGCTCAGTTACAAGAGCAAGCAAATATAACAAGCAGTCTTCGACTACATAGGCCGTTCCTGCCGGGGGCGGCTTTTTTGCATGAATTTGGCATATTGTCCTATAGACGGCAGGACAAGCATACCCTATACTATAGTCCACAAACAGTAATCGTAATGATTACAATATAATAACGAAAGGGTCGAGTTTATGCCCAATGCCGTCCTGCGCTGGGGACCACCCGTTCTATCCATCTGCTGTCTGGGGCTGCTGCTGGTTATCATGGCCGGCGCTTCCCTTCCCGCCGCCATAACCGACATCGCCTTCTTGGCCTCGTTCAAAATTTTATTCCTGAGCATCATTCTTGAAGCTTTCCCGTTCATCCTGCTCGGCGTACTGTTCTCTGCGCTGCTGCAAGTATTCGTATCCGAGCAATGGATCGCCAGGTTCACCCCACGCAATCCCGCTGCCGGCGTCCTCTACGGCAGTCTGCTGGGGCTCTTGTTCCCGCTGTGCGAATGCGGCATGATCCCGGTCGTACGCCGACTTATTCGCAAGGGGCTTCCAGCCTATATCGGGATCGTCTACATCATTGCAGGCCCGATCGTGAATCCCGTCGTCTTCGCCTCGACATGGACCGCATTCCGCACCCGCCCTGAGCTTGCTTATTCGCGGGCGGGACTGGCATTGGCCGTCTCGATCACGGTCGGCTTGCTGCTATACCGCTTCATGCGTACGAGCCCGCTCCGAACAGCGCGCGAACAGCACGATCATCAGCATGACCATCATGCCCGACAAGGAAGCAGCAGAATCGCGTCGACGCTTGCGCATGCCTCGGATGAATTTTTCGAAATGGGAAAATATTTGATCTTCGGCGCGCTGTTAACCGCCCTGATCCAGACCGCGGTTACCCGCGAGACACTGGCTTCAATAGGCGATCATCCGTGGTTCTCGCATCTGTTCATGATGGGCTTCGCATTCCTGTTATCTATCTGCTCCACCTCAGATGCGTTCGTCGCCGCTTCCTTCACGGGAACTTTCGGTGCCGGGTCGTTGCTTGCCTTCCTCGTCTTCGGACCGATGATCGATCTGAAGAATACGCTCATGCTGCTGTCTGCCTTCCGCGTCAAGGTCGTGCTTGGACTGATCGCGGTCATCGGCCTCTTGGTCTTGATCGGCTCTTGGTTAACGGAACGCTTCTATTTAACTTGATAAGGGGGAATGACCATGCAACGGAGATTCGTGCATCCGCTCCTTCGCGCGCTCATTCTGACGGGCTTCGCGATGCTAATCGTCCATCTGGTTCGTGCCGGCAATATCGGCCTCTACATCGCGCCGCGTATGGAGATCTACGTGAAGCTGTCCGCAATCGGGCTGTACGCAGCCGCGGTCTATCAATATTACGCGGCATTCCGCGCTTGGCTGGGGCGGGAAGCCGCACCGGACTGCGACTGCGGGCATGAACCGTCTCCCGGTATCCTGAAGCATGTACTTATCTATGGACTGTTCGCGCTGCCGCTTGCGCTCGGCTTCCTGCTGCCGGACACGACGATGGGCAGCTCGCTGGCAGCCAAGAAAGGCGTCACCTTCTCGAGCTCAGAGCAGCTCGGTGCGAGTGCCGCGCAGCCGGATGAAGGGCAGTTGGATGAGGCGCAGTCGGCTCCGAATCTAAGCGATCTGGATGCCCTCTTCCCAGCAGATGAATACACGGTGTCTTATGCCGCGCACGCGAAGGAATTGTATCGGAAGCAAGCGGTGAACGTACCGGAGGCTTATTATATCGAGACGCTCACGACGCTTGATCTTTACCGCGATCGGTTGGAAGGGATCCAGGTCACGATTAGCGGCTTCGTCTACCGCGAGGAGGCGATGGCAGGCAGTCGTTTCGCGGTGAGCCGCTTCGCGATGAATTGCTGCTCGGCGGATGCCATGCCATACGGCATGCTTGTCGACTTCCCGAATGCCTCGCATTATGCCGACGACGAATGGGTGAGGGTGACAGGCACGATGAAGCTCGGCCGCTACAATGACAATGAAGTCATGACGCTGCAAGCGAGGGCGATCGAGCGAATCGAAGAGCCGGACACCCCGTACGTCTATCCGAATTATGACTTCGGGCTTGAGCCCATTGAATAGAAGAAGCTGCCCGGAATCGGGCAGCTTCTTCTATTCAGGCGATGTGCCAGGCTTACGCATAATGATTGCCGGCAGACGGCGGCTGGTGCTTCGGCTGATAACGGAACATCCAATTCGCCGAATTGTAATTGGATTCGTAGAGCACGCTTGCGGACCAGCCGTTCGTTCCGCCGCGCACGGCAAAGTCGTAGCAGATCTCGCCATGCGTCCAGTTGCGCCTGAGGCGAAGCGTCTCCACGGCCATTCGCCGGAATGCCACCACCTGTTGAACCGACATGCCCTTGCCGCCTGATTCGCAGATTTCGCCGTTGCGCGTCTCGATCGGGTTGTGCTTGACCCCGAACTTGCCTACCGAATTGTTGCGAATCTGAATCGTGACCGTGCCGGCAACCGCATCGGTCAGTTCCTCTTCCAGCTGGCGAAATACATAGTCAACCTGTCTTGCCAGCGGTATTTCATCCATGCTCATCATTTCCCTCCATCCATCCTTATTTTCATGATCCTTCCAATCGGGACCATGCGCCCATTATAAACGATTCTGAATAGTTCGACAATCCTCGACCAGAAGTTTTTTCTTAACGTCCGCAATCGCTTTATTTACCTAGTTTTATGCGGCTGCGTACCTATTTTCGATTCGATCTGCTCCGACAAGGATAGACCGTATTCTACAAGGGTGCTATAATATGGTTATTCCACCAGTAAGGGAGCCTATTTCATGGATTGGATGCATAAGTTGTCTACCCGCGGGAAGCTGTTCATCGCCTGTTACTCGGTATCCGCTTTATTCACCATCGCGCTTATTCTATCTGCCGTCGTATCCGGGTCCAGCCTGATCATGCCGATCGTTTCCGCCCTCGTAATCGCGGCTGTTGTGTATTATTTAGTCGGCGTTTTTGAGAGAGCGCTTTCAAGCTCGATGGAAGAGATGAAGATGGCCGCCTCTCAAATCTCCAAAGGCGACTTCACGGTGCGGCTCGATACGTCCGCTGCCGGTACCGGCGACGTCGCGCATGCCTTCAACAGCATGGTTGACCGTCTGAAGGATATCCTGAACGATACGTCCAGCATCTCCAAGCATGTCATGGAAGCAAGCCGCAGCATCTTCGAGAAGAACCAGCAGCTCCGTCAAGTGATGGAGCAGGTCGCGGTCTCCTCGAACGAACTCGCCACGGGCGCCAACGAGATCTCGGAGGATGTCTCGGATATGAGCGATTCCATTCAGGAGATCGAGAGCAAGGTTTCCTCCTATGCCCAATCGACCAAGGAGATGAACAGCCGCTCCGAGCATACGCTGAATCTCGTGCAGAAGGGCCGCAGCGCCGTGGAGAGCCAGACGGCGGGCATGCAGAAGAACGTCGAAGCGACGGCTGCCGTATCCGGCACCATCGAGGAATTGGCCAAGCACACGCAGAATATTACGAAGATTACCCGTTCGATCTCCGAGATCGCCGAACAGACGAACCTGCTCTCCCTGAACGCTTCGATCGAAGCCGCACGCGCTGGCGAACACGGCAAGGGCTTTGCGGTCGTCGCGCAGGAGGTGCGCAAGCTCGCCGAAGAGTCCACCGCTTCCACGAAGGAAGTATTCGGACTCGTTCGCGGCATCGAGCAAGGCATTCGCGACGCCATCACCAATATCCAGGTCAATGAAGAAGTCGTCCGCGAGCAGAACGATCTGATCCAGCAATCGCAGCATATCTTCAATGAGATCGTGACAAGCGTGGAATTCATCTCCGAGCAGATTGCCGCCTTCTCCAGCGAGAGCGATGCCATGCTAGAGAGCGCACGCAAAATCGCCGGTTCGATTCAGAATATCTCCGCCATTACGCAGCAGTCCGCTGCCGGTACCGAGCAGGTGTCCGCATCGATGAACGAACAGATCGCATCCGTACAGGCCGTCGTCGAGGAAGCCGAACAGATGCAGTCGATCGTCATGAAGCTGCAGCGCACGATGCAAATTTTCAAAATCTAACCTTCGCAACTCGAATGATCAAGCCTTTTCGCAGCCTTCGGAGGACCGGATAGCCGGTTCGCCGAAGGTTTTTTTGCGGTTATTCTGCGCATCCTACGAATAGTTCGGGATCGTTCGACTTGCATGAACCATGAGGAGGTCAGAGAACATGAAGCGGAAGCGGCGTTCTTGGTCGTCCGTTCGTTTGCTGTTGCTCTTGGCGATCTTATTGGCCATGACTTCTCATGTGCCTGCCTCCGTGCAGACATTCGCCGCTAAGCCATCCAGGCCTACGAGCGCCGCGCAGGACGGCAGCTCATGGGTACAACTGGAGAAGCGATATCCGGGCTCCTTCGTTACGCGGGGCAGCGGCAAGAGCCGCGACATTGCCTTAACATTCGACGATGTGCCGGATCCCCGTTATACGCCGCAGGTACTCGACATTCTGGCTCGACACCGCGTGAGGGCTACTTTCTTCGTCGTGGGCAGCCGCGCTGCCAAGCATCCGGAGTTGGTCCGCCGCATGGTACGGGAAGGCCATCTCATCGGCAATCATTCTTACAACCACGCTTTATTTTCGAAGCTGTCTCTGTATCGCTTCCGCGAACAAATCACGAAGACGGACGCCATACTGACCAAGCTGTCCGGTTACCGGCCGCGCTTCATCCGTCCGCCTTATGGCGAGATAACGTCCCGACAAGTCCAATGGAGCAGGCAGCATGGTTATATTATCGCGAATTGGGATGTCGATTCCGTCGACTGGCGGCAGATTCCGGCGCACCGCATCCTGGCCAACATCCGCAAGACGCTGCAGCCCGGTTCCATCGTTCTGCAGCATGCCGGCGGCGGATACGGCCAAGACTTGTCCGGCTCGGTCAAGGCGCTGCCGCAGCTCATTCGCCTGCTGCAGAGCAAGGGATACCGACTCGTGACCTTGGAAGAGCTGCTGCACCAGAACGGCGCGCGCGGCTAACAAGAAGAAGCCGCCCCAGGTGTTGAACCGGGAGCGGCTTCCTAGCCTTTAGAGCACGTATACGGTGACGTATTGAATGCCGAATTGCATCGCCTTCTTGCGGCTGTCGGGAACGTAGATATCGATTCGCTTGCCCTTGATGGCGCCGCCGGTATCGGTCGCCGCCGCATACATGCCGCCGACCGGAAGCCCGTCGTAATCGTATCCGGTAATGAATAGCTTGCTTCCGAGCGGTATTACTTTCGGATCCACCGCAACCGTGCCGACCTGTAGCGGATTGCCCAAATAATCGATCGGTCCCCAGCCGTTCTCTTCCGCGGCTGACGTATATGCGCTCGCCTTGGCTTGGAACGTCTTCTTATATTCGGCAGGCGCCGCAGACGTATTGGCCGCCATCATTGTCGCCGCAGCCGCGGGAGCGTTAACCGTGCCTGCCTTCTTCTTCGCGGCTGCCGCTTGCTGCGCCGCAACCGCGAGCTGCGCCTTGATGCCGGCTGCCGTGCTGCTCGCCGGCAGCGACAGCTTCAGGCCTGCGTAGATGTTCTGTGCATCGACATGCGGATTGAAGCTGATCAGCTTCTTGAGCGGAATATCATAGCGCTGCGACAGCTTCCAGAGCGTATCGCCTTCCGATGTCGTGTAAGGCGTCGCTCCGTCTGCCGAATTCGTCCATCCCGCCAACAGCATCGTGCTAAGCGCCAGCGTCGTTAGCAGCATTCGCGTGCGCTGCCTCTTCCGTATCCCATTGCCCGCTTTCATCATTCCATACCCCCTTGGCGTTCCTTAACGTAGCCAAGATTAACATGGCCCCAAGGGGATTAGAACCGGTAAAGATACCCAATTGCGGGCAATCCCTTGCCTGACGCGACTATTAGAATTTGCTCATGAAGAATGCTGCTACCCTGTGAACGCTTGTACCCACTCGCCCTTGTAGTAGGCAACCCCGATCCGGGTGAAGTTGGGGCCGAGAATGTTCGCGCGGTGGCCAGGGCTGTTCATCCAGGCTTGCATGACCTCGCCCGGCGTCCGTTGTCCCTTTGCAATATTCTCTCCTGCATAGCTGTATGTCACGCCATAGGCGCGCATCATATCGAACGGCGACCCGTAGGTCGGCGATTGGTGGCTGAAATAATTGTTGTTGTGCATGTCGACAGCTTTGTCATAGGCAACCTTGGTCAGCGGTGCGTACGATGCAAGAGGCTTGCGTCCAGCCTTCGCACGCTCGGCATTGACGAGTGCCACGACCTGATTGGCAAAGCTCGCTGTCGCATCGACGACGGTTCCGGTCTGCCCGGCCGACGATCCTGGGGACGTCCCAGGAATATGGACGCGCATCCCCTGCCAGATCACCGACGGGTTCTTGATCTGCGGATTAGCTGCGATAAGCGCTTGCAAGCCTACTCCATATCTTGCTGCGATCCGGTACATCGTATCGTTCGACGTAACGGTATGCGTGCGGGAGATATTCGCTGTCGCTTGCGCATCCGCCGCAGGCATCGCGCTGAATCCTGCTCCAGTCCCCACGACGCCGGCAACGACAAGCGCGGCCATTCCTCTACGCAGCTTCTGTATATGCTTGTGATTCACGGCTATCCCTCCATTTGGTACGATTCGGCAGCCAGGAGGCTCGCCGTCGTCCCTCATGGTAACATGGGTCGATCACCGATACATGCCGCAATTATTGGAAGGCAGGCCGTTCGACAGACTGAATGCCTTCATATAAGGTGGCCAAGTGCATCTGCCCGCCGCTAAGCTCAACGTCCGTTACCGGCGTACCGAGCCGTACGGAGACGAGCAGAATTTGACCGCGGCTGACGCCGAGCCGATAGAGCCCGCGATCCGCGCAGACGTACACGCCTCCGTCGCAGACGGATAATCCATAGTGGAACGTGTTGCCGAGGCGGTAGGTCTCGAATCCGCCGCGCTGATTGCCGATTGCCAGGCTTCCGCGTTCCGTGACGCCGACGATTCGCCCTCCGACGACAGCCAGCCCCGTCACGGCAGCACCGATCGGATGCTCGGACCATTCGCTCATGTATTGATCATAGAGCGCGATGCCGTTCTCCGTCCCGAGTATGAGATAATGCGGCGTGACCAGCACATCGTAGACGATCGCGTCCCGCATCGACAGCTGAAGCCACTCGCTGCTTGCGCTGTCGAAGCCCCACAAGCCGTATTGCGTCCCGGCAAGCCTGAATCCGCCCTGCTCGCGATATTGGTAGCAGGGGATGGCGACCTCCGTCGCTTCCCACTCGTCTGTCTGCAGCCGGTAGAGGCCTTGGTCCGTGCAGGCGTACATGGCGCCAGCCCCCGGCTGAAGCCGATTCACGGCCATGCTGTCGGGCATGCCCGTGCTCCATGGCAGCCATTCGCCCTCCCGCGAACGCCGGAATACGCCTCGCCCCAGCGTAGCCGCGTATAGCTCGCCGTCGCTTGCGGACTTAATCGAGGAGAATGGATACTGCAGCTCCTCCCACGAACGTCTTGCATGATGAGACAACATTTTGCTATGCACCTCTTTTCGCAATCGCTTCAGCAGGCCCAATTGAGAACTGTTATCAATGATAACGGGAAAAATGCCCCAGGTCAACTGCAGCAAGCTGACCTGAGGCCGTGTGCTGAATCATCGTGTCAGCCGCGTCCAGAATCCTCCCCGAAAATGCTTCGGCTCATGCGAGACGACGAACGCCTTGGGCGCGAGCGTGAGCAGCGTATCCATCAGGCGACGTTCGTTGCTCCGCTTCACCAGCACCTGCATGACAAGCCGCTGGCCGTCCCTGCCGTCCGCGGGCCATGACGTGACGCCGTATCCGGCAGCACGCAGCTTCCCGGGCAGGTCGGAAGCGAACGAATCCACGATGACTTGTATGACAAGATACCCGAGCGCCAAGTATTCCTCGACTCGCCCTCCCAGGTAGACGCCTAGTCCGAACCCCAGGCAATAGGCGGCCATATTAATGGGGTCCGACACATTCTGAAGGACCAGATTCAAGCCCACCAGGTAGATGAACACCTCGACCATCGCAAGCAAGGAAGCGGCTCCCTTGCGACCCTTGATGACCAAGATCAATCGCAGCGTGAAGACCGTCACGTAGGCGACGTTAATTAGGACGATCATGCACGCCGTCTGCCAGATGCCCATCTACTTACTCGCGTTCGGCAATGTAGGCCGGTCTAGGTTCCTGCCCGGAGAACGGCGCAGCCAGCCGATTGTCGACGCTATTGTAGACGAGGAACACATTGCTCCGCGGATACGGCGATATGTTGCTGTTCGAGCCGTGCATGATGTTGCAGTCGAACAGCACGATCGAGCCAGCCTTGCCCACCGGCGTATCGATGCCTCCCTGCGCGACGAGCTCCGTCAGGCTGGCCGGGTCCGGCACGCCGTACTCCTGCTTGCGCAAGGAGCTCTTGAAGTGATTCTCAGGCGTCTGTCCGACACAGGAGACGAACTTCTTATGCGATCCCGGGACGACCATGAGCGGTCCGTTGAACGGATAGTTGTCCGTCAGCGCGATCGAGCAGCTGAGTGCGCGCATCGACGGCATGCCGTCCTCGACATGCCAAGTCTCGAAGTCCGAATGCCAGTAGAACTCCTTGCCGTGAAAGCCCGGCTTGAAGTTGATTCGCGATTGATGCACGTAGACATCCCCGCCGAGCAGGTACTGTACGACTTTCTGCAGCCGCGGTTCTTGGGACAGTCCCTTGAATACCTCGTTGTCGCGATGCACGGCGAATATCGAACGCACCTCGTCGCCGCCCGGCTCGCGGATGACCTCGTCCCTTGCGCTGCCGCGATGCAGCTCTTGCTGCTTCGTCAATTCGGCGCGCAGCCGCGCAACCTCCTCTTCGCTATAGAAGCCCTCTAGGAACAAGTACCCGTTCTCGGAATAGAATTTGGACTGCTCCTTCGTGATCGGGCTGTCCTCCGTCCAGAGCGAGTACACGACCGGGTCTACGCGATCGATAATCTCCGGATGGTCTGCCACGCGCGAAGGATATTTGTCCCTCACTTGGTTCGCCTGCATGCCGTTCATCGAATCAGCTCCCTTAGAATTAGTATGGCAATCATATCGCAACCGACTACTCGCTTACCGGATAGACGCCGTCCTTGTCATGCACCTCGCGGCCGGTAAGCGGCGGATTGAACACGCATACCATGCGCATCTCGCGCTTCGCGCGCAGCAGGTGCTTCTCATGGCCGTTCAGCGCATAGAGCGTACCGGGGCGGATCGGGTACACCCGATCCCCCCCCACGTCGATCTCGCCTTCGCCCTCGATGCAGTACACGGCCTCGAGATGGTTCTTATACCAGATCAACGTCTCCGTCCCCGCCTTGATGATCGTATCGTGCATCGAGAAGCCCATCCCGTCTTTCTTCAGCAGCAGCCTTCTCGCGTTCCATGTCGGCGTATCCACGTCGTCTTGCGTACCGATTACATCCTCTAAATGTTTTACGATCATTGTCGTCACTCACCTTCTGTCCATGTTCGCGTTCATTGGCGCGTTCGTTGACGCGTTCGTTAGCGGACCGCTGCCAGCTTGCCCTTCGACTGGGGGATCGCGAGCTTCGAAGCGCAGCGCTCCAGTATCTTAAGCCCTTCCGCCAGCACTTCCTCCTCGATCGTAAGTGGCGGCATGACCTTCGCGACCTCGTCATGCGGACCCGAGGTCTCCATGATCAAGCCGTTCTCGAAGGCAAGCTTGCAGAGCGCCGATGCTTGCTTCGGATCTTCGAACTGCAAGCCTTGGATCAGCCCCTTGCCCTTGCAGACTGCAGTACCGTCCGGCAGCAGGTCCGCGATGCGCTGCAGCGATGCGCGGATCGTCTTGGCCTTCGCGGCAATCGCCTGGCTGAAGCGGTCGTCCTTCCAATACTCCAGCGCTTCCGAAGCCGCGATGAAGCCCAAGTTGTTGCCGCGGAACGTGCCGTTATGCTCGCCAGGCCCGAAGATATCATGCTCCGGCTTGATCAGCGTCAGCGCCATCGGCAGCCCGTAGCCGCCGATCGACTTGGATAGGCAGACCAAGTCGGGCTTCAGTCCCGCTTCCTCGAAGCTGAAGAACGTTCCCGTCCGGCCGCAGCCCATCTGAACGTCGTCCACGATCAGCAGAATGCCGCGCGAACGGCATATTTTCTCGATGCGGCGCAGCCATTCGACCGAAGCGGCATTGACGCCGCCTTCGCCCTGCACCGTCTCCACGATGACCGCTGCCGGAAGTTCGATGCCGCTCCCGGGGTCATCCAGCATTTTCGCCATATAGTCGGCCGTATTCAGATCATCTCCGAAATAGCCGTCATACGGCATGAACGCCGTCCCTAAGAGCGGAAGGCCGGCCCCTCCCCGCTTATAGCCGTTGCCGGTTGCGGCAAGCGCCCCCAGCGTCATGCCGTGAAAAGCATTCGTAAAGCTGAGTACCGTCGTGCGCTTCGTGACCTTCCGTGCGATCTTCATCGCGCTCTCTACCGCGTTCGTGCCGGTAGGGCCGGGGAACATCACTTTATAATCCAAGCCTCTCGGCTGCAGAATCGTCTTATGGAAGCGGAGCAGGAATTGCTCCTTCGCCTTCGTGGCCATGTCCAGACTGTGCGTGATTCCGTCTTCTAGCATATAATCGACCAGCTTGCGTCGGATCGCAGGATTGTTATGCCCGTAGTTCAGCGACCCCGCACCTGCAAAGAAATCAATGTAACGACTGCCCGAAGCATCCCACAGCATGGCGTTCGAGGCTTTGTTGAAGACGGTCGTGAAGCTCCTGCAGTAGCTTCGTACCTCCGATTCATGTTGGTTGAATACGTCCATGGACGGCTTGGTCTCTGCCTGCATTCCCGTAACGATCGTCTTATTCACCGAATCCCTCCTCGTATCTATTGAAACAAACCAATCTAGCTTGTTATTCGTTATGTTCCGTGTGCTCCAGCGGTCCGATGCGAATCAACGGCTCATCCTCGTGCGCGGTTCCCGCAGGGAACAGCGCGGCCTCATACCCGCCGTCCGCGTATGTCAGCCCTGCCTTCAGATCGCCCGCCAGCCGCTCGAACAAGCGATTCGACGCGCGATTCGACGGGCTGATCGTCGCTTCGATATAGCGGATCCGCGCGCGGGATGCAGGCCGGTCGATCACTTCGCGAAGGAGCGTTGCTCCGATGCCTTGGCCGCGGAGCGCGTCGTCGACGGCGATCTGCCAGACGAACAGCGTATCCGGCCGCGCGGCCGAATAGAAGGCCGACACGAACCCGACCAGCTGCCCCTCCTGCTCCGCAACGGCGCAGGTGTCGCCGAACCGGTCGCAGAGCAAGAGATAGCAGTAGGCAGAATTCAAGTCCAACGTGCCAGCGCGGCGGATAAGGTCCCACACGGCAGCCCCGTCCTGCGGAACAGGCTGTCTGATGGTCACGGATAATTGCGTATGCATCGGCATATGGCCACCTTTCTTGTTGTCACAGCTGCACCGGACGATCAGCGGAACCGACTGAGGAACGCTTGCAGCCGCTCGCTCTCCGGATTCTCGAAGATCGCCTCCGGCGGTCCTTCCTCCACGATGGATCCTTCGGCACCGAAGACGACGCGGTCCGCCACCTCGCGGGCGAAATCCATCTCATGCGTGATGAGCAGCATCGCCATCTCGCCCTCCAGCGCAATCTCCTTAATGACGGCCAGCACCTCCCCGACAAGCTCGGGATCGAGTGCCGAAGTCACCTCGTCGAACACCATCACTTGCGGACGCATGACGAGCGCCCTGGCAATCGCGACCCGCTGCTTCTGCCCGCCGGACAGCATGGAAGGATACGTATCCAGCTTATCGCCCAGCCCGACCTTCCCCAGCATCGTAACCGCCCTTGCCTCGGCCTCTTCCTTCGGCACGCCGAGCACTTTACGCTGGGCGATCGTGACATTCTTGAGCACGTTCATATGCGGAAAAAGGTTAAAGTGCTGAAAGATCATGCCGATCTTATTGCGCATGCGGTGCAGATGGGCTTCGTTCGCGCGAACCAGCTTGCCGCGGTGCTCCATATGCCACAGCTGCTCTCCGTCGACCTCGATCGTCCCGGTCGTCGGCTCTTCGAGCGTCATCAGCATCCGCCCGAGCGTCGTCTTGCCGGAGCCGCTCGGTCCGATCATCGCGACTTTCTCCCCGGGCGCAATCGCAAGGTTGATGTTATGCAGCACTTCCAGATCGCCGAACGACTTGCATATATTCGTGTAACGGACAACCGGCTGTGCCGCCGACCCGCGCATTGCGCCAGCGCCAGTCCCGGCGCCGGACTCGGCTTCAATTCCATACTCAGGCGCTTTCATTGACTTCTCTCACCTCCTGCTTCCGCGCGGCGCTCACGCGCCGCTCTCCGTGTCCCAGGTTCATCCGTCTCTCAAGCCATCGCACCCCGAGCGACAGCACGAGGCTGATCGCCAGGAAGATGACGCCGACCAGCGTGAACGGCTCGAACGGCCGGAACGATTGCGATACCTCGTTCTTCGCCGCCAAGACGAGCTCGACGAGCGTAATGGCGGATAACAGCGGCGTCTCCTTGAAGATTACGATCAAATAATTACCCATGACAGGGATGATCGGGGGAAGCGCCTGCGGCATAATGATCGTCAGCCATGTGGCAGGTCGCGAGAAATTAAGCGCCCTTGCCGCTTCCCACTGCCCTCTCGGCACTCCGTCGATGCCCGAACGATACACCTCGGACAGATAAGTGCTGTAGTGCAAGCCGAGCCCGATAATCCCGGTCGTCATGGCCGACGGCGCGCCGGTCATCACCTCGGGTATGACATAGAAGAGAAAGAACAGCTGCACGAGCAGCGGCGTATTCCGGACGAATGCGATGAATCCTGATGTAATGGCCCGTACGGGCCGATAGGGCGACCGAACGAGCAAGGCCAGCACGAAGCCGCCGATGACGGCCAATACGAAACCGCCTAACGTCGCAAGGAAGACCGTCCGAAGCGTGGCGAGCAGCGTAGGCAGCAGCTCCCATGTATATTCCCAGCTCCACATCCGTTACAACCTCCCTGCGGCAAGCTTGCGCTCCAGCAGCCTTACGGCAGCAGCGATGCAGGAGGACAGCAAGAAATAAATGACGAGTAAGAGCGCGAAGATCACCATCTGCTTATCGAGGAAATTGTTCCGGAGAATCAAGGCCTGGTAGGTCAGGTCCGACAGCGTGATGAAGTAGATGAGCGACGTAGCCTTCAGCAATTCGATCATCAGATTGCCCATAGGCGGCATCATGCGAAGCGCTGCCTGCGGCAGGATGATATGCAGCATGCGCTGGAATGGGCTGAAGTTGAGCGCGCGGGCGGCCTCCGCCTGACCAGTCGGCACCGCCTGCACGGCACTCCTCACAATCTCGGCGCCGAATGCGCCGTAATTCAGGCCGATCGCGAGAACGGCTGTTGCCACCTTCGGAAGCGATAACCCTGCGAACGGCAGCGCGAGATAGACCCAGAATAACAGCACGAGCAGCGGCAGGCCGCGGAACACCTCGATGTAGACCTGCGCCGCGACTCGAACCGCCTTGAACTTGGATAACCGGCAGAGACCAGCGATTACGGATAAGGCGAGGGCCGCCAATCCGGATAACGCGGCCACCTCCACCGTCACCTTCACGCCCTCCCACAGCAGCGGGAAAAACGTGTTCCACGGGATATTCACTAGACGTTACACAGCTCATCCGCCGTCATGTCGCCCGGCAGCTCGCTTTCCGTGAAGCCGAATTTCTGCAGAATTTCCAAGAGCTCGCCGGATTGCTTCATCTTCTCAAGCTCGACGTTGAAGGCATCGCGGAATTCGGTATCGGCCTGTCTGAATGCTGATGCGCCGTAGCCGCGCACATCCTTGCCGTCGATGACCGGCTGCTGGAAGTCCGCGACGCGCTCGATCGAATCGTCCTTAGCCGCGTCAAGGCGGGATTGCAGCGCAGGTCCCGTCATCGTCATCGCATCCGCCCGTCCCGATTGCAGCGCATTGATGGCCGCATCTTGATCCGGCACGATGACGATCCGATCCGAAGGCACGCCGGATTTCTCTAAGTATCCGATCTCGATCGCGCCGGCCATGACCGCTACCTTGGCGCTGCTATGTGCCGCGATATCCGAATAGCTGTGCAGATTCAGCGGATTGCCTGCCTTGACCGCAAGGCCCTCGCCGATGCTGTACTCCGGATTCGCGAACAATACGGCGGCGCAGCGATCCGGGTTGACGAACATGCCGGCCGTGATCATGTCGAAGCGCTCGGCCTGCAGCCCGCCGATCAAGGCGCCGAATTCCGTCAGCTCGCCGCGAACCTCGTTCACGCCTAGATTTTTCAAGACAACCTTGGCGATCTCAACTGCCTCGCCGGTCAGATTCCCGCTCTCGTCTTTGTATGCGTATGGATTCTCGTTGGCAAATCCGATCGTAATGTAGCCTTGTTCGATTGCCTTGGCAAGCGTTCCGCTCGCCTGATCCCCTGTACCTTCTGTGTTAGCGTTCGTATTCGTGCCGCTATTGTTCGTGCCGTCATTGTTCGTGCCGCCGCATCCGGCGATCAGCAAGACAGCAGCCAACAGTGCGTAGAACAGCCCTTTCTTCACGTTCTTCCCACAACCTTTCTGGATTTTCGTTCGCGAACAGGTTTAATGGTAACATGCATAGCCGGAGGGGTCATTTCGGCTGAGCCTCCTTATCTGGGGGTATTTGGAGATCACTTGGGGTGAGGGGGGGTCACCGGCCTTTCCCTTCTATTTCCTCCCACATCATGCCGTTTCGTAGCAAAACCGGCGGTTTACATGATACATTCTGTATGTTATATAAATAAAACTTATAAAGACAACAACGAAGAAGGCCTTGGAAGCTGCGCGTTCACGCAGCCTTCAAGGCCTTCATGAGAACATATCGTATTCCGTTCGCTGCCTCCCATACGCTCGCACAATCACCCTCAAGCCTGTGCTTATGCGCCTACGGCTGCGTTCTTATTGCGTTCCTCATGCACGCCGATGCTCGCGGCTGCCGCCTCCCGGCGCAGCCATGCGGCCTGTTCCGCACCCTCGGCCGCGAAGAACGCAGCATCGTCGTAGAGCTTCATGAGCGTCCGCTTAGCCGCTTCATGGGCAAGCGTCTCGCAGCCTAGCATATGGTAACAGATCCGATAGCAGACCGTCTCGATCTCTCGCAATCGCTTGATTCGGTACGCGTGCGTCATGCGCTCACCCGCTTCTCTCCGGCATCAGCCGTTCATCGTCTTCCTAATCGTTAGACGATGCCGATGGCGGACCGGTTCGATGCGCGCGCCTCGAATAGGCGAATATCCCCGCGGAATTAGCTGCGATAACGCGATACGAACGGCTGCCCATCCCACAGCACCTTGGACGGCGCGCGGCGTGCCTTCACCTCCGGCTCTTCGAGCAGCAGGAAGAAGTTCTTCGTCGGCAGCTCGCCGAGCCCGTGCTTCGCGCACAGCATGTCGAGATGGATGCGATGGGAATCCCCTTGATTCGCGGACATGTTGCCCCCTTGCTGGGAGAATGCATAGAGGACGCTCGCTTCTGCGACGCGCTTCACGCAGTAGTGAGCCGACACCCGCAAGAAGAAATCCCAATCCCAGTAATGGCTCATCTCCGCATCGAACGGACCGATCGTATCATGCACCGACTTGCGGTACATGCTGCCCGAGGGCACGTAGGTCGAAAATTTGCGCATCCCGCCGAGGTCTAAGCGATAAGCGAACAGGAATCTTGACGTGACTTGTCGCTGCCCGTTCTCGATGACGTAATCGAATATTTCCACGTCCGAATAGACGAGATCGCAATCGGCCAGCTCCTGGACCATTCGCTCGATATGCGTGGGCAGCAGCAGATCATCGTCGTCGCATAGCAGGATGTACGTGCCGGCAGCCGCCTCTAAAGCACGGTTACGCGCATGCACATGACGCTGGTTCGTCGGCTGGTTCAGAATCGTAATCGATAACTCCTCGTAGCAGCCCACGACGTCATCCACCGGTTCTCCGGCGTCGTTCACGATTATAATCTCCAGATTGCGGTAGGTCTGGCGGCTGAGTGATTCCAGCAGTTCGCCCAATTGCAACGGACGGTTATAGGTCGGTATGATGACCGATACGAGCGGTTCGCTCATGCTAATGTTTCCTCCTTGGCTGTCCCCTGCCCATCATCCCGCAGCAGCCGGTCGATCGCCTCGGCCGGCATCGGCTTGCCGCGCAGATAGCCCTGCGATTCCTGGCAGCCGAAGCGGCGCAGCATCCGTTCCTGCTCCTCTGTCTCGACGCCCTCCGCCAGCACCCGCATCTCCAGATGATGCGACAGCTTGACGATTGTGCGGATGACGGCGGCATCCTTGCGGCTGAGGCCGATATCCCGCACCAACGACTTGTCGATCTTGACGATGCGGAACGGGAACCGGCTGATCATGCTGAGCGAGGAGTACCCTGTGCCAAAATCGTCAATCGCCAGCGTAACGCCTAACGCGACGATCTCCTGACAGACGCGCAGCGTATCAACCGGATCCACCATCGCAGAGCTCTCCGTGATCTCCAAGCACAGATTGCGGGCAGGATAGTCATGCTCCGCAAGGATGACGGCTATGCGCTCGGCGATGCCCGGTTCTCTAAGCTGACGAGCAGACAGGTTCACGGATACGACGAGATCGGCATGCCCTTCGCTCAGCCAGCGCTTGCCCTGCGTCAACGCCGAGCGCAGCACCCAGTCGCCGATCGGCACGATCGCGCCGGTCTCCTCGGCAATCGGAATGAATGCGGCAGGCGATACGCTTCCCAGCTCGGCCGAATGCCAGCGCAGCAGCGCCTCGACACCGATCATTCGGCCCGAACGCAGCTCTGTCTGCGGCTGGTAGTGCAGCTCGAATTCGCCGCGTTCCATCGCGGCACTTAGTCCGTTCATCAGGCTGAGCGCGCGTTCGGCAGATGCCTGCTGCGTCGGCTTGAACATGAGGTATTGATTGCGGCCCGCCTTCTTGGCGGCATACATGGCGGAATCCGCGCTGCGGAGAATCGATTCGGCATCTTCGCCGTCACGCGGCGCAAGGCTGATCCCCATGCTGATCGTCATGCGGAATGCCCGCCCCTGTAAGTCGAACGGTGCATTGAAGCGCTCGATCAGTCCGGCTGCGTATTGCTTCGCTTCGTCCTCCGATCGTATGGACGGCATGAGAATGACGAACTCGTCGCCGCCCATGCGCGCAATGGTGCTCCCCTCCGGCAGCGGCTCGTCGGTCAGACGCTTAGCGACGGCCTGCAGCAGCTCGTCCCCTGCAGAGTGCCCCATCGTATCGTTAATCCACTTGAATTGGTCCAGGTCGATCAGCAGCACAGCGATCATGCGATCAGGCCGAGCCGGCTTCCTCAGTTCATCCTCCAGACGCTCGTAGAACCGGCTTCGATTGCCGATTCCGGTAAGGGGGTCGTGATAAGCCAAATATTCGAGCTTGCGTTCGCTCTCCTTCTGCGAGGTGACGTCTTTCGCCATGACGAAGGTCCAGATCTGTCCCTCCATCTCGAAGCTGTCGACGTCAAGCTGGAGCGTATACGATCGCAGCCGGCGATTGCGGATGACGAGCTCGAAGAACGCTCTTTCCTTGAGCGCGAAGCACTCCCGCAGCCGGCGCTGATCGTCGGTGCTCTTGTCGAATACCAAGTAATTCATGATCGGCTCATGCTTCCACGACCGGCTGTTCGGCTCTTCGCCAAGCATCCGGAGGAAGGCGCCGTTCGCCTCGACCAGCCTCCCGCGGTCGTCGAGCAGCGCGATCCCGTTCGGCGACAGGTCGAACAGCCGCTCATATCTTCGACCGGTCGACATGAGGAATTCGTAGTTGACCATCGCGTAGCGGATCGACCAGGCCAGGAAGAACACGCCGTAGGAGGATATCGTCCCAAGCGGCAGCCCAATGTCCCCAAGATCGAGCTGAGGGTATAGGATCTGGCAGAGCACGGCCCAGACGACCGTTGCGAACGCGCCGTATTGGACGATGCGGATCCGCTTCTTCTCCAATACGAGATCATCGCGCGCATGGATGCGGCGGTACACGAGTACCAGCCGAATGAAGAAGATGATCACGGCGTAGGTTCCGACCCCCATGAGGAGCCATTGAAGCGACGGACTGAATTCGTCCATCTTCCAGATTCCGACACCCGGCACTACCTTGACCGCGAACGTCTCCGGCGCGAGCACGAGCAGCGGAATCGCCAAGAGCGGCAGGAGTGAAACCGCATGCGCTAGGATACTATATCTGGATGCGGCCGTGAATGACTTAATGAAATACATACCGTAGGTCATCATGAAGAAGGAAGAGAGCAGCTTCATATAACGCGAAGCCATTTCCGCGTATTGTTCCGACAATACGTGAATGAAGAACTCGCTCAAGAACAGCATGCTGAGCGCCAGGAATAGCTGCATCGTCAACAGGTGCTGGAAGCTCCGGGAATTCCTCAGGTAGATCTCGATCGCCATGTAGAACATGAGCGCGAACGGTATGAATTGCAGAATAAAGGGCAACGAAAAGCTCATTCTAGGATCAGCTCCAGGGAGAGTTTAACATAGTTGTCGTTTGGCTGGATGAGTCATTGCGCAGGCATGTAAGATATAAGTATAAAGTAACATATAACCGCCAAGTCTTCTATCTCTTTCGACAAAATATACATAACCGAACAAAGAGGCGTTCGAAAGTCGACGCCCCTTGTCCGGTACACAGATTAATCGCAACGCTAGACTGACGATGCAGCCGCGTTCATCTTATTCTTGGCCAGCTTCAGATAACCGTGCACGTTCAGCAGCTCGCTGTCTTCGACGAACCGCAGCCGGATCGAGCCCGCGGCCTCGATGATGTAAGACTTCAATGCCGCAGCGCCGCCGCCCAATACATAGAAACATTGAATATCGGGATGCTTGGTCCACCGCTTGCGAATCAGCTCGACGATGCGTGCCGCCGCGCGCGCGAAGTGGGCATCGACGATCGAGCGGATATCCGCCTGCCCCTCGCCGAGGCGGTGAATGACGAATTCTCTGCTGCGAATGCGCTGGACAAGCTTGGAACGGCTGGGGAAGCGGTAGCCGTACTGGTCTTCCACTTCGCGAATGATGCCATCCAGGTAGGTGCCTAGGCCGAACTGCTCGCCTGTGCTGAACTGATTGTCGATGCTCATGCGCTTGATTACGGGAAAATCGGTCGTCTGTGCTCCCATCTCGCATACGCCGATGCAGCCGAAATAAAGTTCTTCGTTCTTCACCTGCAAGTTGTCGTACGTGGCCAGGTGGAACAACGCGGCGGCGCCTTCTACGGAGACGATCGCCCGCCGAATGATGACCCGCACGCGGCGTCCCGCAAGCTTCGGCGTCGAGAGGAACGATACCTCATGCTCCCCGACGAGCCTTTCTTCGAAGCTGCGGTGATAGCCCGCATAGGTTCGGACAGGCAGCCCTGTCCCGATAATGAATTCGGCTTCGTCCGGCTGACCGCCGCCCGCGACTCCCATGCTGCCGTTCGTGACGGCCGCATAGGCGAGCGCCGTCAAGGCAACGACCAGCGATTGATCGCTGACGGCCTTGTTGTCCGACTCCTCCAGCTCGGCATTGTCTTGATCGTCCGTCGCGAGCAGGCCGACGAAATACCGTTGATTGTTCTTCTTCAGCTTCGGGCTGTAGACCATGACATCCAGCGCCTTAAGGGGGGAATCCTCCTCCTGAAGAACATGCCGCTCGTAGCCCGGCGACACAATGTTGGGAATCATGACGGCTTCTGCCGAGCCGTCCAGAATGACTTTGACGCTATCGTTACCGACGTCTATACCTGCGAGTCGTGCCACAATTGCGCCTCCTTCCGTTTTCGTAAATGTCTGAGTTATCTATACAAATTCGACTCCATCTTACTAAATCCTTTCTCAGAATGGTCGAATTTCCCAAGATTTTTTTAGGAAATAGAGGTTTTTGTCTCATTTTGGCGAATACTGTCAAGATGATAAAGCTAGTAGTTGTTCTGGAGGTGCACCATGAAGTTATGGCGAGGCATACTGCGGAAACGGTTCACGTTTCTCGTCGTGCCCGACAGTCATCACGAGGTTCGAAAGTTCCAGCTGCGCGGCTATACGCTAGCCGTACTGTGCGCGATGCTCCTGCTGATTGCAGGAAGCGCGCTGACGATGCTGCTGCTTCGAACGGATGATGCGGCCCGAATCAGCGAGCTGCACGATAAGCTCGCGCTTGCATCCGATACATACAGTACCGCACTGACGGACAAGGAGCAGGCCATCGAGACGCTGCAAGCCGAGCTGCTGCGGCTGTCCGAGAACGCCGCCACAGTGGAGAGGCGGCTCGAAGAGCTGGATCAGCTGGAGTCCGAGCTCCAGTCGATCGCGAACATTGCGCTCCCGGGCGAGAAGAATGCCGCCAAGGCCGTTCAGGCTCCGGCAGCGCAGGACGAACCCGACGGTCATGTCGGCGGCGAATCGCTCCCGGTAACCGAGCGCGCGCTCCAATCGCTGCTGGACCAGACTTCCGTCAGCCTCGATACGCTGATGGACGACACGGAAGCCCTGCAGCATCGGCTGGAGGCGACGGCCAGCGTCGCGCAAGAGAAGCTGCGCCTGCTCGCGATTACGCCGACCCTGTGGCCTACGACGTCCACGCGGGTCACATCCGTGTTCGGCGTTCGCCGGGATCCGTTCTCCGGGAAGCCGGCCCTGCACAACGGCATCGACATGGCAGGGCGCTCGGGCGATCCGATCTATGCCGCCGCTAACGGCAAGGTCGTGGAATCGTCCTATACCAAGTCGAGAGGGCAATATATCGTGTTGTCCCACCCGTCGGGCTTCAAGAGCGTCTACATGCACCTGCGCAAGCGCTATGTAGACACAGGCATGCAAGTGAAGCAAGGCGATGAGATCGGCGAGCTCGGCTCGACGGGCAGAAGCACCGGGCCTCATCTCCATTACGAGATTTGGAAGAACGATACCCCTGTCGACCCCAGACCTTATCTGGATATCCATGAGGAGGAATAGATTACTTATGTTCAAGAGCAAGCATCGAATCGATCCCAGCTCGACCGATACGCTGGTCGGCGAAGGCAGCGTCTTCGAAGGCCGCATCAAATCGGAAGCAGGCATCCGGGTCGAAGGACAAGTGAACGGCGATATCGAATGCTCCGGCGACGTGACGATCGGAGAGAAGGGTCACGTGCAATCGAACATTACCGCGCGCAACGTCACGATAGCCGGCCACGTCACCGGCAATATCGTCGCGAAGGGCAAGCTCCTCATCACTTCGAAGGGCCGCCTGAGCGGCAATATCAACGTGCAAGCGCTGATGATCGAGGAAGGCGGCCAATTCCAGGGCAACAGCCGCATGGAGAGCAAAGCCGCCGCTCCCAAGGAGTCCGAAGACGCGAAGATCGATTCGCATTCGCACGCCGGCAAGAGCGGCTTCGATGAGCAAGCGCCGCAGCCGATCAAATCCTGGTAAGCACACGAACAAGAAGGCTTCCTTTCGCAAGCACGCATGAACGTGCCCGGCGGGAAGCCTTCTTCTATTACCCACTATCTTCTGGCAATCGTAATCGGCACCTTCTGCATCGTAACCAGCTTGGCCGCATTGTCATACGCGCGGATCGTCACTTGAATCGTCTTGCCGTGGTACTGCGTCATGTCGATATCGACCGTCCACGGCAGCGCGGTGGACGTTCCTACCGTCTTCCCGCCGATCTCGTACGTGACCTTGGACAGCATCGGCGCCCATGTCTTCACGTAGGCCGACAGCTTGACCTTGCCCGCCGGCAGCTTCGCGCTCGACGCGTCCTCGTACACATAAGGCGCCTCCTCGCCGAGCGAGCCGAGATAGAACGGATCGGCAATCACCTGCTTATAAGCTTCGAGCAGCTTCGGATTGGCGGAGAGCATGTAATACTTCACGCGCGAAGTCGCATCCGAGTTGCTGTCGAACCAGTAGACGCCCTTCACCTTCGGGAACAGCATCGGCAGCGTGGCGTAGAATTCCCGTGTCTTATAGACCGCCCATGCCGTCTTATCCTGCAGCTTCTCCGGATACATATAGGAGACCGCGCCTTCGGAGATGAAGACAGGCTTCCGGTCCGCATACATCTCGTAGATCGCCTTGAATTTCTCGATATGGCTCGAGCGATCCTCTCCCTGCTTCAGCGGATCGTTCGCCGGATTATAGATCGAATACAAGCTGATCCCGACCCAATCGACATACGCGTCGCCCGGATAATAATCCTGGATCGTATGCTCGGACGCACGGTCCGGCGACCAGACGATCGCGACATTGTCCGGCGCCTCTTCCTTGAAGACGTTCGCCACGATCCGGAACTTGGCGATATACGTCTCCGGCGTCGTGAACCAAGGCACCCAATTGCCGTTCATCTCATTGGCGAAGCGCAGGAAGATCGGGATACCGGCTGCTGCCGCATCGCGGGCAAGCCCCCTCAGGTACGCGTCATCCTGCACGACATCCAACCCTTCCAACGGCTGAAGCGCCAGCTGAAGCGCAACGCCGTTCGCCTTCGCCTTGTCGATATGGCTCTGGATCGTCGACAGCGGGTTCCCGTACGAGAAGTACAGCAGATACCCCGCGTGCTTCTTGCCGGTCATGACCGGGAAGGCCTCCGGGTAGAACGGCTTCCCGTCCGCCGGGTCGTGGACCTTGGGATCCTGTTCCGCGTAGGCACCCAGCAGGGCGCCGTTCTTCGGCTCGAATAACGCGCCGGTGTAGTTGCGGTCGCCAGCCTTGGATGCGTCTACCCGTACGAACAGCTTGGCCGAGCTGCGCAGCGCGTCAGCCTTGATCTTGACGGCCGTCGTCTCCTGCTTCTTGCCTGCCAGCGCATAGTATGCGGATTCTTGATCATAGTTCATAGCGGCAGCATCGTAATTTTTGAGCTTCACGTAGAGATCCCCGATGCGCCGATACATCTGTCCTGCGTTGCTGTACTCCTTCTTCTTCACGAACTCCGGTATGGTCTGCTCGTATTTGCGAATCGCATCGGCATATTTGCCCTTCTTCTCGAGCGCCTGCGCCTCGTTGTACACGGCCCATACGTTCTTCGCTGCCTCTGCCCCGTATGGCGCCGTCAGCAGCATCGCGATCGCGATCGCCATCGTGCATGCCAGCCATCTGGCCCATCCGTATGTTCCTTGCGCCAATCGTTGCATCGTTCCGTTCTCCTTCTGTTAAGATTCGCTGTCATTCCTCCCTTCATTTCGAGAAGGCAGCGGCTGTTTCCTTCTATTTCCTGCCGACATGCCGACAAAATATTGCGCGAATCGACATACTAAGCGGGAGACGCAGGCAATCCGATGCATGATCGATCACATAGGAGGAGACAGGAATGGACGATGCGGAGCGCAGACAATCATTGATCACGGAGCGCGATATCGACCCCGAGTTCGGCATGTTCACGGAGGAGCTCGCGGCGTATTCGGTACCGGATGCCGAGGATAAGCTGACCGCCATGGTGCCGGATGACGAGACGATGGCTGCGGCGGAAGAGAACGGCAGCTTCCCCGACATCCCGGACGCCGATGCGATATCCGAAGAGAGCCCCGTCGATCCGGCTTCGCCGCCGGAGCAATTCCACGGCACGGATCTCTTGAACGGCGTAGGCGCGCATCCCGAGGAAGAGACGGATCACGCCTTATCCTGAACGAGGCACAACACCAAGGAGGAGCCGGTGATGACCGACTCCTCCTTATGCCGTACTGCCGCTATTATGAGCCTGCCAGCGGGGCTGGAGCAGCGCTCCCGTTCGCCGAGGGCGAGCTCGACGCCTCCGGCAGCTGCGGCTTCGAAGGCGCGTTCGGGTTCTTGGCCGGCGAGATCAGCCAATAGATCGTGCCGACGAAGAACGCCCCGCCGACGATGTTGCCGAGCGTAACGGGGATCAGGTTCTGGAACCACCCCGCCAGCGTGATCGTATCCGGATGCTTCAATAGAAGCGATAGGCTGAGCACCGTCATGTTGGCGATGCTGTGCTCGTAGCCCGAAGCGATGAACGCGAACAGCATCCAGAAGATCAGGATCAGCTTGGCCGTATCCTCCTTGGCGCGCATCGATGTCCAGAGCGAGAGACAGACGAGCCAGTTACATAAGATGCCGCGGAAGAAGGCTTCGCCGAAGGTCAGGTGCATCTTCTTCGCCGCAATGGTGAAGAGCAGGTGATCGGGCTTAATGCCATCGAACAAGCCGGTTCCGAAGATCAGCAGACAGAAGAAGAGCGCCCCCAGCAGGTTGCCGGAATAGCACCAGAACCAATTGCGCAGCGTATCCTTCCATGTCGTATAGCGGCCTAACGTCGCGACGGTGAAGTACATATTGTTGCCCGTAAAAAGCTCCGCCCCCGCGAATACGACCAGCGTAAGCGCAATCCCGAACGACAGGCCCATGACGAGCGACGTGACGGCAGAACCCGCAGCCGCAAGCGGCGCGCCGATCGAGAAAATCAGAATAATGCCGAGCCCGACGTACACGCCCGCCAGCCCGGCAGCGAACAGGTAGCGCGGCAGACTCGACGACAGCAGCGCACGTTTCTCGACAGCCTTCTTCGCTGCCAACTCAACCGTTTCCTGAAACATCATGCATTCACTCCTCCGGGCGCGAAGCGCGAGCCCCGATTCGCCCCTAATGCTGTTCCTGCAGTCAGTATAAGGGAACAGCCGCGATATGCATGTGATTACTTTCACTTTCTCTACACGCTCTGCTTCGTGAAGCGGTTCGCATACGCGGATGCGCCGTAAGCGTCAGGCTTCACCCTGGCCGAGTAGACCCCCATCGCTTCCACGCGCTCGACCATCTCCTTCACGTAGAGCGACGTCTTGTTGATCGTCGGATGCGTCCCCGCATCGATGTCGATGAACCGTTCGAGCGCGGCGCCTCTGTAGACGTAAGGCAGCAGCAGCTCCTCCATCTTCTCCAGCGGCTCCCCCGCAAAATATCCGGCGATCTCCTGCGACATCGACGTCTCGATCGCCAGCTTCTCCCTCAGCGAACGGAGCTCGCGAGGCACGATCGCCTGCTTGTAGCAGGCCCACGCGCCTCTGCCCATCCGCCTGATGATAATGCCCGTCACGACCTTCGTGTAGCCCCGGAACACTTGGCTGTCCGACCCGACGACAAAGTGATACTCGGCCTTCCGATCCTGCTCCATGAAGGCAAGAATGCGGCGCTGCACATCGTCAAGCGACAGCCCGCGTTCCGATACATTCTGGAAGGCGAGTCCATCCTGTATGCTGTACGGCTGTTTACGTGTCATGGTCCTCATCCCCCGCATCGCGTTATTAGGAATTGGTGGCGGAATTCGTGACGGGATATAAGCTGCGAATGCTGGCGCGATCTGCGAAATTTCAAGCTCGATTGCCGGTACAGAAGCTCTTATCTCCATTCTGTCGAATGGTACGAGCCGCTGTCAACCCCGGCTGCAGCCGAATGCGCGTCGAGATCCGTATGGAGGGGAAGACAGGGAGGCGGGCTATTTTGCGCGTATGCGTCTATTGGAGTTGGGCATCTTATGGCGGGAGGTGGAACATTGGATACGGATGCGAGCAAGCAGGACCTGCAGCCCGTACCGATCTGGCGCTGCAAGAGCAAGGAATGCAAGGCGTGGATACGCGACGAGCTCGCCTCCACGGCATCCCCGGACTGTCCGATCTGCAAGGGTCATATGAGCAGAAGCATGAAGCATCTCCCGAAGCTGGTCAAGAAGCACAAGGCGCCGCCGAAGCCGAAGAACGAGAACCCCTGGCAATAGCCGCCTTCGCGCGAAGAGAAGAGCCTGAGGTTACCGTCCCTCAGGCTCTTCGGCCAATCCGTATTCGGCTGTCGCTTACGCCTCTTGCTCTTCCAGCCACAGGATGCTCGTGACGCCGCGCGGGTAGTACTTGCTGCCCGTAATCTCCCCGGCCAGAATCTGGTCGCTCCAGCTCCAGACCGACAGCGTCTCATGCGTCAGCCACTTCACGTGTACGGCGTCCGCGCGCTGCCCCTTCTCGTCCCACGGCAGCCCCAGGATCCGGCGCGCGACGAATTGGCAGAGATAGATTTTGCTGAGCCAGCTGTTGTTGCTAGTCGACGAAATTTTCCATCCGCCGTCCTCGAACAAGCACACGCCTTCCACTAGCACCTTCTTCAAGTGCGTATCGAGCGCCTCGATGTAGCTGCCGAATCGTCCGCCGCGCTCCAGCGCCTCCGGGCTGCCGGTGTAATACGGGAAGATCAGCCCTTCGATCGCCGGAATGATCCGCGATTCGTTCCCCTCGCCGATGACCGCCGGAATGGTGCCGTCCTCGCTCACATGGCTGACGATCGTGGCCGCGCAGCGTTCCGCCTGCTCGCCCGACGTCCGGGACAGCTCCTGCTTGCCTTGCTCGGCGAAAATCTTTTCGAGCGCGATGTAAGCTGCCCAGCTCTTGCTCGCCAGATAAATATTGTTGCGCGCTTGGCCGAGCGACACATCGAGGCTGTCGTACGTCGTGATCTCCGCGCCGCCCTTGACCCGCGTGCTGTCCAGCCCCATGATGCCATTGCGCTTGGCCGGATCCGGATGGTCGCGGTTCAGCATGCTGGCGAGGCATTGCTCGAAGATCGGAAGGTTCGCGTCCAGCCACGCTTGATCCTTCGTCCCTTCCACGTACACCGCCGCGCACAGCACCCAGTTCACCAGCTGCTCATGCGTCATGTGCGAGAAGCAGCCGTCCAGGCCGAACAGCTCGTAGGTGGAATATTGCGGCCGGGATACCGTGTTGGCAATGCCCATGTCATGCGTGAAGCTGATGCCGCCGGGGTACTCGGTCTCGTCGCCCGGGAACCGTACGCGATCCGTGTAGCTGTAACGCGACGTGAAATAATCGAGCTCGTTCTTGACCGTCCACGGGTTGAACTTCATCTCGTAGAAGAGCTGGTCGACTGTCAGATCGAACGTGTTCATCATCCGGTACTCGCCTTCGTTCACGACCCAGAACGGCTTGCCGTCGTGGTCCAGCAGCTGCGTCGAGCCGTAGTAGCTGCGGATCGAGTGCGCCATCATGAACTTCTGGTCATCGGTCAGGTTCGCGTCGTCGACCATCGCGTTCGCGCGGATCGCGCCGGCGGCCAGCTTATCGTAATGCGTCAGCGCATAGCGGGCGACATCCTCGATGTTCGCGAAATAACGCGTATAGTAGTAAGCCGCGTCGATGCCCGCCGTGACATAGCCACCCCGATAGAAGCAGACGGCGAACCGATACGTCTTCTTCTCGCCGGCCGGCGCGTCCATGATGAGCGTGCCCGTGGAGCCGAGCCCGAATGCCCAGTTCTCCTCGTGCGGATTCGTCAGAATGTCCTCGATGCTGAAGAATTGCGCAGCTTTCACGCCTTCATCCTGCGAGACGATCGCGGTGAAGCGGCCCTGCCCGACGCCTGCATAACCCTCCATCGTGTCATTGAGCCGTCTCATCGAGCTGTATGGATCGGTGCCCTTGTAGCCGAAGAATGCGCGGCGCGGCTTGTCCGAGCCGGTATTGTCGATCGTGAGCTCCGCAAGCACGGCCGGCACGAGCACTTCTGCCAGCTCCTCCGCGCTTGCCTTCGCCGGATCGGGTACGGAGCGCACCTGCGTGTAGATCCGGAACGTCAGGTCGCCTGCGGTCCACGTATCGGTAGCGAGGCGAAAATCGCGCTTAACCTGCTCTTTCGCGATCGGATGCAGAATGCGCGGCTTGTTCGGGTTATGGTCGGGATTCTCGATGTCATAGCGCTTGCTCTCGTCGTCCGATTGAACCTCATAGAACGGCAGCGTGTCGTAGCCTGCGCCGTCCTTGCGCTCAAGGCCGATGTAGACGCTCTGCTTGGGTGAACGGCCCAGCTCGAGATCGAGACCGCCCCCCTCTCCTGGGAAGCCCAACGTGAAGCTGGCGAACGCGCCGATCGGCGAATGATGCGCATTGAAATAGTGGTTCTTTGGCATGGATGCTTGCACCTGCTTTCATAGATTTGTAACCGCTCTCTTCATCATAGTGGCGCGCACGCCGGGCATACAGGGTCAAATCACACTACTATTTGGGCAAACTGCGCCTCTCTCTGACGAATCGGCCCATATGGTATACTATGGGTATTCTCAAACGAAGGACGGAGAGCATGAAGCAGCCTACGCCACACGGTCTCGAGAACAGTCTCGACGGCCGGATGTCGCCCGATATCCACCTATCATTCCGCATCTTCGCCGCCCATTGGCGCCAGGTGAACCACACGTGGTCCTATCCGGAGCATACGCATGACCTGTTCGAGCTGAATGTCGTGCTGAGCGGTTCGCAGCGGATGACGGTCGGCGACGCTCCTGTCGTGCAGCAGCCCGGGGACTTGCTGTTCATTCCGCCGGATGTGCGCCACAGCAGCCAAGGCGCGCAGGACGGGGCGGATATGACGTATTTTTGCATGCATTTTGACGTGGATGACTTGTACCTCCGGCGCCGCTTGCTGACAATGCGCAAGTATGCCCACGCGATCGGCTCGCCGCTGGAGACGGCGCTGCGGGAACCGCTCGCCAGCATCATCGCGGCGGTCCGCGAGCCGGATGGCGATCCGCAGCGCGAACGGCTGTCGGCGCAGAATGCGTGCCTGCGCATCTTCGCGGCGCTCGGCGAATGGGTGCTGCAGGATGCAGAGGCAAGAGCGGGGGCGCCGGAGAAGCCCGGCGATGCATCGGATAATGCGATGCGGATCGCGGCGCGGATCGAGCGCTTGCTGCAGCAGTCCGTGCAGCGCGCCATGCTGGATGCGCGGACAACGGCCGGCACGGACATGCAAGGCGGAGGCGAGCGGGTCAGCATCGAGCGGATCGCCGCCGAGGTCGGGTACAGTTCCGCTTACTGCAACCGCGTCTTCCACCGTATTTACGGCATGTCGCCCCGCCAGCATCTGACCGGCCTGATCCTGCGGGAGGCCAAGCTGCTGCTGGCCGCTTCCGAGCGGTCGATCGAGGAGATCGCGGCGATGCTGGGCTACCGCGACGTGTCGCAGTTCAGCAAGCAATTCAAGCGCTGGACCGGCATGTCGCCATTGGGGTACAGGAGGCTGGCTCACTGAGCCGGCAGATGAGAGAGGAGTGGGCGGATTCATGAAGCTTCCTGCGGCTATCTTGTTCGATATGGATGATACGTTATTGGCCTTCGATGCCGGGCTTGACGTGGACGCGTGCTGGCGCGGCGCCTGCTCTGAGCATTTGGCCGAGCATGGATATGGCGGGGATATTGAGGAAGTCGTGCGCGCGATTAAGCAGGAGGCGCGCTGGTATTGGAGCGACCCTGAGCGGCACCGCATCGGGAGGCTGGATCGGCGCAAGGCGCGGACGGCCATCATCGCGGCCGCGCTCTGCAAGCTGGGGATCGGCGCGATGCGCTCGGGATTGGAGTCGGCGGGGACGATGGCTGGGTCGGCGCGGACGATGGCAGGGTCGGCGGGGACGGCGGCTGAGACGCCGGGGACGATGGCGGGGACGATGGTTGGGTCGGCGGCGGGGACGATGGCAGGCACAGAGTCGGAGGCTTCGGCGGAACCGGAGGCAAGGACAGAGTCGGAGGCAGACTTGGGCTTGGGGTTAGGGTTGAGCGGTGCTGACCTGCTCGGCCTGTGCGACCGCATCGCCGTTGCGTACAGCGAGGCGCGAGACGCGCTCGTGGACGTCTACCCCGGCGCAATCGACACGCTCGCGCATGTGCGGAAGCTGGGTATTCCCATTGCGTTGCTGACGAACGGCGCGTCGCTGCCGCAGCGGCAGAAGATCGAGCGATTCGGCCTCGATCGCATTTTCGAGACGATCCTCGTCGAGGAGGAATTCGGCATCGGCAAGCCGGAGCCGGAGGTGTACGTGCATGCCCTTCGCTTGCTGGGCGTGAAGGCTGAAGAGGCTTGGATGGTCGGGGACAATTACGAGTGGGAGATCGTCGCGCCGCAGTCGCTTGGCATTCGCGGCATCTGGCTGAACCATCGCGGTGTCGATCCCGCGACATTGCCGGTTCAGCCCTTCCGGACGATCCGTGCGATTGGCGAACTGATCCAACTGCTCGACGAGTGTCGCGATTAAGGGAATTGCACGCCCCAACGAATGCGAAAAACCGCTCTCGTTCGCCGATTAAGCTCCCTCACGCCTCAACGAATGCGAAAAACCGCTCTCGTTCGCCGTTACCGCACCATCACGCCTCAACGAATGCGAAAAACCGCATTCGTTCGCCGATATCGCTCCCTCACGCCTCAAC
>JAEWJS010000049.1 GCA_023386495.1 Bacillota bacterium | reverse complement strand
GTATGCAACATCGACCTACGCGAGGTACTCCGCAATCATAAGGACAGCGGTGCCGACATTACGGTCGTCGTCAAGCGTCAGAATGATTCATTGACGGGAAGAGCGCGTAAGGTGGCGATGAACGAAGAGGGTCGGATCACGAACATGCAGGACCATTACGGACGTCTCCAGTCGGATCTGGTCTCCATGGAGATGTACGTCATGAAGAAAGAGCTGCTGCTCGACTTGGTCGATACGTCGCTGGCGCAAGGGCAGGATCACTTGGTCCGCCATGCGATCTCCTCGAGGCTGGATCAGCTCAATATCCGCGGGTATCTGTATAACGGCTATCTCGGCATCGTCAATACGATGGCCAGCTATTATCTTAACAGCATGCAACTGCTCAAGCCGGCTGTCTGGCGCGAGCTGTTCTACAAGCCGGGGCCGATCTTCACCAAGGTCAAGGATGAGCCGCCGTCCAGCTATCTGCAAGGTGCGAGAACCGTGCATTCGCTCGTGGCGAACGGCTGCGAGATCGAGGGTACGGTGGAGGGCAGCATTCTGTTCCGCGGGGTCAAGGTGCGGAAGGGAGCGGTCATTCGCAACAGCATTGTCATGCAAAATGGCATCGTAGGCGCCAACAGCGTGCTCGAGCATGTCATTCTGGATAAGGAAGTGACGATCGAGGCGGAGCGCAGACTGAGCGGAATGCCCGAAGCGCCATACGTCGCGAAGAAACGGTTGATCTTATAGAGAGCTAGGTGAGTAGCAGCATGAACATCCTATTCGCGGCCTCGGAGGCCGTGCCGATCGTGAAGACGGGCGGCCTGGCCGATGTCGTCGGCGCGCTTCCGAAGGCGCTCGCGCCGCTCGGCTGCGAGGCAGCTATTATTTTGCCCCTGTACGGCGAGACGCCTGAGGCGATACGGCATACGCTTCAGCGCATCGGCGAGTTCCGCGTGCAGCTCGGCTGGCGCAATCAGCGATGCGAGCTGTATCGGACGGAACTCGAAGGTATTGCCTATTACTTGATCGGCAACGATTACTACTATGACCGCGGCTCGCTCTACGGCTATGGCGACGAGGCGGAGCGATTCGTCTTCTATTGCTTCGCCGTTCTGGAGGCGATGCCGCTGCTCGGCTGGCGGCCGGACATCATCCACTGCCATGATTGGCAGACGGGATTGATCCCGTTCCTGCTCCGGACGCGGTACAGCCAGGATCCCGGGACACGCGGCATTCGCAGCGTATTCACGATCCATAATCTCCGCTATCAAGGCGTGTTCTCGCGTGAGACGCTAGCGGATCTGCTCAGCATCGGCGACGAATTGTTCACGTCGGAAGGACTCGAGTTCTACGGCGGCGGCAGCTGCATGAAGGGCGGCCTCGTCTATGCGGACAAGCTGACCACGGTAAGCCGCACGTATGCCGAAGAAATCCAGACGCCAGTCTACGGCGAGCGGCTGGAAGGCGTGCTGCAGAAGCG
Organism: Bacillota bacterium; assembly: GCA_023386495.1. GTDB lineage: Bacteria > Bacillota > Bacilli > Paenibacillales > Paenibacillaceae > Paenibacillus_I. The sequence continues at coordinate 14,622 of JAEWJS010000049.1, read as the reverse complement.
CAAGGAGGACTTAGTCGGCATCGTCAACGGAATCGATGTCGATTCCTTCAATCCGATGAATGATCCCCATATTGCGTTTCCGTACAGGCAGTCTTTGGGTAAGAAGCGTAAGAACAAGATCGCGCTTCAGCGGCAGCTTGGCCTGACGGAATCATCCGACGCACCGCTAATCGGCATCGTATCGCGTCTGGTCGAGCAGAAGGGGCTTGACCTGATTGAAGGCATGCTGGAACGGCTGCTGCAGTCCGAGCCGGATGTGCAGCTCGTCGTGCTCGGCACGGGCGAACCCCGCTATGAGGCGTTATTCCGCCAAGCGGCCGCCCTGCTGCCGGAGCGCGTGGCCGTGCATAACGGCTTCGACGATGCGCTTGCGAGGCAGATCTATGCCGGATCCGACCTGTACTTGATGCCGTCGCAATTCGAGCCTTGCGGGTTAAGCCAATTGATCGCTTTGCGGTACGGCTCCGTGCCGATCGTGCGCGAGACCGGGGGGCTACGGGACACGATACAAGCCTATGATGAATATACAAGTAGAGGAACCGGTTTCAGCTTCCGGCAATATGATGCCGATGAACTTCTGCACACGGTGCGCAGGGCGCTGAACCTCTATCGGGACGATGCGAAGTGGCAGCACATCGTCGACCAAGGGGTCAGCAAGGATTACAGTTGGAGCAGCTCCGCGCGCGAATACGCAGCGGTATACCGCGAGCTTGCGGGATTCGGAAAGGGGTAATCGAAATGGCCCGACATCTGGTAGTAGGAAATGGCAAAATGCTGGTGAACCTGGACGACAACTGCTACATTCGCGATATTTATTTTCCGTATGTGGGACAACTGAATCATGTGGGCGGCCAACAGTGCCGATTCGGCGTATGGGTGGATGGCGCTTTCTCGTGGCTGGACTCGCCCGAGTGGCGGTTCGAGCTGGATTACGTCGAGAACTCCCTTGTCACGAACGTGACGGCGAAGAATGACGCGCTAGGACTCGAGCTGTTCATCAATGACGGGATCCACCAGCGGGATTGCATCTATATCAAGCGTGTCGTCGTGCGCAGCACGGCGGCGCATGAGCGCGAGGTTCGGCTGTTCTTCCATCAGGATCTCATGATCGAAGGGACCGAGGTTGGCGACACGGCAGCTTATTATCCAGACTCGAATACGGTTTTCCATTATAAGCGGTCCTGTTATTTCATGTTCAACGGCTTCTCGGAAGAGGGAGGCATGACGCAATATTCGACCGGCATCAAACGGTTCCATTCTGCGGAGGGGACATGGCGGGATGCCGAGGACGGCGTGTTGATGGGCAACGCGATCGCGCAGGGCTCCGTCGACAGCACGATCGGCTTCACGACCCGGGTGCCGGGCGGCGGCGAGAAGTCCGTCTATTACTGGATGGCAGTCGGCCGCAATCTGGAAGAAGTGAAAACGCTGAACCAGTATGTATGCGACAGCCACCCGGAGAAGCTGCTCAGCCGGATCGTCATCTACTGGCGCCACTGGCTGCTGCGGACGGAGAAGAGCTTCGGCGATCTGCCGGAGGAAGTCGTGCGCTTATTTAAGAAGAGCCTGCTCATGGTCCGCACGCAGACGGACGAGAACGGGGCGATCATCGCGGCGAACGATACGGCGATTCTGCAGTACAACCGGGACCACTACAGCTATATGTGGCCGCGGGACGGCGCGCTGATCGCGGAAGCGATGTCGCTGGCCGGCTACCAGAGCATGATCGCGCCGTTCTTCCAATTCTGCGCGGATGCGCTGTCGCCTGACGGCTACCTGTTCCATAAATACAATCCCGACGGTACGGTTGGCTCGAGCTGGCATCCGTATATCGTGCAGGGAACGAATCGGCTGCCGATCCAGGAGGATGAGACGGCTCTCGTGCTGTACGCGTTGTGGAAAGATTATACGTACCATCAGGTGATCGAGCTGCCGCAGTCGCTGTACAGCACGTTGATCCGCCCGGCCGCGAATTTTCTATCCGACTATATGGAGCCGGGACTGGACCTGCCGAAGCCGAGCTATGACCTATGGGAGGAACGGTTCGGCATCTGGACGTACACGGTCGCATCGGTCTATGGCGGCTTAATGGCAGCGGCGCAATTCACCGACTTGTTCGGCGATTACCAGCGAAGCGACCATTACCGCAGTGCGGCAGAACGGATCAAGCAAGGCATGCTGGAGCATATCTGGGATGAGGAGAGCGGCCGATTCGCCCGCGGACTGATCTATAGGGACGGTCATTGGGTCAAGGATATGACGCTCGAAAGCTCGATGTTCGGCATCTGGGAGTTCGGCGTGCTGCCTGCAGACGACTCCCGGGTCGTGCGGACCATTCAAGCGATCAAGGAAGGGTTGTCGGTCAAAACGGAGATCGGCGGCGTGGCGAGGTATACGAACGATTACTACTTCCAGCAATCCGGCGATATCGATCGGGTACCGGGCAATCCGTGGATTATCTGTACGCTGTGGATCGCGAACTATGAGATCGAGTCTGCTCGTGCCATTGGCGATCTGGAATCGCCGAAGCGGGCGCTGGAATGGGTAGTCGGCAAGGCGCTAGAGAGCGGTGTGCTGCCTGAGCAGCTGAACCCGTTCGACGGCTCGCCGCTTGCGGTAGCGCCGCTTACGTGGTCGCATGCGACGTTCGTGCAGAGCGTCTGCAAATACGTGCGCAAGTACGCGGAGCTGCAGGGGAAATAAGCTGCCTAGTGACGTTCCGCGATTGTCGCGTGCATGCAGTCACAGCACAGCACAGCCACGTCACAGCCACAGTCATAGCCACAGCCACAGTCATAGTCACAGCCATATAGCCACGTCAAAGTTACAGACATGCAGCCACATGCTGCTTAATACCAGCAAATAGGCCCATATCGGGTCTATTTGCTGTGTGTGAGTGCGTGTACGTGTGCTTGTGTGCGCTCGTGTACGTTATCGGAGAACAGGTTAGATCGCCGGGAGTTGAGGATTAGCTGGAATATGTCCCGCTAATTGTTCAGGTATTGACCGAACCAGTGGATTAGCTGGAATTATTCCTTCTAAATTCAATGGAAATGGCCGGAAATGAGGATTCGGCTTGTTTTAGCGGGAGTATTTCCAGCTAATGTTGGACTTTCGGGTTTTCGGGGGAAATTAGCGGGAACATTTCCGGCTAAGTTCGAAATGGTGGAATCACACCAACGGAGTTCGCACGAACTTCGGGACGTAACCAGTCTGGCGAGTCTTCTGAGCACTATCCCGTTCGATCAGGGTCGGTAGGGGCTGTGTAACTTTTGGTCATTATCCCTTCGGTCAGGGACGGTAGGGGCTGGTGACCTTATTCAGGGACGGTAGGGGCTGTGGGACTTCTGGCCGCTATCCCTTTCGATCAGGGATTGTAGGGGCTGTGGGACTTCTGGTCACTATCCCCTTCGATCAGGTTTGGGGGGCAGCTAGTTCTGAGTGGAAGGGATAGTGGTCAAAAGAGCGGGTAGGGACCTTAGCGAGATGTTGACTGCGATGGTAGAGAGCACCGAGAACACGATGTCTAGCGAAGCCGGGGTTCACGCATCTACACAGTTGGCATTGGGTAGATGCATCTTGTCCATTAGGTTGGGAAGGACAGGTGCTGATTGTCGAGCTGCAACCGCTGCGATTACAGTACCTCACCAGGGTCTCTTGTCATGTATGGGCTGCTTGCAGCAGCCGGTCAGCGTGCAGAAGCGTGGCTGCGGCGCCAGAGCAGCGTCAGCGCTGTCGCGATGAGCGCAAAGGCTGCGCCGGCGTAGAAGCCGCTGTCGATGCCGTAGCGTTCATTGAGCCAGCCGGCCAGGAATGGCCCGGCGAACATCCCGGCCGAGTACACGGCCTGATAGAACCCCATCGCGGTCGCGCGCTTCTCATGGCTGAAGTCTTGGATCGCCATGCCGAGCAAGAGCGGCATATACAGCCCCTGCGCGAAGCCGTTCAGCGCCTGCGTCGCCATCATCGCGGGCAGCGTGGTCGACCATGCGATAGCGGCCGTGAACACGCCGCTCAGCACGAAGCCGGCGAGCATGGTGTTCCAAGCGCCGAATCGAGGGGCGACCCACTTGGCGCTGATGAGCGAGGTGAAGGCGTGCGGAACCATGAACGCGAACACGATCAACGTCAGGTCGGCCTTGCTTGCCAGCAGATCGGTCGTTGCCTTGAGCGGCGTGAAGCCGAACATCGTAATGAAGAGGATACAGTGGCCGAGCACGGATAACAAGGACACCTTCAGCAATATGGGCTCGCGTATGACGGCACCCATGTCGCCGAATGTCATCGGCGCTCTTGCCACGCCTTCTTTGGGCTCGCGGATCGCGAAGGCGGCCAGGAAGCCGACGATGCCGATCGCGATGCCGGTTACGAACGGCGCTTTCCAGCCGAAGCCTTCGGCGAGATAGCCGCTGATGCCCATGCCGAGCAGCTGCCCGGTCACGGTCATGAAGCTGATGCTGCCCATCGCGCGCGTCGCGTTCGCGCCGATGAAGTAGCTGGCGTACAGCACCGTGAATGCGACCCAAGTGGAGGCGCACACGCCGGCCATGACTCTGCCTGCGAGCGTCCACATCCAAGAGCCCGGCAGGATGAACAGCAGGCAGCTAAGTGCGCCAGTCAATAGTCCGAGCATGATGAACGGCTTGCGCTTCTGCACTTTGTCCGACCAGATGCCGAGCGGGAAGCGAACCAGAATCTGCGTCATGCCGTAGCTGCCAAGCACGAGGCCGATCAGCGACAGCGTCAACCCCTTGAATTCGAGGTAGGGCGTAAGAATCGGCATATAGACGTATAGTGTCATCCAATAGAGGATCGTGACGCCGATGAACACGAGGTGATCGGCGCGGCTGGCCGAGATCGGAGGTTTCTCGTCTCCGGCAGGCTGTACTGCGCCGACGGATGGACCGGCAGAAGCTCCGCTGGCTGCGACTGCGGACGTGTTTTTGCTGTCTAGCAGCGTACTCATTCTGAATCTTCTCCTTCGGTGGCTGACTAAGGCTGTACCTTTGCAGTGGAATGCCATACCTAACTTTACCGAGCGCTGTGGCGAATGTCACTAGAAAAAAATGATATTCATCTTCCAAACAATGAAACAAAATGGAGCACTCAATCGTAATAGGGATACAGATTAGCTGTTGAGATATTGTTAATTGCGAAGGAGTGTTAGCCGCGTGCCGTTTACATTGTCGCATCCCGCTTTTGCCGCACCGATCAAAAAGTTGGTTCCCTCGCTCAGCATGACCGGGCTCGTGCTCGGCAGCATGGCGCCGGACCTCGAATATTACGTCGCCTTCGAGACGCATCGCACGATCGGGCACACCTACCTGGGTTTCTTGCTCATGCATATTCCGTTATGCGTCGCTTTCGCGCTGGCCTACCACCGGCTATTCAAGCCGACGCTGCCGCTGCTCCTTCCGGCATTCGGACGGATGGATCGCATTGCGGCCGCCGAATCGGCAAACAAATGGGAGCTGCGAACGCTAGGGCAATGGGCGAGGTTCCTGATCTCGTTGTTCATCGGGTTCCTGACGCATCTCTTCATGGATGGCTGGACGCATCGTCATACCGTGTTCACGAATCACTTCGATCGGCTGCGCGATGAGGTAGCGGGCATTCATCTCTATAAGCTCTTGCAATACGGTTTCTCCGTGCTGGGTGCCGCGATCATCGGCCTGTATCTGTTGTACCGGTGGCATCTTGGGTATCGCCGAAGCCTCGAAGGACGAGAGGACCGCGGCGCAGTGCCGATTGTCGGCAAAACCGGCTTTCGACTAATTACCGTATCGGTTGCGGCGGTCGTTTTTGCCTACAAGTTCTCGATCGCTTGGGATACGACGTCGCTCGGCTTCGTCTTCGTGGCTCCGTTCTCGGCGTTCATGCTCGGCTGGCTGACCGCGATCTGGCTGCGGCAGGCAAGGGGCAAGCGGGGTCTTGTCCTCGCAGGGTTGAAGCTCGTATGCTTGGCGCTGCTGGCAATCTTGTACCAGGCCGCTACCTATTGGTTAGATCGATACGGGTACATGCGGCTGAACTTCGACACTTGGCAGGAATATGACAGGCTGAGGACGGCGATGTGGCTGGCTTATCTCTGGGGACTGTCAGCGCTGCTCATCGTCGTCAGCCGGGATAGACGGACAAATTCCCGACTTCGGACGGGTTGCTTACAGGAGGAAAATGCTATACCGTAGAGAAGGTTATTAATGGAATCGAGAGAGTTACGATGGGAGTGTGAAGGTTGGAAGATTTTTTTAAAGTCATTATTCTTGGCATCGTGGAAGGATTAACGGAATTTCTGCCCGTGTCTTCGACCGGTCACATGATCCTGACGGGCCACCTGCTGGATTACGAGGGCGGATCGGCCGATACGTTCAAAATCGTCGTGCAGTTGGGTGCGGTGCTCGCGGTACTGGTGCTGTATTGGAAACGGTACATGGACATTCTGAAGGATATGCTGCATCTTCGCTTCGACGTGCCGAACAAGCTGAATGTCATACACTTGGCGCTAGCGATGGCACCGGCGCTCGTGGTGTACTTGCTGCTCAAGGAATTCATCAAGACGGAGCTGTTCGGACCGCTGCCGGTGCTGATCAGCCTCGTGATCGGCGGCGTGCTGATGATCGTGGCCGAGAACGTCAGGCGCAAGGTGACGGCGGAGAATACGGACGACATCACTTACAAGCAAGCGTTCGGCATCGGTTTGTTCCAATGTCTGGCGCTCTGGCCGGGATTCTCGCGTTCGGGCTCGACGATCTCCGGCGGTCTGCTGCTCGGCACGAGCCAGAAAGCCGCGGCCGACTTCACGTTCATCATCTCCGTGCCGGTCATGCTCGGCGCGACGGCGCTTGACATGTACGACAGCCGCGACTTGCTGACAGGCGATGACTTGGTACTGTTCCTGATCGGTCTCGTAACCTCGTTCATCGTGGCGATGATTGCGGTTGTGACGTTCCTGAACTTGATCAAGCGTCTGAAGCTGACCTGGTTCGCGCTGTACCGCTTCGTGCTGGCGGCTGTGTTCTATTTCTTCATCATGGCATAATGTTCCGCTGTCGAGCTAACCCTATCCTCGATTAAGAGAAGGGGAGCTGATTGATGTGGCAATGAAGAATCGAATGAGCAAGTTAAAGCGTATGACTGTGTTGTTAATGGCATTAAGCATAATGTTCGCTGGCTGTTATGCGGGAGGCGCATCGGCGGGAGCTGAGCCGGATTACGCCAAGTGGGGCAGGCTCGCGATGCAGACGGCGGACGAGAAATTCGACGCGGACATCGTCGACTACAAGTACCTCGGCCGCAGCGAGATGCGGCAGGGTGAAGCGGTCGAGACGTTCCGTCTATGGCTCAAGCGTCCGGATCGCGAGTTCGGCGTGCTCGTGAAGATTACGGTCGATACGCGCACCGACCAAGCGAAGAAGGTCGAGAGTGAGACTATCGCACAGTAGGGGAGAGGTTCACAATGATTATTACGACAACACCGACGATTGAAGGCAGACCGATTCAGGATTACGTAGGCATCGTCAACGGCGAAGCGATCATGGGCGCGAACATCGTGCGCGACTTCTTCGCTTCGATCACGGACGTGGTCGGCGGCCGTTCCGGTTCCTACGAGAGCAAGCTGAAGGAAGCCCGCGACATCGCGATCGGCGAGATGATCGACCAGGCGCGCCGCATGGGCGCAACGGCGATCGTCGGCATCGATATCGACTACGAAGTGGTACGCGAAGGCATGCTGATGGTCGCCGTCAGCGGCACCGCGGTCCGCGTGTAGAGGGGGCTGGCGCATGTATCCGGAATGGACGACGACGGAGCTGGCCGAGCGGCTGAAGAAAGGCGAGAAGCTGAATCTCGTCGATGTGCGGGAGCCGGACGAATGGCAGGTGGGTCATATTGCCGAAGCGCGGCTGATCCCGATGTCGCAGCTCGCCGAACGTGTCAGCGAGCTGTTCGAGAACGACGAAGAAGAGGTCGTGCTGATCTGCAGAAGCGGCGGCCGCAGCACCCGCGTATGCGACTACTTGGCGCAGCAGGGCTATAGCGTCATTAATGTCGCTGGCGGCATGTTGAGCTGGGACGGCGAAGTGGTAACGGGAGACTAACGGTAGACTTACGGGTCGCGACAACAGAAGAGGAATCCGAATATGCGCTTATCGGCGGGTTGTGCAACTCGCCGATAGGCGCATTTTTATAGCCCAATCGGTCGGAACGCCGATCTCGCATGTCGGGGTCGGCGTTCCTTCACGTAACCGTCATAGACAAGATTCGCCTATTGATGCTATAGTTACCTGTGCAAGCCAATTGAATAGCTTATGATTCGGGTGTCGGAACGACGGGAAGTTCGTCGAACCGGCGTAATAGGGAAGACCGGTGAGAATCCGGCGCGGACCCGCCACTGTAAGAAGTTCGGCCAGCAGCATGCTGATGCCGTAATCGCAACGCCATGAATGTCACTGGGATAACCGGGAAGACGGCGTAATGCGAATGCTTCGAGCCAGGAGACCTGCCCAGAATCGTGAACGCTGCCTACGTGGACTTAGGGAGGTGCTCAGGAAATGGAACAAAATGACCGGCCGTCGGGTATTCCGCCGGATAATCGGATGCATTTTGAACCGCCGCTTCGGGATGACTGATAGCATTTCTGACACTTGTGTCTGAAATGCTTTTTTTGTTGTCGATTGGAGTCGCGGCAGAGGATGCGAAACGAATGTATGGAAAACGATAAGGTAGGAAACGGAGAGGAATACATTGGCAGATAGGAAACGGCATTATAATCCGAATACGGGAAGCGGCAAGCGAATGCTGCGCATCGCTTCCGTGCTGCTGCTAGCCCTTGCGCTGGCGATCGTTGCAGCATGCGGGGATGGCGGCAATAACGACCAGAAGGACGCAGGTGCGAACGGAAACACGCAGGCGCCGGCTGCGAATCCATCGACGAGCGGCAATAACGGCGGTGCTGCCGCGAACGGAGCTGACGAAGAGCCGACAGCGGCTGCTGAAGACACCGTCTATCCGCTCTCGGTGACCGATGCTTCGGGCACGGCGATCGTCATCGAAGCACAGCCAGCGCGCGTCGTCTCGCTTGCGCCGAACGAGACGGAAATTCTGTACGCGATCGGTGCTTCCGATCAAGTGGTCGGCTTAGACGATAACAGCAATTATCCGGCAGAGGTCTCGGAGAAGCCGCGTGTCGGCGGCATGGATGTCAATATTGAAGCAGTTGCGGGACTGAACCCTGACCTCGTTATTGCGAATGCAGGCATGACCGATGCGGCGACTGAAGCGCTGCGGGCGCTCGGCGTAGTCGTGTACGTCTCCAAGCCAACGACGCTGGACGAGACGATTGCCCACATCGAACAGGTCGGCACGCTGATGAACAAGCAAGCGGAAGCGAAGGCCGTCGCCGATAAGATGCGCGCGGACAAACAAGCCGTCCTAGATAAGGTGAAGGATGCCGAGGCCAAGCGCGTCTACCTGGAATTCTCGGCCGGCTGGTCAGTCGGCAAGGGCGAGTTCCTGGACGAAATCGTGACGCTGGCAGGCGGCGTGAACGTTGCTGGTGACCAGCAAGGCTGGTTCGCGATCGATCCGGAAAGCATTCTGACAAGCAATCCGCAGGTGATCATCTATCCGGATTATGCCGGCGATTCGTCGATTCCGGACGGGATCGCAGGCCGTCCCGGCTGGGATCAGATCGATGCCGTGAAGAATAATCGAGTCATTGCCGTTACGAATGACCCGCTCGTGCGCGTAGGCCCGCGTCTCACGGACGGTCTGCTCGAGGTCGCGAAAGCGATCCATCCCGAGCTGTTCGAGTAGCGATACATGAAACTACGCATAGCAGGATACGGAGGGGCAGCGCTGCTGCTCCTCGCCGTATCTGCGCTTATCTCGATCTCGATCGGTTCGGCAGGCTTCCCCGTCGCGAAGGTGTGGGCCATCCTCGTGCAGCAGCTGCCGTTCCTCGCGCAAGACGACGTGACCTGGACGAAGCTGGACGAAGCGGTCATCTTGCAGGTACGCTTATCGCGTGTCTTGCTCGCCATCCTGGTAGGCGCATGCTTGGGGCTGGCCGGTGCAGGTTTCCAAGGCGTGCTTCGCAATCCGCTCGCAGATCCGTATACGCTGGGCGTGGCGTCAGGGAGCTCGGTCGGCGCCGCATTCATCATCCTGCTCGGTCTGCAGACGGCGATCGGCTTATGGACGATTCCGCTGGTCGCTTTTGCCACAGGCGCGCTGACGATCTTGACGGTCATCTGGCTGGCTCGGACGCAGGGGAGGATGGGAATCGAGACGCTTATCCTGTCCGGCGTCATTATCCAGGCGTTCCTAGGGGCATTCGTGTCCTTCATGATCTCGCTCTCCAATTCGGTCGTGAACGAAATTCTGTTCTGGACGATGGGCAGCTTGTCCAAGCGGGATTGGGACCATGTGCTGCTCGTACTCCCGTTCCTTGCGATCGGACTGCCGATCATCGCGGCCTTCGCGCAAGCGATGAACCTGTTCGTGCTCGGCGAACGGCATGCCGCGCATCTGGGCATTCGGGTGGAACGAACGAAGCTGATCGTGCTGCTCGTGTCTACGCTGCTAACGGCAGCGGCGGTGTCGGTCGCAGGCGTCATCGGCTTCGTGGGGCTGGTCGTGCCGCATATGGTGCGTCTGCTATTCGGTCCGGATTACCGCATTATCGTGCCGTTATCCGCGATCGGCGGAGGGGTCTACGTGCTCTGGGCAGACACGCTCGCGCGCACGGCGCTCAGCCCGAAGGAAATTCCGCTTGGCGTACTTACCGCATTGATCGGAGCGCCATTCTTCGCCTATCTATTGAAGCGGCGCAAAGCCGGACTTAAGGGGGACTGACGAGCATGATTCGCGTGGATAATCTCCGCATGACGCTGCATGGCAGCCGCATTCTGGATCAAGTCTCCTTCGAGCTGGCGGAAGGCGGCATGTACGGCATCATCGGACCGAACGGCGCCGGCAAGTCGACGCTGCTCGCGGCCCTGTCCGGCGTGGTGGCCTATGATTCCGGCACCGTCCATCTGCGCGGCAAGGCTGTCGGCAGCTACGGACGCAAGGAATTGGCACGCTGGCTGGCCGTCCTCCAGCAAGAGGGACTGCCGTCGACGTCCTTCACGGTACGCGAAATCGTCGCCATGGGGCGGTTCCCGCATCAGAACTGGCTGGGCCATGAGGAACGGGACAGCGAATCGCTGATTGATCAAGTATTGGCAGCCCATCATCTGGAGGGATTGGCCGCGCGGAGGCTAAGCGAGCTCAGCGGCGGCGAACGGCAGCGCGTCGCGCTGGCGAAGGTCATGGTCCAAGAGCCGGAGCTGATTATGCTTGATGAGCCAACGACTTATCTAGACGTCGGATATCAAGTCCAACTGCTCGATACGGTCAGGAAGTGGCAGCGTACGCAGGGGAAAACCGTACTGGCGGTGCTGCATGACTTAAATCTTGCGGCGCAATACTGCGATCGGCTGATCGTCTTGAAGGATGGGAGAATTGCCGCCATAGGTACGCCTGCCGAGGTACTGACCGAAGCGATGATACTCGAGGTGTACGGGACGGCGCCTGTCGTGCTGCCGCATCCGGAGAGCGGGGTTCCTCAGATCCTGCTGCGGCCGCAGCTTGCCGTGACGATGGGGCAATCGTGAACGAAATGAGGGAGTGAAGCAAGATGGGGAATTCAATGGAACAAGATCTTAATCAGTTAATGGCATTAATTAATCACATACAGCCGCTCGATGAGCAAGCGATGGCAGGGGCGGAACAACGACTGAACAGCTTGACGAAGCCGCCGGGCAGTCTCGGAAGGCTCGAAGCGATCGCGATGCAGCTCGCCGGCATTGCGGGCAACCCGATTCCCGAGCTGCCGCGTAAAGCGGTCGTCGTCATGGCCGGCGATCATGGCGTCTGCGAGGAAGGGGTCAGCGCGTTCCCTGCCGAGGTGACGCCGCAGATGGTGATGAATTTCCTGGCCGGCGGGGCAGCCGTCAACGTGCTGGCACGGCAGGCTGGCGCTGATGTGTACTGCGTCGATATCGGCGTGAATGCGGAGCTCGAGCACCCGCAGTTGATCAGCCGCAAGATCCGCAAGGGGACCGCAAATATGTGCAGCGGACCGGCGATGAGCCGGGAGGAAGCCATTCGTGCGGTGCTGGCAGGCGTGGAGACTGCTGAACAGCTGCACGAGCAGGGCTACGGCATGTTCGCGACCGGCGAAATGGGCATCGGGAACACGACGCCGAGCAGCGCGCTCGCAATCGTGCTGGGCGGGCTGTCCCCGGAGGATGCCGTCGGACGCGGGACGGGCATAGACGATCGCCGCCTCCATCACAAGGTCGACGTCATCCGGCGGGCCGTCGCGCATAATCAACCGGATGCGAATGATCCGCTCGATACGCTGGCGAAGGTAGGCGGACTGGAAATCGCGGGACTGGCCGGCCTCATCCTAGGCGCAGCCGCCTTGCGCTGTCCGATCGTCATCGACGGCTATATCTCCACGGCGGCTGCGCTGGTCGCTGCTCGGCTGTGTCCGGCCGCGAAGCCGTATATGATCGCCTCGCATCTGTCGCATGAGCAGGGGCATCGCAGGCTGCTGGAGGCTGTCGGCATCCAACCGATGATACATCTCGAGATGCGGCTGGGAGAAGGCACGGGTGCCGTGCTCAGCTTCCACTTCATCGAGGCGGCTGTACGCATCATGCAAGAGATGGCGACGTTCGAGAGCGCGGGCGTATCCAAGGAATAAGCGCGGAGCATACGCGCATGGGGAGGATGAATTGGCATGGCGATCATGATTACCGGCGGCGCGCGCAGCGGCAAGAGCGGGTTCGCGGAAGCATATGCATCCCGCGTTGCGCCGCGCGGCATCTATATCGCGACATCGCAGCCTTATGATGACGAGATGGAGGCACGCGTCCAGCTGCACCGCAAGGACCGGGAAGCTTCGGGCTTTGCATGGGAGACGATCGAGGAGCCGCTGCTTCTGACCGAACGGTTGAGGTCGTTGACGGAGCGGTCGGGGCATGCGGAAGGGGAGGCTGGGTGGCAGGAGAGCATGCCGAATGGCAAGCAGGACGAGCCGAATGGCAAGCAAGCTGTCGTCATCCTGGTCGATTGCTTGACGCTCTGGCTGACGAACTGGATGCTGAAGCTGGAAGCGGATGCCGGAGGAGAATGGAGCGCCGCTTCGGATCGCGAGCTCGAACGGCTGACGGATGAACTCGTTCAGGCCGCCGCCGCATGCCCGGTCCCGCTCCTGCTGGTGACGAATGAAGTGGGAAGCGGCATCGTGCCGGCTTATCCGCTCGGCCGCCGGTATCGGGACGCTGCCGGACGGCTCAATCGCAAGCTGGCGGAGGCGTGCGAGCGCGTCTTCCTCGTCACGGCCGGCATCCCGATAGAGCTGAAGGCGCTGGCCTTCCGTTGGGAGGCGTTGTGAAGCCGTGCTCTTCTATAGCTTGCAGGAGACCGCGCTGCTCCTCGCCGCCGCGATTGCCATCGATTGGCTGATCGGCGATCCCAAGTGGCCGACGCATCCGGTCATCCTCATCGGACGATTCATCAAGCACATGGAACGCAAGCTGCATCCCGGCACGCGGCAGCTGTCCAGCGGTGCGCTGATCCGACGAGGCGCGGTGCTCGCGTTCTGCACCGTGCTTCTCGCAGGGACGGTCATGTACGCCATCGTATGGCTGGGCACGCAGCTGCATGCATGGGTCGGCTTCGCCCTGCAAGCGTGGTTCATCTCGACGACGATCGCGGTCAAAGGGCTCAAGGACGCGGCCATGCTCGTCTATCGGCCGCTCGTCGCCGGCAATCTTGCGGATGCCAGACGCTATGTCGGCTATATCGTCGGACGCGATACGGAACGGCTGGACGAACGCGAAGCGTCGCGGGCGGCGATCGAGACCGTCTCCGAGAATACGGTCGATGCGCTCGTGTCACCGATTGTCTACGCGCTGCTGGGCGGGGCGCCGCTGGCGATGCTGTACCGCGCGACGAACACGCTGGATTCGATGGTCGGCTACCGCAATGAACGCTATCTCTATTTCGGCCGCGTATCGGCGCGACTAGACGATGTGCTGAACTATGTGCCGGCACGGATAACAGGCTGGCTCATGATCGCGGCAGCATGCTGCATCAGAGGGTTGTCGCCGATTCGTGCCTATCGTTCGGTCCGAACGTTCGCCAAGCTTCATCCGAGCCCGAACAGCGGCATACCGGAATCGGCGGCCGCTGGCGCGATCGGCATCGAGCTGGGCGGGGTGAACCGCTATTTCGGCGCGGAGAGCGAACGCGCGCGCATGGGGTGGCACCTGAAGCCGATCGAGCCTGGCCACATTAGGCTGGCAGTCAAGCTGCTCTATCTCGTCAGCGTCATGCTGGCCGCGGGAGGAATCGCCATATGGGCAATCATCTATATCTAACCTTACGAAGCGTCGTCGTCGCGCTGCAATTTCTGACGCGGCTGCCGATTCCGATTCAAGTTCCGTTCGATCGAGAGCACGTCGCGCGAAGCGTCGTGTTTTTTCCGTTCTGCGGGGCCGTGATCGGACTGCTGACAGGACTCTCGCTCTACGCGCTGCAGCAGGTGCTTCCGCCGCTGCCGGCAGC
>JAEWJS010000083.1 GCA_023386495.1 Bacillota bacterium | reverse complement strand
AACCTGCTCGGCGGGCTGTATTGGTAGTCTTAGACGGCGGTCTCCGCCGATGGCCTCTCGTGGACCTTCCTCTTCCTTCGCTTCGCGTAATACCCGCCGGCTACTATCGCAATCGTAACAATACTGTCGTAGAGCAGATTGATATAGAGCGGTGCACCGTCAGTATCGAAAAGTGCGTAGATGGTTCCGATGAGATGGAAGATGAGTAAGGCTAACGCCAGGACAATGCTCTGATCGAATGGCTGTCTGCGGCTTAATCGATTGACGCAATAGCCCGCCCAGAACGTCACACCCGCAGCCAACACGAATTCCAGCCCGTAGCTGTCGACGATACGTTGGGCGGAATAATCGAATAGTTGGCCGAGCCCCTTCAAGAGCGATGCCGCGATGAGATCCAGGAGGAACATGCCCAGGAAGTAGACAAGAATGCCTATCATAAGCGCCTTATAGTCTATCCTGCGAATCATGTGTCCCTCCGGTCGACCGGCTTGTTATTGATGCGAACAAGCGCACTCGCCGCGTTCAATGAGACGGTATCGCCGATGTTGATGCGATTCCAGTGCTCCTGCGATAGCTCGATATACTCGTGACGATCCTGATTCGATATTTCGATGATGTAATGATCGGTCTTCATCTCCTTGTTCAATACCGTGAAGCCGATTAGCTGTTCATCGCTCTCTCCGGCACATCCCGCGCTTAGGAGCATGGCGAGAATGAGGATGGTAAGTGCAAGCAGTCGTCGCATGACGGATGGTTCAACTCCTATTCGTGAGAGGATGCGTTGAGAAGTTACCGATATGTTATACTATTGGGCAAATAGGCGGACAAGGATGTGTAATGCCATGGATCTCGATACGGTAATGCAAGAACTAGAGCGTCTTGGTAAGGAGCGAACGAAGAAAATCTACCTCTCGAACGGCGCGCATGAACCGCTGTTCGGGGTCGCTACTGGCGAAATGAAGCCCATGGCGAAGAAGATCAAGATCGATCAGCCGTTAGCTGAGCAACTGTACGCTACGGGGAACTACGATGCCATGTACTTCGCCGGCATCATCGCAGACCCTAAGGCGATGACTGCAGCGGACTTCGATCGATGGATGGATACCGCTTACTTCTATATGCTGTCCGACTTCGTAGTGGCCGTTACATTAGCTGAAGCCGATATCGCGCAAGAGGTTGCCGACAGTTGGATCGCCAGCGGAGAGGAACTGCGAATGTCAGCGGGATGGAGCTGCTATTGCTGGCTGCTTGGTAATCGCCCGGACAGTGAGTTCTCGGATGATAAGCTCACCGACTTGCTCGAACTCGCGGCGAACACGATCCATGACGCTCCGGACCGCACCAAGTATTCGATAAGTAACTTTATCTACACGGTCGGGGTGTCCTATGTACCTCTTCATGATAAGGCGGTCGCCACTGCCGATGCGGTGGGCCAAGTCAGCGTCAACCCTGGCAAGGTAAAACAAAAGTTTATCCACGCTGCCGCGAACATCCAGAAGGCCATCGACAAACAGCAAATCGGCTTCAAGCGTAAACATGTAAGGTGTTAACCGAATGCAAGTCTGTCTCTCGCATTGCCGGGGGACAGGCTTTATTTATTCAGCGATCAGCGCTTGCACTTCGATTTCAACTAACAATTCCGGGTGAATCAGTCCCTTGACCTCTACCATCGTCGAGGCCGGTCTGATGTCGCCAAAATACTCGCCGTGAGCTTTGCCAATCTCCTCCCATTTGCTTATATCCGTCACGAACATCCTCGTCCTCACGACATCATTCATTCTCGATCCTAGCTGCTCTAATGCGGCTTGCACGATCTGCAAAATGTATGCGGTCTGAGCGTATGCATCGCCGACACCAATTACTTCGCCATCTTTCATTGCTGTAGTTCCGGCTACCTCGATTACGTTACCGCATCTGATCGCCCTCGAATATCCGACTACCGGTTCCCATGGCGAACCTGTCGATACCTTGATTCTATTTGTCATGCTCTCCCTCCACGATCAGGACTCTTTCCCACTGAGAAAAGCATTCGGATATAGCAGTTCCCCGCTGATCTCCTGCAACTTCCCCTGCTCTACCTCATAGACCATGAACACATCGTCGGGTACATCGAATTGCCGTAATTCCAATCCGAACTGTCTAGCAGGCCGAAAACCCAATCTAGGGTAATAACCGGGATGGCCGATTAACAGGACGAGTCCATAGCCCATCGATTTGCATCGACTGATGCCTTCTTCGATCAGTTTGCTGCCGATGCCTTGCTTCTGGAACTCGGGCTTCACCGCGATTGGCGCCAATACAATGACAGTGGTATCGCGATCCTGCTCACGTATAACCGCTTTACTTAGCATGGCGTGACCCACGATCTCCCTGTCAATCTCTGCGACGAGCGATAGGTCAGGAACATATTGTTCGGACGCTCTGATGCGCTCGATTAATCTCGATTCATCTCCCCGATTGCCGAAGGCACGTACATTCAATTGGTCAATTGCATCGAAATCGCTGCTTGTCTCGGTTCTGATGATCATGATGGCGTATTCCTCCCATGCGATAAGGAACTTTCATAGTTGTCGATATAATTCTTGATCTCCAGCCAGCTTGCAGCACGATATACCAGCTCATGATTGACATGCCGATTGTAGGGCTGATCATATAGAATATACGGCTTAGACGACGTTGCGAACTCTTCTGCATAATGAGGCGCATCATCGATAAGAAGGTCGACCTCGAGCTGTTGACACGCCTCCAACTTGTTCTCTACGAAGGCGATGTGTTGATAGTGTATGCTGAATCGGTCTAACCACTTGATCGTAATGTCCCGGAAGGGCTCCGTTCTAGCCGTTATGAAGGATATGGTATGCTTATTGGATAAGTGCGCCAGCACATCGATGGCATCGGGATAGGGGATCGAGTTCCAGAAGATGTCTTCTCCGTATTTCTGGAAAACCACGTCACGCTCCTCCCAACTCCACCCATAGAGGCGATACATATAGAAATCATGCACATCCGCTGGTGTAATGGATAGGCCCGAAGCAAGGTTAAAATAATGCAAATGAGAAGCCGTGGCGTCTAGAATCGTATTGTCCAGATCAATCCCAATATGGATAAGTCATCCCCTCCATTACTGTAATTCAGCTATGATTTCATCCAATTCATTTAACAACTGAACCTTCGTCTTTGATACGAAAGTCAATTTCCCCAGCGGATGATCGATAATATAGGCTTGTCGATCATCAAGCGCTGTCACCACGGCAGTACCGTCGTCAAATATGATCTTCAATTTTGCGGCTTCACGTGAAGCATCGGTCTCTCGTATAACAATGCCAATGAAATGGCTTTCCTCCGTAATTGCGGTCCTCAGCAATTCCTCTTGGCCAATGCCCCAAGAAGTACCAAAAGACTGCTGTTCATCTCGAAGATTATAATAAAGACTGTAAATATAGTGCGCTCCTAATAAAATGGCATGATCGTGGTAGAGTCTTTTCGCCAATATTTCACCCTTCTGCTCGCCAAACTCCCTAATTTCAGTCTCAGTCGGGGCTCTGAAGGTTATTCTCTCCTGCCAATCATTGTTGGCGCATCCCGTGATCATGACCAGAAGGATCAATACTAGCAATCCATTGCCCCTTATTCGAACCATATGCGCGGTCCTATCATGTGGAATACATCTGTTCGATTTTCAGCGTAAGCGTCTTGGATTCGTCTACAGGTAAAATCGTTGATCGGTTTCGGCAAATCGTGAACGGAAAAGTAGCCGCATTCCAGTATTTCAGGCGAGCTTGGCGTCGGGGCCCGATCTCCGTCAGCATAGGAGAGAAAGACAAAATGATGCATATCGTAGGTTGGATCATAATAAATACCGGTTAATTGACCCACGGCGATATCCAGGCCAGTCTCTTCAAGCACTTCTCTCTTGGCTGTTCCTTGCGCAGACTCGTTGACCTCCGATTTGCCGCCAGGCAGATCCCAATTGTTGCGCCCATAGCTATGCTTCACTAACAGAACACGATCATCGGCATCCTTAATGATTGCAGCCGCCCCGATCCGCTTATTCGGCATTTCGCATGCCTCCTCAATTTCCGATTCCGACCCAGCCGATTATCTGATTCGTTTCCTTCAAAAGGATTGCAAATGAATATTTATAGTCATTCCCTTTCGACTCGTAGCTTTGAATGAGCCAATGAAACAGACCTTGATACGCTTCTGCATTCATAACGTCAAAGTGCAGAAATCGATATAGCGCTTTGTCTTGCATCAACGCATACGATTGCTCGTAATCGTCCGCTCTGTAAGGTCGGATGTACAGTCGTTCGGTCTCGGCAACTAGTAAATGTTCCATTTGCCCTCCTGGTATTTCACGCTATGTGTGATCCCTAAGTTACTTCAGAAGCACTTTCTTAATTAATTCATTCGCTTCTTCCATGGTAGCCGCTGGGCTGAAAATATACCCTTCCTGTAACCCGTACTTCTCATCGATTCCCTTAAGGGTTACCCAGATATAATCGAAATTTCTTGTTGCCATAACCGTCCCGATCGTAGTGAGTTTTGCATACTCATCTTCCGTAACAATTAAACTGAAGTACTTCCCGCCCTCATAATTGAGCTCAACCTGGTGGGAGAACTCGCCATCAATCTTAATTACTCCTTCGAATACATCGCCCGCAAATAATCGTCTCGTAATCTCACCGGAAACGATGATTTGTGTCTCCCTTTCAAAGTCCGAATCATAAGAGTAGATCAGCCCGTTCATCTCTTTGTACACCGAAATCGGCTTGAAATACAGATAGCCTATCGATACGAGCGCAACGCCTACAAGCAGCAAGGAAATGATCTTCAGCTTCGTCATGGATTCAAGCTTCCTTTCGCCTAACTGACGTTCTCAATCAATAGTCATACGCATTCCCACGATCGCGAATGTTCACGTTGTACTTTTTCAGTTCAGCTTTATTGCGTAAATTGTTCCACTCGTCATACATTTTGTAATAGATGTTCCCGTAGCCTAGACCATCAGGCAGATCCGCACAAAACGTAATCTCCGCTATTTCGTAATCGGGCAATTGGCCAAGTTCGAGTATTCTGGCATGAAAATTCATCCCGTAACTTCCATTCATCAAGTAAATGCCGTATGGCGTTAACTCGACATCGATTGCCCCTGTTTCCTCATACAATTCGCGACTAGCAGCCTTCAATAGCGGCTCGTCCTTCTCTCTCTTACCGCCTGGCAATTCCCACGTCATTCTCCACGATAATCCCCCTATTATACCAGATACACCCAGTAGAATGAAGAACGTTTGTTCGGTTTTATGAGAATATTTGCTTTCATAAGACCTGCACTCATACATCCCTGCGGAGTCTATAGATAATCTCTTCGTCTTGGTTTGTCTCGTTCGCATCTACAAACGACATGCTTTTATACAGGTTCTGAGCTACAAGATTGCTTCTCTCGACGGTCAATGAAATAACTTTACACTGCGGATGCTGTTCCCTTATAAAATCTATAATCACGCTAAGTGCTCTTTTCCCATTCCCCTTGCCTTGATAGGATTTATCAATTTGAAAACCACCAATCCAATAATTATCAGTACTTCGTGGTGTGTAACTCAAATAAAAGAAGCCAAAAACATTCCCATTAGCCTCTAATACATACGGATCAAGTGCCTCATCCCAAGGTTTTATATAGGCATATGCGATGCCCTCCATTACAGATGGAACCAAGCTTTTTTGCCGATCTTCAAGCGATATCTTTACCGCTTGCTCCCAGTTCTCTCTTGTTAATGCTCGAATATGGATTGGCCCCATTTATTCCACCCCCTATCAGCAGTTTCATTGATTAATTGCTATTCCATATGTTTGAAATTCTTATCATCCCTTTCATTCATAGGAGCGATACCGCTTTGTTGCACCAATCAATCCTACGATAACTAAGAGTACACTCAATATGATTTTTCTACTTCGCATATTTGATTTCTCACACCCTTATTCAAATTTGCGAGGGGCGAATGCCCCCGACGCGTGAATGCGGTGTTATATGAGGGGGCTGCTCCGGGTTGCTTACAAATTTATTCCTATACTTTATCTCCGTATCTATTGCGAACTCATAACACCTCCATATTACCATATCTAGGGAATAAGTAGTGATAGGTAACAATTTGACCCCCATACGAAATAAAGAACAAAGCATCAAGTAATCCCGCCTACTTGATGTTCTGTTCTTTTCAATCCCCGATGCGAAGATCGTGTTGGTGTGACCGACAGTTGCGTCTAGTTCGGATTGGTCGTATTGCGTGCAGAACATCTCGTCCCCAGGCTTGCATGCAATAACGAAGTAATTTCGCTGTTAACGTATATTCATGCGCTAAATCAAGGGGCTTCGTTTCATGTAGATGCCCTATATGGCCTGAGTTCGCTAATTAGCGAACCGGCATGCGCTATTTAGCGCATTCCATACCTTATTGGGTTAGAAAGAGCGATTTTGCCTGAAAATAGCGCATGCGTATCCCTTAACAGCGCAATTGCTTCGCTAATCGCCCATAGACCCAGATTTTGGCGATAGCGCTCGGCGATTGGTATATCCCCGCGATCAGTGATTAGTTGGTTGGCAGCGGATGATGGCGGTCGTATCAGCATCGGCACCAGTTCCAGCACCCGCACCAGCTCTAGCAAAGCTTCAGCATCGGCACCAGCACCACCGCCACCGCGATCGACACCAGCTCCAGCATCAGCATCGGCACCAGCACCAGCACCAACACCGAACAACTAACTTCCTCCCCCAGTCTCTTCCCCATGCCAGATCTTCCGGAAGCTCTCGCTCGAGGCCAGCAGCTCCTCTGCGGTGCCCTCCGCCTCGATCGCTCCGTCTTCGAGCACGATGATCCTGTCGGCATGCGACAGCGCGGCCTTGCGGTGCGAGATGACGAGGCAGGTCGCATCGCCCCTGTCGGCGAACATTCGCTCCCACAGCCGGCTCTCCGTCTCGACATCGAGCGCGCTCGACAGGTCGTCGAACACGTACAGCTCCGCCTTGCGCACCAGCATCCGAGCGGCCGCCGAGCGCTGCACCTGCCCGCCGGACAGCTTAACGCCGCGCGGGCCTACCATCGTATCCAGTCCGTGCTGCAGCCTGGCAACATCGTCCTCCATGACAGCGCCATGGATCGCGTGCGCCAATCCGCCGGGGGCGGTCCCGGTCTCCTCATCCAGTCCGAGCAGGATGTTGCTGCGCAGCTTATCGCTGTACAGCCTCGGAATCTGGGCGGTGTATGCGCTGTTCGGCGGCACGAAGAAGTCCGCCGGTTCCTCGACGACCTTCCCGTTCCAACGAATCTCCCCCGCCTCATGCGGCAACAGCCCGAGCAGCGTGCGGACGAGCGTGGTTTTGCCGGAGCCGATCATGCCCGTTACGACCGTGAACGACCCCCGCTGCATGGTCAGGTCAATCCCTTCGATCCCTCTGCCCGTCTCCGGGTAGCGATAGGTGAGCCCCCGCACCTCCAACAAGCGCAGCGGTACGTGAACCGCCTCCGACTTCACGCCAGTCTCCACCCCCTCATCAGCCGCGCGACGACGGCGGCCGAGGCCGATATAGTGGGCGGCGGTCAACAGCGAAGCATGCGCGCCTTGCAGCATGATCTTCAGACGGTCGAAGCTGACGCCCATCTGCTTGTAGTAGGTCATGAAGTTGCCCAGATTCGAGATCAGCGTCGTCACGAAGGTCAGATAGTAGACGAACAGCGAGAAGTCGCCGATCGTGAAGTCGCCGCTGCGCATCTTCATGCCGGCCAAGAACAGGATCAGTCCCGTCCCCAGATTCACGGAGTTGTTGAACACCGAGCTGAGCGCCTCCGTCAGCAGCTTATCCCGTACCATCGTATGACGCCTATGCTCGCTCAGCTTGGCGAATCGTCCAATGATCCGCTTCTCCGCGCCGGCCACTTGAATAGCCTGGACATTCGCGAACATTTCGCTGATCGCACCGGTAACCTTCGCGGTAGCCTCCCTGCTGGCTGCTCTGTACTTCTGGATACGCGCCGTCGCGATCTGCGCAGCCGTGACGACGAGGATGAGCGGCACGAACACGAATAGGGTCATCTGCGCGTCGATGGACAGCAAAATATAACTCGCCACGACGACGAATCCGATCAAGCCGAACGTATCGACCGACCAGCTCGTTGCTTCCTCAGCCTGCTCGACATCGTCACGAAAGTTGCTAATCGCTTCCCCCGGCGAGTAAGGGATGGCTCGTGCGCCCGGCCGCTTGAGCACATGGCCGAGCAGATTATGCCGGATCAGCATGGAGAGCCTGAAGCGGAAGTTGACGTCGGTCACGAAGCCGACGTAGATCACCCCGATCCGCCCGACAGCAGCTCCCAAGAGCAGCGCAGCGATCGCCCAAGCCCCATAGGGAATATCGATCCTTCCTTCCAGATCATCGAAGAACGCTTTCGTAATCAGGCCGGGAGCCAGCGGCGCCATATGGACGAGTGTCCATGCCAGCAGATTCGCGACGTAGAGCCACGGATGACTGCCTAACATCCGCCAGAAAAAATGTCTCGTCTTCACGTCAGCACCTCCTCAAGCCCGACTGCGAGCATCCGGCTGAACGTAGAGGAAGGATCGGCAACCAGCGCCTCCCGCTCCCCGCTCTCTAGCACGCGTCCCTGATCCAGAATCAGGATGCGGTCAGCCCGGTGAACCGTCGTCAGCCGATGGGCGATGATGACGCACGTCCGGTTCTGCAGCAGCCGGTCGATCGCCGCTTCGATGCGGCTCTCGGTCAGCGGATCCAGCCGCGATGACGCTTCATCCAGAATAACTAGGCCGGGATCCTTCAGGAATACCCGCGCGAACGCTAATAACTGCGCTTCGCCTGCCGACAATGAACCGCCGCCCGAGCCGAGCATCGTGTCCAGTCCGTCTGGCAGCGTCTCGTACCATTTGGCGAGTCCCAGCTCCTCCAACACCTCAAGGATGCGGTCATCGGCGATCTGCTCATCGAACAGCGTCAGGTTATCGCGGACCGTTCCTTCCAATATCTCGATATTCTGCGTCACGAGCGCCACGCGGCTGCGAAGGTCGCTCAGCTTGCAATCGCGAATATCGGTTCCGCCCAGCACGACTTCGCCTTCCTGCGGATCATAGAATCGGAGCAGCAGCCTGGCAAGCGTCGTCTTGCCGCTGCCGGTTCGCCCCAACAGTCCGAGCGTCTGTCCGGGCGCTAGCGCAAGATCGAGCGCCTGAATCGTCGCGCGCCCGCTCTCCTCGTAGGCGAACGTCATGCCGCGCAGCTCGACGGATAACGGCCCTGCGGGCAGCGGCTTACCGACCCCGTCCTGGATGGCCGACTCCATCGCGAGCAAGCTCCGAACCCGTTCCAGGCTGGCGTCTGCCTTCTGCAGATCCTCTAGCTGCGTGCGAATTTTCTCGATTGGCTTGGCGAGCAGCTCCGAATAGAAGAAGACGAGGTATACCGTGCCGATCGTCAATTCCCCCCGCTTCCAGAGGATCGCGCAGACGACGAAGGCTGCGGCAGTCCCGAGCGCGAATACGAGTATCGTCGTGCTCCACATCAGGCAATAGCCGAAAAAAGCCCGAATGCGAAGCGGCAGCATACGGCGCGAGAACGCGTAGAATCGTTCAAATACATAGCCGGATGCCCCGTTGGCACGCGTATCCTCGGTTCCTTCGAGATGCTCGCCGATGAAGCCGTAGAATTCCGCGTTCGCCTGCCGCCAGCCGGCCCATGCCGGCGCGACGTACGCGCGAATGCGCTGCAGCACGAACACGCTGCCGACGACGAACACAGTCATGACGGCGCCAATCCACCAGCTCTCCCGGAATAGCAAGAGCAGGATGCCAAGCGTCAGCAGAATATTGCCGGCCAGATGAATGATGAAACTGGAGAAAAAATTCGCAAGCGCGTTCACGTCGCCGTCGACCCGTTCGATGAGCGAACCGGACGTCTGCTGCTTGTGGAACGTCATATCAAGCGACAAGCAGTGCTCGGCCAGGTCCGCACGCAGCTTGTTGGTGGCAGACCAGCCGAGATTCTCGCTGTAATACGCCGCTACGACGGACACGCCTTGTTGTACAAGCGAGAACGCGATGAACAACCCGGCCGCCGCATAGAGCGGCTCCAAGCTCCCCTCTCCCTTGGCAGTATCGATGAAATACCGAATAATCTGCGGATTCACGAGCTGCAAGCCGATCGATGTCACCAGCAACAAGGCTAGTCGTATCAGCAGCCCGCGATAAGGCAGCATGTAGCGCCTCATCATCTCGCTGTAGTGCCCGATCGATCGCTTCGGTTCAGGCTTCTCTCCCATTCAGACCCCGTCCATTCTTCCGTATGTATTCTTCCGGCGTTGCGCCGATGAAAGACTTAAATGCCCGAATGAAATGAGGCTGGTCGTAATGCCTCCTCCGGCGTCACGGTCCTGCGCATGACATGCTAATACGATACAGCTTCCATATACTACAAGGTAGCAGTTCACAGCGTCCAGAACAACCCTATAATTCTGATATTCGGTGGTTAAGCCTTTATTCCAATCGGCATGGACGAATGGTGCAGCCGATTCCCGGCAATCGCAATATTGAAATCGATAGGAAAGATCTGGTACGATTGATGCGTCATCATAATTGATAATGATTATTATTATCATATAAGCTCGAGATGCTTCGGGATCACAAGTGTACTTTACGAACAACCTCTATTGAACTATTGAAACAAAGGATGGTCTGCCATGCCTATCTCCTCCATCAAACCGCATCGATTCTCGCCCGGGATGATCACGAGGCCGGCCCGATCGCGACGCTCGGCAGTCGCTGTCGTGACAAGCGGCTCCGGCACGCTCCAAGTCGACGGCATCCATGTCGCTCTTCACCCTGGCACATGCTTGCTGCTGCCTCCCGCAGCCGCACTCCAATGGGTATGCGCAGAGGACTGCACGTTGGAGCTGGACTGGGTGCAGCTGCAGGATTCGCAGGCGATCAGCGCCCCTATCATCGAGCGGCTGTGCCATTGCCTGCCGGACAGCGATGCGCTCGCCCGCGTCGAGCGGATCCTCATGCAGCTCCGCCGATCCGTCGGTACGTCAGCCGCTTCGGCGCGCATGAAGCAGCTGGCGCTGCTGTGCGAGCTTCTCGCCTCTCTCTTGGAGCAGCAGGAGGCGGACCCCCCTGCCCGCGGTCCGAAGGAAGCCATACAAGCCGTAATCGATTATATTGAGCAGCACTATATGGATAGGCTGAACCCCGGTCAGCTGGCATCGCTGGCCGGCATGACGGCAAGCTCGTTCTGCCGCTCGTTCAAGAAGGCAACCGGCATGACGCCGGGTCAATACGTGACCCATTGCCGTCTTGCCAGCGCGAAGCATTACATGGCGCGCGGGACGTACTCGCTCAAGACCATCGCGCACCAAGTCGGCTATGAGGACGAATTGTATTTCAGCCGCGTATTCCGCAAGACCGAGGGTGTCTCCCCGACCGCTTACTTGCGCAGCCGGCACCAGCGCATCGCCGTCATCAGCTGCCTGTTCCTGCAGGACCATCTCCTCTCGCTCGGCATCTCGCCAGTCGCCGCTCCTAGTACGCCGAGTTATTACGGCACAACCAGCGGGTTCCCGAGCTATCTGCACCATCGGTTGACCGACACGCTGCCGCTCAGCACGGAGAATGGCATCAGTCTGCGCGACGCGATGCGCGCGAAGCCGACCTTGATCATGACGAACGGGCAGCGTCTAGAGATGGTCCCGTCGGTCGAGATCGATCAGGAAGTCGCGATCGTCTCGGTGGATTGGCACCCGGACTGGATGGACTACCAATGCGCGATCGCCTCGTCCCTTCATAAGGAAGCCGCCGCGGAACGTGTCATCAGCGACATGCACCGAATGGAGCGCGCCGCGCGGGACGAACTGCGAACCTATTCTCGGCAAGGTACTTGGGCCATCGTGCGGCTGCTGCAGGGCGAATGCCGCATCTACGGACGAACGGGACATGCACTGCCTACGTTGTTCTACGACGGCCTCGGCTTCGAGCCTGACGAGCATCTGCAGCACGGGATGTATGTAACCGGCGGCCTAGAACAGCTTGCCGCTTGGAATCCTGCACGCATCTTATTGGTCTGGAGCGACCCCGAAGATGTCCGTCAGATACGCAAGCATTCGCTGTGGCGCGAGCTTCGCGCCGTCCGCGAAGGGCAGGTCTATCACCCCGACAACAAAGAATGGGACCCATGGGGTCCCTATGGCAGACAGCACATGATCCGGGATGTGCTGCGTTACTTCAATAATTCCCGACGATTCGTGTAGCGAGCAGCCATTCGGCTTCCTGACGCAGCACCTGGAATGGCTGGGTGCCGAACCATTCGATCGAGGCGTAGCAATCCAGCCGCGACGCATGCTCGAGGAATGCCGCGTAATCGATTATGCCCGCATGGAGCGGCACCATCCCCTTGCGGCTGCCTGTCGAGGAATAGACGTTGCTCGGCTCGAATACGGCTGCGTGACTCGGGGACTGCATGTTCTTCAAGTGGCAATGCGCGATCCAAGGCTCGAGCACATGCAGGCAGTAGATGAGATCCTCGCCATATTCCCAGACATGCAGCGCATCGAAATTAAGCTTCAGCCGATCGGAGCCCACTTCCGCGAGCAGCGCAAGCGTCGAATGGAGCGTATCGGCCAATGTATGGGGATGCGTCTCGACGAGCAGCTGCTTGTCATGAGCCTGACAGCGATCGCACAGCGTCCGCAGCCTGTCGACGTAAGCCGACCGCTCGGCCTGAGGAAGGACAGCGCTTGCCGTGCTTCCCGCGAACGTACGAATATGCCGGGTCCCGAACCAATCCGCGAGCCGAATGAGTCGATCCAGCTTCTCCAAGGTCCCGGCGAATGCCGCTTCGCTCGCTATGTCCAGATAATCGCTGATCATCGTGACGGGCACAAGCCTTCGCATTGCGCTCCCTGCGAGGGCTGCCGCCGGCTGCGACAGCTCTTTCTCATACTGGCAGTCGGCGTGAGCCCCCCACAGCTCGATGCCGTCCAATCGGGCATCTCGAGCGAACCGGACAAGCTCCTCGTAAGCAACCAACTGATGGCGGAACGAAATGGAGCACAGCGAGAATTTCATCGAACAGCCTCCTTGCATGCCAGGCTGTCGATGCACCGGAACCGCCATAGCCGGTACAAGCGGAGCAACTCATGCTTCACCATCGATTCGATGCGATTGATGTCGTCCAGTTTCGCCATGACGGATGATAGGAGCGCCGTGCTGCCCGTCATCGCCATTTTGACCGACTGGTAGTGGACGTTGTTGAATCCCTTCACGATCTGTTCGATCAACTCGCAATAGTGGTCGAAGTCGGCGGCATGCGCATTCGATTCATCGATGAAGTACATTAGCGCATGCTCATAACTGTACTTGCGAATGGCGAGCACCGGCAGCTGCTTGACCGCCCCCTCTAACTTGCGAAGCCCCTTCCCGCTCTCTTCCCGGCACATCATGCCGATCTGCAGCTCCGCGGCTAAGGTAAGCTCGTTAACCGGCGTATAGACATCCCGGAAGAATCGATCGATCGCGGCAGCCGTCGGTTCCTTCAGCCGTTCGGCATCCACGTAGAATCCGCCGCCGAACGGATTGCCGAGGAAGGCTTCGATGATGCTATCCTTAGCAGCCGTTCCTTCCCAGCGAAAATCCGGATCCCGCACATACCACTCCTCCACGGACTCCGTGCGCTCGACCATCAGAAAATGCGGAAATGGCTTCTGATGGAATTTATTATCCCGCTCCGGCAGGAGCGACAGATCGATCTGCACCATAATATGCCGGTTAGGCGGACAGGTCTCGACCAGCTCCAGCAGCGCAGCCAGATTATCCTTGGCCGGACGGTTCTTCTCGTACCATTCGATCACCGGTGCGCCGAACAGCAGCTCGAAGCCCGCGTACATCGCCGTATGATTCAGATCATGCTGGTAGTAGGTGATACACCCTTGCTCCGTCACGTCGAACGGCGCATCCCACAGTCCGATATAGAACGGCCTATAGTCGATCGAGCTGTGCAGCCGAATGACTTCGCATAGGCAGCTGACGATGCAATGCACCTTGATGCTGACTTCCTCATGCCTCCTCATCCCGGATCACCTCCCCTCGGACACACCCGCCGCACTCTGCGGGAGCGGCTGCAGCTGCTGCATGAAGTCCAGCAGACTTCCGACGGTCTCGAACGTGCGCGGATCGATCATGCTGTCCGGCACATCGAGCAGCAGTTCGACCTCCAGATAGACGATCAACTGCACGATCATCACCGAGTCGATACGCAGCTCTTCGTTCAGCCGCATCTTATCGTCTAGCGGTCCGTTATTCAGCCTGAACTTGTTCAGCATGAGCTGCGCAAGGCAGTCCTTCAATTCTTCTCGATTCCTGGTCATTGTTGTGCGCCTCCTTGTGCGGCTAGCCTGCGGCTGATTTTACCTGTCCACGTGCGCGGGATCGCATCCACTATGCGAACCTCGATCGGCACTTTATACGGCGGAAGATGCTTCATGCACCACGCCTTGATCCGTTCCTCTGTCACTGGCTGCGAGGAACGGACCTGCGCGCATACGCGATCACCGCCCAGCGGGTGAACGCCCTTATAGACGACGACCTCGGCCACGCCAGGCATGCTGCCGATCACTTCCTCGACCTCCAACGGACTGACCTTAAGGCCGGACACGTTAATCAGATCGTCGATTCGTGCCGAGAATCGGAACCGGCCGCTTGCAGCCTTGTATCCGGAATCCCCGGTCCGAACTTGCGGCTGCCCGCTTACCCGAACGATCAGCTCGGCCGGCGTCTGTGCCGTGCCTGCCGTCTCGATCGCGACATGCTGCAGCGGGAGTCCCAGATCGTCATGCGATTCCATGCCGACAGCCAAGCTGATGCATCCCGCTTCCGTGCAGCCGTACTGCTGATTCATGCTGCGAGCGAGCGCGCGATAGCGTTCGAACAATCCGCTCGCCATCGGCGCTCCGGAGGTGACGAATGCGTGCACGCGGCTATTCGTTGCGGCGAGTAAGTCTGCCAAGCTCCCTAGCATCGTCGGAACGGCATAGACCAGATGCCGCTCCAGCGTTCGAATGCTCCGCAAAATCAGCTTCGGCTGAAGCTGTCCATGATGGACGATCGGATGCTGCTCTCTCTCCCATGCAGATAGAATGCCGGATACGAGTCCGAATGCATGCGCAGTCGATGCCAGAATGATCGGCTGCCATTCGCCCAGACCGCCTTGCGACAATGCGTGATTGTAGCGGCTGATCTCCTCGTCGATGGCCACCCAAGATCGCGCGATCAGCTTAGGCTTGCCTGACGTCCCGGAGCTGAATTGGCAGAGCGAGGGAGTGAGCCGCTCGGATGACGTGGATGCCCCGTCGGGAAGCGGGAAGTATTGATCGAGATTCGCGTGCACGATTCCGCGGCAGCCTGCCAAGGCCGCAAGCTGCCGGGCAGCATCGAACGGCAAGCCGCCAGGCAGCAGGAGGACGGATTGGCCCCGCTCCCTGAGCTGCTGGACAATCGCGACCAATTGCAGCGGGTCGTTCAAGCACACGGCATAACGGTGATGCGCGGCGTCCCGCGGCGGCTTCATGATATCGGGATGCATCGGCAGCGCGAGCAGCTGCGCTCGGCTTGCCGTCTGATGATTGACAGTGATCACATTGAACCCCCAGTCTCATTCCTGTCGTTGCTAAGCCTAGTTATCCTGGCCTTGTGCAGCGGGTTAGGCGCCGGCCGCTGCCGATCGCCGCGGCTCGGCTCATGCTCCGGCCCGAACAGCCGCCTCGACGCGAGCCGCTCGATGCGGCAGTCCGGTGCGAACAGATTCAGCTCCTCCAAGCGGTCGTTGAGATGAGGGAAGTCATCCCGATATCGCTCCAATTCCTCGACGAACAATAGCCAGAACCGCTCCTCCTTGAACCCCAGCTTGTCTTCGGCCATCATCGCGAGATAACCGGCATTCATGAACAGCAGCGCATCGACCAGCATTTCCCGAAGTTCGGCAACGCTCTCCATGGCATAATGTTCGCCCGGCCTGCCCGCTGCATATACCGGATGAATGCGGCCGAAGTCCGGCACGAGGGCAGGAGCTGTCAAGAACCGTTCCGCGTATTCGACCCCTTCGTGAAAATCTTTCAGCGCGATGCGAAGCGGCAGGCCGTCCCGGTGAAGGAGCACCATATTCTGCGCATGCGACTCCAGCGCGATGCCATGCGCGACGAGGAGATGAATGACCGGCATGCAGCCCTTCCGAATGAAGCTTCGCATCCATTGCTCCGTACCGTGCTTCGCGACCCATGGCGCAACATGCGGCACCCCATTCAGTCCGCATGCCGACAGCGCATGGAAGGGCACGGCCTCCTCGCCGCTCTCCATGTACTTGCGGACGCTTTCCCGCCAGATGCAGCCTGCAGCACCTCCTGCAGGCATATAAGCGGCGCCTGCGTATTCATGCAGCAAGATGACCCGCGCCTCTTCCTTCAGATACGGATCCGAATCCACGATCGCTTGCAGCCATTCGGATACGGCAGGCGCCGCGGCTACCGAATGGATCGATAAATCCCGCAAGGACGACGTGTTCGTAATATGAAGAGACAGCTTCAGATCGGACTTGCCGGGCATGCCGCGATTCGCAAGCGTGCGGATCGATTGCTGCGGGCGATAGCGATCGGGGCCGTGCCCGAGCATCACCAACGGGCGGCTGCCGGACATGCCGTCGAATCGATCGGCGAGCTGTACGAGATGCTTGCTCCACTGCCAAGGATGCACCGGTAGGTAGCGATAATTGTCCGGCTGCAGACCTTGTTCCCGCATCATAGCGTCGAATCGCTCCAATGCAGCCCTGCCTAGTTGAGCCGTAAGCACGTCCCGCCAATCCGCTCCATTCGTGCTGCACAGCACGTCTTCTGCAATAGCGGCGATCCATATGACAGGGATAGCCGGATCGAATTCCGGTCCATATGCCCGATTATCATCCAGCGTGAACCCGATTCGCGCTTTATAACAAGGATGGTACGGATGTCCGTCCGATGACAGCGAATCCAGCTCCTCGTACGATCGTCCATGCCGCTCCAATCGGGCGACATCGTCCTCATTGCGCCGGCAACAGGCTTGCGCATCCTTCGCTAGCGTCTCTTCCAATTCATTCGCGAACCGCGCGGCATGCGGGCTCGGCAGATCGCCCTCCTGCGGATTCGACAGCACTTCCTGCACCATGAGGGTGAGGCTGACGGCCTCCTTCTCGCAAGTGCCGCTGCTGCGAATGACGGGCGCATCCTCCTTGAGCCGAACGATGCCGAATGTGTACCTTGGCCTGCCCTCGAACCGATAGGCAACCGGCTCCCCCGACATGCCTGCGCCATGCAGCCGGTACTGTATCCACTCGCCTGTCGCTGCGGCCTCTTCCGGCCGAATGACGCCTTCGAACATCATGGACTCGATCAACTGGCGGAATACCCTCCTCCTCGCCAGCGTATGCGGATCCGCCATCCGTACCTGATGCCGACTTGCAGTTCCATTGCCGCCCGTCATTCCTTCGGGCTTATCGCCAAGCGCCGGTCGACCGTTCATAAGCCCGCTCCCTTCTCCAATGCAGCGTGATCGCCCGTGCCTTGCGAATCGATTCCGCATGCGGCAGTTCTGTCAGGAGCGGATTCGGCATCTCGACGTATACGGCCTGCTCCAGCTCGCGGTCGAGCTCATCGATATCTTCGAGACGCGTGAGCAGATTCGCCTTCACCCGGCAAGCAGGTTCCGTGAGCAGCGTCCGGATGAAGCGTGCCGCATGCGGAGAGGCCGCCCGTGAGCCGCATGCTTCCAGCGCGGCGTGCAATTCGGCTAACAGCACGCGTTCATCGGCACAACCCGCGCTGCCGAATGCTTGAATGACGCCGCAGAGATGATTCATGATGAGATAGTAGCCGAAGCGCTCTTCCACGATTCGGTCATCGAATGCGTTCACGCTCGAAGCGATGCCCGGCAGCAGCTTCTCCAGCTCCGAACACATGGATGCCGCATAATAGTAGCCTTGACTGTCGCGATAGTAGAATCGCACCGGATATCCCAGTTCGTCCAGTTGGACGACGCCATTCTGTTGATGGGCCTCCAGCGCGATGCCGAATTCGTCGTACAGCCACATCAGCGGTTCCAGGCTGAGCGACAGATAGCGGCGGAACCAGTCGAGGCTGATCTGCGTCGGGCTGCGCCCCTCCTCCTTGCTGCGCCCTGCGACAATGCCCGCCAGCAGGGAGACGCAGCCGGGAAGCGGATCCTGCGTAAGCGCGGCGATCACGAATGACCGCTCTGCCTGAACGCCTCGGAACGGATTCTCGCGCACGAGCAGCTCGAAACCGCTCTCCTCCGTATCGACAGAGTCGCCCGCCGCGATCCAAGCGGCGTCCGCAAGGACATGGAAGCGCGGATAGGCCGCTTCCATCCTCGGCTGGATCTGCGCCATTAACCGGCTAGCCTCCAGCGCGCCGACCAATTCCTTGCGCTTGTTCACGCGCAGCGAATTCGTGATCTTCACGCGAAGCGACAATTTGTACATATAACGGGATGCCGGATGATAGACGGTACGAATGGAAGAAGTCGACCGATATTCCCGGCCGAGCTCGCCGAGTGAGACGGCCTCGCCGCTCATCAGCCAACGCTGTACGCACGGTTCGTGCAGCAGCCACTCGGCTTGCACGGGATGGACGGGAACGAACGCGAATTCCCCGCTCTGCAAGCACGCTTGCAGCAATAGCGCGGCATGCGGACTGCCGGTCGATCCGCCTCCCTCGCGAATGCTATCCGTCAGCTCGCCGCGCGTAATCTCGGATGCGCGGTTCGGCCACGCCGAATCCTCCGTCACGATCCGCCGATGCAGCGCGAAATAATGGAGCCGGAAGCTCCCCTTCGCCTCCGGCGAATAGCGATCCATCCGCCACTCGGGGAATCCTTGCCTGCTCTTCGGCGAGGGATGGAAAGCATGGCCGAACAGCAGCGCTTGCTCCGCCTCGATGAAAGCGAGGTCTCGGTCGTACAATCGGCCGGCATCCTGCTGCCGTAACCGAATCGTCTCCTCCAGCACGCCGCAGCTCTGGATGATCCTGGACAGCAGTTCCGCTGTCGCCGCGCCGGACGCGGTTGCTTCATTCCCCTTGCCACCGAGACCGGTCATCGAGATGGACTGCAGGAGCAGCGCGATGCACGTAAGCCCCTCGATCGGCACCGGTTCGTTATTCTCCGCCTCGATATAGGCAGGCAGGACGAATCGATGCCTGCCGGTAGGGGATCGGTATGCTGCGTCGGCACGCAGCGTCATCGCCAAGCGAGGGAGCGCAATGCGCAATTGATTCAGCTTCTCCTCGCGTTCGGGAGTCCGCCACTGACCCTCTCCCGTCTCGCGCACGTAACAATTCAGGAAGCCGGTCAGTGTCGCTTCCTCCGCGATTCGTCGAGCTAACATCAAAACATTATTACCGCCTCTCTATATGATAATGATTCTCAATATCATTATAGAGGTAATACGCCGGCATTGGCATGGACAGCATGCACCCAAGCGAATGGATAATTCGCGCAGCATGCGCAACAGCAAGAGGCAATTCCGCCAGTCAATCGACTGCGGAATTGCCTCTTGGCCTCTTGTTGCTGCTATAGCCGCTCTTGTCTGGAAGCGCGGTATGCGCCGGGCGTCACGCCCAGATGCTTGCGGAACAATCGGATGAAATAATGCACGTTCGGCTGGCCGACACGCTCGCCGATCTCCTGCAAGGACCAATCCGTCAGCCGCAGCAGCGATTGCGCTTCGTCGACCTGCAGTCGATGCATGTACTGCAGCGGACTTAACCCCGTATATTGCTTCAGGCAGCGCGAGATGTAGTCGAAGCTGTATAGCAGCTCCTGCTCCATGTCCGCCGAGCGGAACGGTTCCCGCATCCGTCTCCGCAGGTAGTCGATCGCAAGCTCGCTCACTCGGAACGCGCGGGACTCCGGCTTGGCGCTCACCGCCTCTTGCAGCCGTACGAATAATTCGGCGGCTGCGGCTTGCATGCGCAGCGCATTGCGGAGGGTCAGCGATCCATGCAGCTCCACCATCGAATCCAGCACCGAGGGCACGCTTCCCGTTCCGATATAGGCATGCTTCGGCACATACATATACTGCTCCTCCGGCTTCAAGTCATCGTCCTTGCCCTTCCTGAGCAGACTCGACCATGGGATGCTGTCGCTATCCACCTTGCGCGCCGCGCCCGAATGGATGAAGTGGAACCAATACAACTCCGTATCCGAATCGACAGGACGATGTCCGTAGTGCGTCCGGCCCGGTTCCAGCAGGACGGCCTCGCCTTCCTCCAGTTCATAGGTCTGATGATCCTCCGTAATCGGAAAACAGCCGCGGCGCACGAATATCCAGTCGTAGACGTCGAAGCGTCGTTCGGCATGCTTCATGCCCGGTGTCCAGACGGCGTGTCCGACCGTAATCGGCTGCGGCAGCGGCGGGATCAACAGCTCGATGCATTCCATACGTCTCCCTCCGATACAATCTTGAGTTATCATCGTTATTGTATAGTCGATAGGTATATCATTCCCCGTCAGTCAGCATTATTCCTTCCGCACGATGGTCGATATCGTGCCATAAGTATCGGATATCAGGCCTAGCATGACCTCTCGCATAGGCTTATATTAGGGGTAGGATGCAACATGCCTTATCCCATGCTCGATAGGAGGAAATGCCATCATGCGATTCCGTCAAGTCCATCTCGATTATCATACCTCGGAGCGAATTCCCGGCATCGGCAGCCGATTCTCGAAGGAGCAGTTCCAAGCGATGCTGCGTCGGGGGCATGTCGATTCCATCACGATATTCAGCAAATGTCATCATGGCTGGTCCTACCACCCCACCTCCGCGAATCAGATTCACCCGAATCTGACCTTTGACCTGCTCGGTGCCATGATCGAAGCCGCCCACGAGATCGATGTCAAGACGCCGGTCTATCTATCAGCAGGTCTTGACGAGAAGACGGCCAGAGCGCACCCGGAGTGGCTGATCCGCGGGAAGGACGAACGGACGGCGTGGGCATCTGACTTCATGCAGCCCGGCTACCACGTGCTCTGCATGAACTCGCCTTACCTTGACATGCTGGTCCGGCAGATCGAAGAGGTCGTGCAGCGTTATGACGCCGACGGCATTTTCCTCGATATCGTCAACGTGAGGCCTTGTTATTGCCAATTCTGCATTGCCGCGATTCGCGCGCAAGGGAATGACCCGCGCGACGAGCAAGCCATGACCCAGTTATGGGAGACAACATACGCGAATTATGCCAGACGAACGAACGAGGCGGTTCGCAAGCATCGGCCGGACATCCACGTCTTCCACAACGGAGGCCATATTCGGAGAGGCCGCAGAGATTTGGTTCGCTGGAATACGCATCATCTCGAAGTGGAGTCGCTGCCCACCGGCGGATGGGGATACGATCATTTTCCGCTGTCCGCCCGTTATGTCCAGACGCTGGGGATGCCGTTCCTCGGCATGACAGGCAAATTCCATACCTCGTGGGGAGAATTCGGCGGTTACAAGCATCCGAATGCGCTCCGCTATGAAGCGTCGCTCAGTCTGGCGAATGGCGCACGGATCTCGGTCGGCGACCAATTGCACCCGGAAGGCATCATGGATGAGGCGACTTATGCCTTGATCGGCGCGGCCTACAGCGAGGTAGAGGCGAAGGAAGCATGGTGCGGCGATGTCGACTCGATCGCGGATATCGCATTGTTGTCCTTGGAAGCGCACGGCGGCGCTAACGAAGGCCACCATCTCGCCAAGTCGGATGCCGGCGCAGTGCGGATGCTGCTTGAGGGCAAATGGCTGTTCGACGTCATTGATGCCGAGGCAGATCTCGCGCGCTATCGCGTCTTGATCCTGCCGGACCGTTACGCGATCGACGAGGATACGGAACATAGGCTCGCGGAATACGTGAAGTATGGGGGCAAGGTGCTCGCATCCGGCTCATCCGGCTTACGGGAATCGGACCGTTCCTTCGTTCTGAAGCTAGGCGCGCAATCGGTTCGCGATTCAACCTTCCGTCCGGCCTACTTCAAGCCTTCATTCCCGATTGCGGGGCTGCCGCCAGCTTCCTTCGTCCTCTACTCGCCCGGCAAGGAGGTCGAGCTTCACGAGCAAGGACGAGCGCTGGGAGGAAGAGAGAACCCCTATTTTAACCGCGACATCTTCTCGTTCTGCTCCCACCAGCATACGCCGAGCTCCGGGCAGGACGCAGGCCCAGGCATGACCGAAGGCGAGCACGGAATATATATCGGCTGGGAAGTGTTCGAGGAGTATGCGGAGAAGGGGAGTCTCGCGCTCAGGGAAATCGTACACTACGCGTTGTCCAGGCTTCTGCCGGACCGCACCCTAACGACGACCCTTCCGGTCCAAGGCATTGCAACGCTGCAGCGTCAAGATGCGCAGCAGCGCTGGGTGAACCATCTGCTGTACGCCTCCCCCGTTCGAAGAGGCGACCGCATCGAGGTGATCGAAGACATCGTTCCGATCGCGCAAGTCGAAGTGTCGATCCGCGTCCCTGCGCCGGTAACCGACGTCTATCTTGCGCCGTCCTTAGAGAAGCTGCCATACCTGCAGGCTGACGGCGTAGTGCGCTATACCGTGCCTATGGTGGAGTGCCATCAGATGGTCGTGCTTCAGTTCTAACCCCTGCTTCTCCGAAGGCATTACGTAACAGCCCGCGGCGTCATCGCCGCGGGCCATCTGTCGTCTATTAGGATCCGCTACCGGCAGGCTCGGACGGCGTCGTGATTCGCACCTTGATGATGCGCTTCTCGTCCGCATCCTCCACCTGGAACGTCAAGCCGCCCCACTCGACCTTCGAGCGTTCATTCAGGTCCGGCAGCTTGCCAAGCTGTCCGATCAGGAACCCGCTGAGCGTCTCGTATACCTCGATCGGCAGTCCGATCTCGAACTGGTCCTCGATGTCGTCGAGACTGACCGTTCCGTTCGCTAAGTAATTGTGCTCGTCGATTTTCACGAAATCCTTCACTTCTTCGTCATGCTCATCGAAAATGTTGCCGACGATTTCCTCCACCAGATCCTCGATCGTCACAATGCCGGCCGTTCCGCCGTATTCGTCGATGACGATCGCCATATGGACCTTCTTCTTCTGCAGATCGCGGAACAGTTCATCCGTACGCCGCAGGGAAGGCACATGGTAAGGCTTGCGCAGGAATGACTTCAGATCGAAGGCAGGCTGGTCGTCGCAATTGATGAGGAATTGCATCATGTCCTTGACGTGCAAGATCCCCTTAATATCGTCAATGTGCTCGTCGTACACCGGATAACGCGTATACTTCTCTTCATTAATGGTAGCGACGATATCATCCAGCGACGCGTCGAGCGGAATGCCGACAATGTTGATCCGATGCGTCATGATCTCGGCGACAACCTTGTTGTTGAACTCGAAGATGTTGTCGATCATCATCTTCTCGCTCTCCATGATCGCGCCGCGCTCTTGGCCGACATCGACCATCATGCGAATCTCTTCTTCCGTTACTTCATTATTCTGCGCGTTGGGATCCACGCCGAACAAGCGCACCATTATATTCGTCGACCAAGTCAACATCTTGACGATCGGCTTCGTCACCTTGGACAGAATCGTCAGCGGGCGAACCGCGATGTTGGCGATTGCCTCTGCCTTGTTCATCGCCAGCCGCTTCGGAACCAGCTCGCCGAAGACCAGCGTGAAATAGGACAGAATCAGCGTAATGACGATCAGCGAGATAGCCTCGAGCGTCTTCTCGTCCAGCGGAACGCCGGACGCTACGGCAAAGGCGGCGAGTCGTCCTGCGAAGCTCTGTCCCGCGAATGCGCTCGCGAGGAAGCCGGCCAGCGTAATGCCGATCTGGATCGTGGCGAGGAACTTGCTCGGCTCCTTCAGCAAGGCATGAATCATGATCGCCTTACGATTGCCCTCTTCGGCCATCGCCTTCACTTTGTTGTCGTTCAGCGAGATCAGCGCGATCTCGGATGCCGCGAAGAATGAGTTGATGAGGACGAGAATGACTAGCACTATGAGCTCGATTAGCATGGCGACCTTCCAATCATCGTTAGTAGCGTGCTGCGCGTGACTTATGTATTATAGGCTTCTTGCAGGCAGCACATTCTTATCCCTGCAATACTTCCTATTGTACCATGATAGCGAGCTGTAGCAAAATGCGAACAAGCCGCCCCTTATCGGGCGCGGCTTGCGACATGCTTCAACTTATCCGGATTCATCGTACTCAAGATGGCCGCGATGCGATCGCCCGCATATTCGAATGCCATGGTGCAATACGGGGTATCGCCGGCCGTGATAACGATGCCGGGGGCTCCGTTCACCAAGGCTGCCCGCACGGTGTAATCATGCGAATTGAGCTTGCTCGCGATGCCAAGGACGAATCGCGCTACGCGGTCGCTGCCCACGATCGGATTAATCGCCGCCTGTACCTTGCCCCCACCATCGGAGACGTATACGGCGTTGTCCGTCAACAAGCTTAGCAAGCCTTCAATATTGCCCTCCGTTACGAAGCGCATGAACTTCGCTAGCACCTGCTGGTTCACGGATGCAGCGGATGCGGCGGGTTCACTGGCCCCGGCCGCGCGGTCCTGCAGCGTCTTCGGATAGACCGTCGTCTGCTCGTAGAGCCGCAGCTTGCGGCGCGCGCGCGTCAGGATCTGCCTGCAATTGTCCGCTTTACGGTCGATAATCCCCGCAATCTCATCGTAATCGTACGCATAAGTCTCGCGGAGCAGGAATACGGCTCGCTCGATCGGCGACAGCGTCTCGAGCATGACGAGATAGGCCATCGACAACGACTCCTGGAGCAGCACATGCTGCAGCGGATTCGCGTGCGCCGAATCGGCAAGATCAGCCGGATCGGACACCAGCGGCTCCGGCAGCCACTCGCCGACGTAGCGCGTCCTGCGCCGTTTGGCCGCGCGCAATCGATCGACGGCCCGATTCGTGACCATCCGGCACAGGTAAGCCTTTGCCTGTCCGATTGCCTGCCCGCTTCGGTCGCCCTTCGCTTCTACGCGCTCCCAATCCAAGAACACGTCGTGCACGAGATCCTCTGCGTCCATGACGCTGCCTAGCAGGCGGTAAGCGATGCTGAATAACAGCGGCTTATACGATTCATATTGTTCTGCGTTCAAGTCGATTCCCCATATCCGTATCGAATTGCTGCTGATGCAGCTTGCGCAGCCATCGAATCGAGCCATGTGCCGCCCGCTTCGCGCTTCCGACGGCCGCATCCGCCAAGAGGCTCTGCCCGCCTGCCCAATCGCCCGACAGGAAGAGTCCGCCTAGAGGCGCGTCTTCGGCAAGCGGGCTCTGTCCTACCGTCTGTATGCCATAAGCGGTCGTTAACCGCGGCAAGTAACGCTCGGCCACCGCCTCGCGCTTCCAGCCGGGCTGCAGCACGCTCATCCAGTCCTCCAACTCCTTGCGGTCCCTGCTGGCATCCATCCCATGCGCGCTCGAATGGTACTTCAACAAGTGAATGACTTGATGACCGTCATCGTTCAGCTTCGCCGCTCTGGAATGGTTCGAATAGTAGAGCGGCTGTTCCAGATGCATCGCGAAGTTGCGCCTCGGCTGAGGCAGCCGCTTAAGCACGATATCCAGACAAGAGGCATAGGTGGCTTCCGAACGGTTCAACCGCTCTTGCCGCGTTGCAGGAAGCAGCTCACCCGCCCCGTTCAGCAGCCTCAGCACCTCTTCCGGCGGGACGGCAGCGATAATCGACGATGCCGCATGCTGCTCACCGCCGGCAAGCCTTGCCCCTGCGACGCTGCCATGCTCAGCGAGGATTGCCTCCGCTCTTCCTGTTGCGAATGCTACGCCTTCCGTCTCGGCCCGCTTCCGCAGCGAATCGACCAGGCTCTGCCATCCGCCATGCAGGTAGTACACGCCCTTCATGCCAATCTGCGCTTGCCGAATCATGGCGCCTGCATCGAATCGTTCCGGGCAGTCTGCATACGTCCACAGGCGACCGAGCGCGAACAGGAATCGCTGCGCTCCGCTGTCATTCGGAAAGCTCCGCGTGACCCACTCCTGCCATGACAAGCCCGTGAATGCGGCGGGGTCCAGACGGTTGAGTCCTGTCATGAACTTGGCTATGCCGATCTTGCCGCCCCAGGTCAAGAACGGCGAGCTTAGCAGTCTCGCTGCACTGCCGGGCATCGGCAACAGCTTGCCATCCAGCATAACGAGCCCGTCCGTCGGCAGCTGACCCCCTTCCGCCGGAATGCCGAGCTCCCGCAGCACGGTCAGGGCTTCCCCCGCCTTATACAGCGCATGCGGCCCCGCGTTCAATACGCTGCCCTTCACGATCTCGGAGGCCGCACGCCCCCCTAGCTTGCTGCTCCGCTCCAGCAGCAGGACCGAGTGCCCCGCCATTGCGGCGTAGATCGATGCCGTCAATCCGCTAATGCCGCCGCCGATTACGATCTTATCCCATTTTCTCATCTTCGCGCTCTCCCTTCGCATTCTGAACACGAGACGACGAGAGCGCCGATTCTGTGACACGGCATACGGAATTAACGCGCCTGCAGCCGGTACTGCCCCGGCGTGACGCCGGTCCACTTCTTGAAGGCGCTCTGGAAGACGCTCGGCTCCGAATAATGAAGCAGATACGCGATATCGCCGATCGAATATTGCTGCTGCCCGAGGTAGCTGATGGCCGTCTCCTTGCGCACGCGGGTCGCCAGTTCATTGTAGGACGTGTGCTCTTCCCGCAGCCTCGCCTGCAGACTTCTCGTGCTCATCAAGAATGCCGAAGCCGTCTCTTGCAGCGTCGGAAACGCGACGGGCAGCCGCTCTAGCATCCATCGGAATACTTGACTTGCGAAGTCATGGCCTTGGATCAGCTTCGTCTTGACTTCATCCGCGATCTTCTCGAACATCGCATGCAATCTGGCATCTGAATATAGGATCGGGTATTCCAGCACTTCCTTGCCTAGCCTCATCCATGTCATGTCACCGTCGAAGCGAGGCGTCAAGCCGAAAATGTCGCGGTATGCGTCAAGCCGAGCCGGCTCCCCATGTTGGAATTGCAGCGCTATGAGCGGAACACGCCTGTTACTGAGCCGCAAGATCATGTGGTAGACCGAGCTTACCATATCCTCCATGCAGTGTCTGGACATGCGTATGGCAGGGTTCTGCGCAACGAACCGAAGCAGGATCTCGTCGCCCTCCGTAGTCCATTCCAGATTGAAACCGCTGCATGCGATCACGTTATATCGCTGATACGCTTGCAGCGCATCGGCGAACGTGCCGGCATGCATCATGACGTAGCCGAGAATCCCCATGTCGCCGACATCCGTCAACTTCCCTTGATTCAACCCGAAATATTCGTCCTCCGTGAACGCTGCGGCCGCATATGTGAGCCTCTCGAGCTCCTCTCCCGGTATCCGCGCATCCGAGTCCTGCAGCAGCTTGGCATCGAAGGAGGCATAGTCGAAAAATTGCTCCGTCGTGTAACCTCTGTGCACGACGGCTTTCATGATCGGATACAGCATCGATATCGAGACGCCATAGTCATCCATCTGCGAACCTCCCTAGCTTGCGCGATTCATCATAACGTCTGCGCCATCCATCATTACGATGGAAACGGCGACCATTTATGATGAGTATAGCTTATAACCGATTAGGAGGGAACACAGAATGAAATCCAACATTCTCGTCATCAACGGCCATCCGGACGCAGAAAGTTATTGCAGTGCCTTAACCCAAGCTTATGTCGCTGGAGCGGAGGGCAATGCCGAGATTCGAACCATTGAGATGAGCCGTATGAGCTTCGATCCGAACCTGAAGCAAGGCTATCGGAAGCGGACGGAGCTCGAACCGGATCTGCTGGCCGCGCAGGACATGATCCGCTGGGCGAACCATCTGGTATTCGTCTACCCGACCTGGTGGGGGGCGATGCCTGCCGTGCTCAAGGGATTCTTCGATCGTACCCTGCTGCCTGGATTCGCCTATGCTTACCGCCAAGATTCCGTGCTCTGGGATAAGCTGCTGAAAGGGAAAACGGCGCATCTGATCGTCACGTCAGATACGCCGTCCTGGTACAACTGGCTGATGTACCGCCAAGCGGGTCATGTCGTCATGAAGCGCAACATTCTAGGCTTCTGCGGCATTAAGACGGTTCGCGTCACCGAGGTTGGTCCCGTCAAGCCTTCGAGCAAGGAACAGCGCACGCATTGGCTGGATCGGGTGAAGAAGCTCGGAAGCAAGCTGGCTTAACTCAACCCAGCAAGGCGCAGA
The DNA here is from genome assembly GCA_023386495.1 of Bacillota bacterium. Lineage (GTDB taxonomy): Bacteria > Bacillota > Bacilli > Paenibacillales > Paenibacillaceae > Paenibacillus_I. Next base: position 24,743 of record JAEWJS010000083.1, on the reverse strand, counting down.
TCCGGGAAGCAATCGCATGCAGCGGCACTTGATATTCCACCGCGCCTAATTCGTAAGCTGCTCTGGGCATCCCGTAGATGACCGAGGAGGAGGCATCTTGTCCGATCGTCCTGCCGCCTCTCCGGCGAATTGCCAGCATGCCCTTCGCGCCGTCGTAGCCCATCCCTGTCAGGAGTACGCCGATTACGCGGGAGTCGGGCAGCTTCGCGGCCGATTCGAACAACACGTCAACCGACGGCAGGTGGCCGCTGACCCTCTCGCCCGCCTCGCATTTTACGACGTACTGGCCTCCTGTCTTGACGAGGCGCATATGCTTATCGCCCGGCGCGATGCATACCGTGCCGCGAGACAGAATATCGCCGCTTGACGCTTCTTTGACCTGGAAGGGTGTCGTCGCATGCATGCGCTCCGCGAACATGCGCGAGAAGCCCGGGGGGATATGCTGGACGATCGCGATCCCCGGCATACGCGCAGGAAGCCGGGACAACAGCTGATGAATCGCTTCCGTCCCGCCCGTCGAAGCGCCGATGACGATGACATCGTCTGGTTGACCGTATTCCTTATCCCGTAAGCCTGCGTTGATGCCGCTTGCAGCCGATTCGATCGAGCGCCTATGGTTGGATTTCGCAGACGCTTTTACCTTCCGTATCAACTCAATAATGAAGCGCTCCACCTCATCGACCGCATCCATCCTCGGCTTCGTAACAAAATCGACCGCTCCCGCAGCAAGCGCATCAAAAATCGCTTCGCTAATCGTGCTGACGACGATGACGGGCATCGGATGCTGAGGCAGCAGCTTGCGGATGAACGTAACGCCATCCATCCTCGGCATCTCCACGTCGCATGTCATCACGTCGGGATCGAGCTGCTCGATCCGGTCTCTTGCTTCATAAGGATCTTGCGCCGTGCCGACGACTTCGATTGCGGGGTCCGAAGACAAGCCTTTGACCAACAACGCCCTTATCAGCATGCTATCGTCTACGACCAAGACTCGTATTCGCCGCTCTGTATGCATACGCTATCCTATTCCTTCCTATATACGCCTGGCATGATGTATTTGTAACTCGTCGTGTCGCGGTTCAGCGATTCCGAATGGCTAATGATGAGGAATCCCCCAGGTACCGTCCGCTCCCAGAACTTGTTCACCAATTCCTCTTTGGTCGCATTATCGAAGTAGATCATGACATTCCGGCAGAAGATCGCGTGGAACTGCTGCTTGAACGGGAATCTCGGCTCCATCAGATTGAATCTGCGGTAGATGACTTGCGACTTGATCGCGTCGTTCACGGTATAGACGCCTGCACGCTTGCTCGTGAAGTAACGTGTCCGCCAATGCTTGGGAAGCTCTTCGACCTGCTCCGCTTCATACTCGCCGCGAACGGCCTGCTCGAGCACCTTGGACGAGATGTCTGTCGCGAGCAGCTTCTTGTCCCAGCTTGTAGCGCGCGTCTGAAAGTAATCTTCCAACAGCATGGCAAGCGTATACGATTCCTGCCCCGAAGAGCAGCCTGCGCACCACAATCGCAGATCCCTGGCAGGAATCGTCTTCTCGAAATAGGGCAGCATGACATCCCGAAAATAGTGGAAATGTTCGACTTCTCGCATGAAATACGTATGGTTCGTCGAGATTTTGTTCACAAGGTCCGTTACGGCCGTTCCCGTACGGTCGGCTACGATATAGTTATAATATTCCGCAAAGCTGGAATGCCCCTTCTGCATCAGCGCCTGGCTTAATCGGCTGATGACAAGCGCGGTCTTCTCTTCCTTCAAGTGAATGCCGTAGTTCGCCTTGATATAGCCGGCCAGCTGCTGAAATTCCTTCGGGGTGATCGTTAACATGCCTAACACTCCTAATCCCTGCTAATGAATAAGGAGGGATCCGCACAGCGGACCGCCTCCTCTTATACTGATTAGTACTTGCCGAATTCCTGATCGCTGAGCACGATTTTCTTGCTCGAGCCTTTCGTGGACGCTGCTGATTCGCTTGCCTGCAGGCTGCCCGTACCGCCGTTCAACCGCTGCAGCATCTGAACCATCTCCGGGCTCAATTGCTCCGATTGCCGATACGACGAGTAGCCGCTCTTCTTCAGCGTGAACCGCCGCTGCACCTGCTCCTTCAAATTCTCCGCTTGGCTGGACAGCTCTTCGCTGGCCGACGCGGATTCCTCCGATGTTGCCGAATTCGTCTGCGTGACCTGCGATACTTGAATGATCGCTTGGTTCACTTGTCCGATGCCCGAAGCCTGCTCATTGGATGCGGATGCGATCTGATCCACGAGCGCAGCGACTTTCGTTACGCCGCTGACGATCTCGTTGAGCGCATTCGCCGTCTCGTTCGCGATCCTCGTGCCGCCCTCCACTTTTTTGATCGACCCTTCGATCAAATCCGTCGTCTCCTTAGCCGCATTAGCCGATCTGGCTGCAAGATTGCGTACCTCTTCGGCAACGACCGCGAAGCCTTTGCCGTGCTGTCCGGCCCGCGCAGCCTCGACAGCTGCGTTCAGGGCAAGGATGTTCGTCTGGAACGCGATCTCGTCGATGACCTTGATGATCTTCGAGATGTTGCTGGACGCTTCGTTGATCTCATCCATCGAGCGCAGCATCTGCTTCATCTGGTCATCGCCTACGACGGCCATTTCCTTAGCCGATACGGCTAATGCATTGGCTTCGGTTGCGCGCTGGGCATTCATGTCCGTCTGCGAGCCGATCTCTTCCAAGGATGCGCTCAGTTCTTCGATCGAGCTCGCTTGCTCGGTTGCGCCTTGCGACAGCACCATGCTGGAGTCCGATACTTGCTTCGAGCCTGAGGACACTTGGTCGGCTGCGACGCTGATGTTCATCAGCACCTCATTCATGCTCTGCGCCATATTCACGAAGGCTTGCGACAGCGCGCCGATTTCGTCATTCGAACGAACGTTAATGTCAACGTCGAGATTGCCTGCAGCCATCTGCTTGGCCGCTTGGTTAATTTCGTCGATCGGACGCTTGATCATCCGCGTGATGATCGATGCGATGGCTACCGCTAGGATCAACCCGATGATCGTCCCGACAATCAAGAAAATATTCGTTGTCGCTTCGCGAGCATCATTGTCTTCCATGCGTTGCTCGAGCAGTACGCTCTCGATCTGCTTGCTCTCCGCGAGAATAGACCGGATCGCGTCGAATGCCGCCTTGCCGTTAGCCGCTTGCTCGTCACGAATGACTGCATCCATCGACGCTGTGCCAGCTTCAACTTGTTTGCGCAGCGCAATGCTGTTCTCTGCGATCGCTTGCCATTTTCCCGCTTCGGCTTGCAGGCTTGCCATTAACTCCTGCTGCTTCGGATTATCAGCCGTCAGTTCTTTCACTAAGGACAAATGCTCGTTGAGCGTCGCCTTGCCCGTCTCATAAGGTTCCAACGATGCTTCATTGCCGGTAATCGCGAAACCTCGCTGTCCCGTCTCCATGTTCACCATGCTGGCAAGCAGTTCCTGCAACTCCATCAGTACTTGATAAGTGTGATCATTCCAGTCGACAGCTTGGTTCTGCTTCGAGAAATTCACATAGGATAATGTCGATAAGGTCAATAGGACAGCCAGTACGAGCGCAAATCCGCCGTACAACTTTTTCCCGATACTCAAGTTCTGCAGTGTTCTCATCATGTTATCGTCTCCTTGGTTAGTCGGTTCTAAAGTCCCGTACGTTATTCGATTGCGGCTAACTGTTCTGTCTCTTCGTGGCTGATCAGCTTATCGCAGTCGAGGATGAGCTTCACTTCCGCCCCGACCTTGCCGACTCCCTTGATAAACGTATGGCCGGTACTGCTCACTTCTGGAGGCGCCACAATCTCGCTGTCGGGAATCGAGATGACCTCGGACACCCGGTCCACGATCAGGCCGATCGAGACCTCGCGAATCTCGACCACGATCACGCAAGTGCGATCGTTGTATTCACGGAATGGCTTCCGGAACCGCAGGCGCACATCCATCACCGGAATAATCTTCCCTCTCAGATTGATGATGCCGCGGATATAATCCGGCATCTCGGGGACGACCGTGATCGTCTGTACCCCGATGATCTCCGTCACATGCTTAATTTCGATTCCGAAAAACTCATAGTCTAACGAGAACGTCAGGTACTTGCCCTTCTGCGTATCCTCTTCGAGCAACTGCTCCTCTTGCATGCTCTTCGCCATGCTTGCCAGCTCCTTATGGATTGATGCGTTTCTAGATGATGTTGTCCACGTCCAGGATCAAGCTGATGCTCCCGTCTCCCAGCAATGTGCAGCCAGCAAGACCGCTGACGCGTCGATAGGATCGAATATATTCCGGCAGCGTCTTCACCACGACCTGCTGTTCTCCGATCAGTTCATCGGCGAACAGACAGAAGGTCTTCGACTCGTTCTCGACCATGATCATAATGCCTGCCGCAACGTCCTCCTCCGCCCCGCTGACTTGGAAATGCTCATGCAGCCTAACGATCGGGTAGATTTGTCCTCTGACCATGATCATCTCCTTGCCGTTCGGATCGCGGATTACTTCCCGCTCCTCCGGTCGGAACGACTCCTTGATCGCCGTAATCGGAATCGTGTATCTCGAAGTCCCAACCCGGATATTCATGCCGTCGATAATGGCGAGCGTGAGCGGAATCTTGAAGTAGACGACAGATCCCGCGCCGGGCTCGCTGTCTACCCATACGGTGCCGCCGACTGCTTCGATATTGCGCACGACAACGTCCATGCCGACGCCGCGTCCGGAGAACTCGCTCACGCTCTCTTTGGTCGAGAAGCCCGGAAGGAAGATCAACGAGTAGATTTCCTTGTCCGTCATCTCCTCTTCCGGCTTCGACAATAGTCCATTCGACTTGGCTCGGCTCAGGATCCGCTCTTTGTTCAGGCCGCCGCCGTCGTCCCGAATCGTAATGTACACGTCGCTGCCGGCGTTCCTTGCCTCGAGCGTAATCGTCCCTCGGACATCTTTGCCGTTCTTCTGACGCGTCTCCGGAGACTCGATGCCATGGTCGATCGCATTGCGGATGATGTGCATGAGCGGGTCGGAAATCTTTTCGATAATATTTTTGTCGACCTCGGTCTCTTCGCCGATAATGCGAAGACCGACATCCTTGGACAGCTTCTTGCACATGTCCCGAACGATTCGATGCATCTTATGGAAGGTAGCCGTCAGCGGCACCATGCGGATCGACATGACCATGTCTTGCATTTCGCTCGTAATCTTGTTCAGATGCCGTGCGGCCTTCATGAAATTGTCCAACTGCAGTCCCTGCAGATCGGGGTTCTGCGTGACCATCGCTTCCGATATGACCAGCTCGCCAACCAGATCCATCAGACTATCGAGCTTGGCGACGTTCACGCTAATGAGGGTCTGCTGTACGATGGCTTGTTCGTCTCGGCCCGCGCGAACAAGCGGCTGGGAGGCATCGACAGTACCTGGCCCCTCCGGCACCGTAGATTCGTCAGTCTCCTCAACTTCTTGCGCGTCGTTCTCCAAGGTCTGCGAGACGAACTCCGACAATTGGAACGACTTCACGCCTGGCGCGCGCGTGAAGAATTGATGCAGCTCTTCCACGGTTGCGACGCTACTGAACCAGATCTGGAAGCCGCCCTGCTGGATCGTAACCGCAGAGGCTTCATTCTCGATAATGTCGGCAGGCTCATACCTGCAGGAATCTGCCATCTCCTGCAGTTGGTGAACGACGGCATACGCACGCACATTCTCCATGCCGGCATCGTCTTCGAATAGGAGAGCGGCATGGTATTCGCGAGACTCTGCCGACGGCGCTTCCTCGGCCGTATTGGCTGGAGCGTCCGATGCAGGGTCGCTTTTTCCTTTTAGCACAGCGAGAAAAGCGTTCACGCGTTCGACGATTGACCGAACATCGCCGTCATTCGGATCTCCGTTCTTCAGCTTGTGCAGCTCCAGCTTAATAAAGTCGCTTCCGTCCAGCACAAGGTCTGTTAACGCGGAATAATCCACGACGTCGGGTTTATGTTCGCGAAGATAATGCAGGACATCCTCCAGGGAATGCGCGAGTTCTGCGATATTGCTATATTTCATCGTTGCGGCCGAGCCCTTGATCGTATGCATCGCGCGAAGAATCTCGTTCAGCAATTCCGGCGAATAGCTGCTGGACTTCTCGCCCAATAGAATCGCGCGATCCAACTGTTCAATCAGTTGCTCGGTCTCGAAGAAGAACATTTCGATTATGGAATCATCCAGATAATGTTCCAATGGAATCCCCCTTTCATAGGTGTTGTTCTTGTAAGTTCGGAGGTAGAGTTGTAAGGATTATGTAGATTCCTGATTCTGACATCGATAATACTATTTTATTCGACATAATTCAACAAATAAATTATCTATTAAATTAATAGTGACAAATGTCTGCGCACACCTTATAATCTATGACCTCAATATCCATAGTTCTTCAGACCCAATCTAGATTTACATACAACATAGAAAGGCAGCCCGCAAGGACTGCCTAGATAACTCACTCTTATTCGCCGCGATAGGCTTGCTGAAGCACTTCCAGATCCAATTTCTTCATCGGCATCAACGCCTTCATGACGCGATTCGCTGCTTCGGAATTGCCCCCTGCGAGCATCTCGGTCAACATGCTGGGAACGATCTGCCACGACACGCCGAACTTATCCTTCAGCCAGCCGCACACCTTCGCCTTCTCTTCTCCGCCTTCGCCAAGTTTTCCCCAATAATAATCGATCTCTTCCTGCGATTCGCATTGCACGATGAAGGAGATCGACTCGTTGAACGCGAATTGCGGCCCGCCGTTCAATCCGACGAAGCGCTGCCCATCCAGCACGAACTCCACGGTCATTACGGCACCTTCTGTAATCTCTTCCGGATTGCGTCGGTCCTGACCATAGCGGGTTACATTTTCGATGGCCGAATTCTCGAAGATCTCCACATAATAGCGTGCCGCTTCCTCTGCTTGATGATCGAACCAGAGGTTCGGGGTAATGCGATTCAATCGCTTGGTCAATGTAATCTCCTCCAATGATCTGATTTTCGCCGATTCGGCGGTCAACTTGCGCTTCGTTATGATCTCACGCTCGCCAATTTTCACTATGATTATCGAAGTGATTTTACTTTACCATATTTTACTTTGATAATCAAATTGAAATTCGATATACTTGGATTATGAAAAGAGACGCGAATAAATCACGCTGCCCCATCAATTTTACAGTCGAGCTCTTCGGTGATACGTGGTCGCTCCTGATTCTTCGGGATATGGCCGCCCTCGGCAAGAATACGTTCGGACAATTCCTCGAATCCGAAGAAAGAATCGGTCCCAGCGTGCTAGCCGAGCGACTTGCCCACCTTGAGCAGAAGGGGATCATCACCAAGCGGCCAAGCGAGACCGATAAGCGCCGAATGCTCTACTCCTTCACCGAGAAGGGCATGGGGGTCATCCCGATCATTTATGACTTTGCGGTATGGGGATCGCTGAACAGCCCGGATCCCGATGCGCCTGACGTATGGTTCGAGGCCATGAAGCATGAACGGGAGAAGGTGCTCCAGCTATGGCACGAGGCAGTCGCTGCCGGGAGCTCGTTCTTCATCGGCCCCGAGAGCGTCGTACGAAAGTTGAACCTCGCATGAGGACTAACAGAATGAACAGCCCGTTACCGCTTAGCTGCCGGTCACGGGCTGTTTATCCTATTAAGCTAATCTGGCATGTGCTGCCGAAGATGCCACAGCCTCGCAGCGATGTCATCCAGCTTCTCCCTCACCAGAATCGACTCGGCGTATCGGGCAGGTATGCCCTCATAACCCCAATAGATGCCAGCCAGTCCGCCGGCGATCGCGCCGATCGTGTCGGAGTCGCCGCCGTCATTCGCCGCGCGCTGCACGACCTCGGCGAATTCATGCGACACGAGGAAATAATGCAGCGCCAGGCGCATGGTGTCGACGACGAACCCGGTCGGATCGCATGCGGGCGGCTTGCCGTCCATAACCTCCTCGTACATCGTGCCCGTGACCTCCAGCCGTACAGCCTCCATGCGGTCTTCGCCTGTCAGCAGCCGCGCGGCAATCCGGTTATAGATGATGCAAGCTTCATCGCATCGCGCGTCGTAATGCGTCATTCTCGACTGCATTCGGGATACGCGTTCCATGTCTGCCAGATTCGGATAGCCCAGCGCGATCGGCAGGCATCGCATCAGCGTGCCGTTGCCGCCGCTCTGTCCCAGGCTGCGGTCGGTACGGATCGCGGCATCGAACCAATCGCCGTCGAATGCCTCGAGCGCGCAGCGGATCGTGTTGCCGACATCCTTGGGTCGCGAGCTGTACCAAGCCAGGAATCGGCTTCCGATCGCTTCCATCGGATCTTCCGGTCGCTCGAGTATCCCTTCCGCCACGCACAGCGTCATCATCGTGTCGTCCGTCACCTCGCCTGGCTCGAGCCGCCATACGCCGCCTCCCACGATTTCCGTCAAATACCCATGCGCCGCGCGGATGTCTGCGGTACGCATGAATTCCGTTGTGCCGCCTAATGCATCCCCGACCGCAACGCCATATAAACCTCCGCGCAATCGATTGTACATTTCTCCTGCTCCCCCTTCTAGATGCGATGCTTCTCGATCATGGCCTGACGCAGATCCCACGCCGCCTGGCTCAGATCGACCGGGTACGCCGCAGGGTTCAGCTTGCGCAGATATTCCGGCCAGAACAGCGCCAGCTGGTCCCGATGATACTGACGTATATCGGCTAACGCAGGCAGCGGATACACCAGGTTCCCCTGTCGGAAAATAGGCCGCAGAAGCGGAACCGCCGTGTAGTCCGTCACCGTCTTGTCGAGGTAGTGGTGCACGGGGTCGAATAGCCGAAGCGGCTTCCCTTCGCGCACGTCCGTCTCTTCGGCCAGCGCCACATAGTCCGCTTCGGCCTTGCCCGTCTCGTTATCGATGATCCGATAGACGTCTTTCACGCCCGGCGTCGTGACCTTGTCGGGATTGCCCGAAATCTTAATGACAGGCTGCATCGTGCCGTCCTTCTCCCGCGCGGTCAGCTTGTAGACTCCGCCCAACGCAGGCTGATCGGCAGCCGTAATCAGCTTCGTCCCGACGCCCCAGATGTCGATTCGCGCGCCCTGCATTTTCAGCTCCGCGATAATATGCTCGTCGAGATCGTTGGAAGCGACGATCTTCGTCTCAGGGAAGCCCGCTTCGTCCAGCATGCGTCTCGCTTCCTTGGACAAGTACGCAAGATCGCCGCTGTCCAGCCGGATGCCCTGCAGCTTAATGCCTTGGGCAGCGAGTGCGCGGGCGGTACTAATGGCGTTCGGCAGACCGCTCTTCAGCGTATTGTACGTATCGACGAGCAGCGTCACATGCTCGGGCATCGCCGCCGCATAGCGGTCGAACGCATCGCCCTCGGTATCGTGAATTTGTACCCAAGCATGCGCGTGCGTCCCTTTCGTCGGGATGCCGAACAACATGCCTGCCCGGAGATTCGACGTGGCATCGAAGCCGGCCAGCACGGCAGCGCGCGCCCCCCATACCGCCGCATCCGCCTCCTGCGCCCGCCTCGTGCCGAATTCCAGCAGGCCGTCGTCGGGGGCAACTTGCTTGATTCGTGCAGCCTTGGTTGCAATAAGCGTCTGGAAATTCAGGAAGTTGAGCAGCGCCGTCTCGATCAGTTGCGCTTCCATGATCCGCGCTTCGACGCGCACCAGCGGCTCGTTCGCGAAGACGACCGTTCCCTCCGGCACGGCATAGAGGTCGCCGGTGAACTTGAGCTGCCGCAGCTCGTCGAGGAATGCGGGCTCATAATTCTCCTCCTGCTCGGCTAGGTAGGCGATCTCTTCGTCTCCGAATCGCAGGCTCTGCATGTAACGCACGATCCGCTCCAGTCCCGCGGCGACCGCGAATCCCCCGCCGAACGGCAGCTTGCGGAAGTAGACCTCGAATACGGCCTTCTGGTGGTGCGTGCCGTGGATCCAATGCGCGTACATCATGTTGATCTGATATTTGTCGGTGTGAAGCGTCAATCGCTCATCGTTCTTCATGCTTCTCGCCTCCCCGTTATGATTATGCGATCGGATGTCCGTCTCGGAGCACCTCCGCGCCCAGTACGTCCTTGAAGTGCCCGAGTGCCCAATCATGGCCGATCTCGTTGAAGCTGGCAGCCGCATCTGCGTGAATGGCCAGCCGGAAGCCCATGTTGTACGCATCTACCGCAGTATGCAGCAAGCATATATCGGTGCAGACGCCGACGAGATGCACCTCGGTTATGCCTCTGGCGCGGAGCTTGATGGCCAGATCCGTACCGCAGAACGCGCTGTAGCGCGTCTTATCCATCCATTCGATCCGATGCTGCAGCTGCCTGTAGACGTGGTCGAGCTTGCCATATAGATGCCGACCTTCCGTGCCTCGGATATTATGCGGCGGGAACAGCTTCGTCTCCGGATGATAGACATCGCCTTCATCGTGCACGTCTACCGCCATGACCACATAATCGCCATCGTTCGCATACGCTTCGGTCAGGGCAGCGATGCGGTCCTCGATCCGAATGGCAGGTTCGCCGCAAGGCAGCTTGCCCGTGACAAAATCCACCGTATAATCGATCACGATTAGAGCTTTCATAGAACATTCCCCTCTCAATAGGTGATGGCTTCCGTTCATACTGTCATTATGACCCTATCAACAGCGATAGATAATCAGCGTGCGTGCAAGCGCGGGCCGCTTAGCCGTAGATCGACAATGGCGGCATGTAGTCGGTAAAGCGATACAACTGTGCGGCCCGCTGCGAGTATCGGTTCGATACCTTCGGCATGCCGTCAGCATCCAGCACCTCTTCTAGGATGCCTCTGCGACTCTGCGTGGACGTGACCTTGCGAATGAAGTTGCGCTCCTCGAACTCCGGCACGACGGTCTGGATCACTTGATACAGCTCGCTGATCGTGAATTCCCCAGGGAGGAATTCCTTCGCGATCGTCGTTGTCAGCATGCTCTCCTTGATCTTGACGAGCGCATCCTGCAGGATCAGGCGGTGGTCGAACGCCAGTTCCATTGCGAGCGCCTCCTCGACCGGGACCAATCGCACGTCTGCGGCATCGTCATTCGCCCGGCGGCTCCTGAGCGTCTTCTCCTGCACGAGCGCGCAGAACGCGTGCGAGATCATCCAGCCTCTCGGGTCGCGGCCAGGCGTGCTGTACACGTTCAAATACGTCATGTGGACGTCAGCAACGCCGGTCTCTTCCTGCAGCTCGCGCCTGGCGCAATCGTACATGCTCTCGCTCTCCTGGCAGAATCCGCCCGGCAGCGCCCAAGCGCCTTCGTACGGCCAGGCCTTCCGCTTGATCAGCATGACCTCCAACTGGCGGATCGGCAATGCTTTCTTCGCGCCGGGACGCTCGCGGGACGTGATCGTGAAGATGACGACGTCGCTCGGCGCGCCATCCGGCGTGCGGTACTTGCGGGCATCGTAGTTCGATTCGTTCTCTTGGCTCATGTTGGCCTCACCTGTATTTGTCGTTTTGATATTATCAATATGACATAATTGCGGAGGGGTGTCAAGTGGCATTTTCCGACGGACGCTTCACGCACCGACTGCCGCTCTCGCGCCCCGCATTCACGCCTCGCGCGTCGACTACCGGTCGTACGTTCAACTTGAACGCAAATACCTGCAAAAGTGCAGGCATTTTCCACGAATATCCCTATAATCGATAAAAGCCTGCAAATGTGCAGGCTTTTATCTCCACCATCGCCTCTAGCAGCGTTTGGATCAAATTTTCCTGCACTTTTGCAGGCATTTCCACCTTTGATTCCCACGCTGGGTCATAAGCCTGCACTTTTGCAGGAATTCCCACTCCGCTACATCGGATTAGGCAGCCGAATGCCACTCCAGCCGCCAACCTCACATTGCCCATGCGCGTTCCATCCTACAGCAACCACCGAGCCATCCGACCGAAGCCCGACGGTATGCGCGCAGCCTGCTTCCACCGCCACGATGTCGCGCCAATCGCCAACCTCGCATTGACCATGGGCATTCCAACCCGCAGCTGCTACCGTACCATTTGCTCGAAGGCCTACTGTGTGACTGCTCCCTGCCGCAATTGCCGTCATATCGCTCCAGCCGCCTACCTCGCATTCCCCATACGCATTCCGACCCACGCTCACGACCGTGCCGTTCAATCGAAGTCCAACGGTATGCAAGTAACCAGCCGCCACGGCAGTCACATCCCGCCAATCGCCTACATCGCATTGCCGGTATCGATTGTTCCCCACAGCCGCCACTGTGCCATCCGATGCAGCACCGACAGTATGCCAATCACCAGCCGCGATCGCCAACATTTTGCGCCAGCCGCCTACATTGCATTGGCCTTCCGCCCCTCGGCCTGCGGCTACAACCGAACCATCCGATAGAAGCCCAATCGTCCGCCGCCAACCTGCCGCGATTGCCACGATCCCCCGCCATTCCCCTATATCGCATTGTCCATGACTATTCCATCCCGCAGCCAACACCATGCCATCCTGACGCAGACCGACTGTATGGGCATTTCCCGTGTTCGTCGCCATATGGACATTGCCAGCCGCAACGGCCACGATATCCTTCCAATTGGATCCGCCGCTAGGGCCGTGCCTAGGATCTCCTACCATGACGACCGTGCCGTCCGATCTAAGACCAATAGTATGTCGATGACCTGCCGCAATCGTACTCATATAGCTCCCCTTCTGCTTCTCGTGGTATAACTATAGCCAATCTCACAACAGCTCCCAAGCGCTGCGCTGCAGCTCATAACGCACGACATGCCTGCCCTCTGCGCCCGATACGGCGTGCAGTCTGCCTGCGGTAGCCAGTGACTGCAGTGCACGGACGGCAGTCCGATGGTTCAATGACAAATGCGACTCGACGTCGATCGGACGGATCGGACGTGCCAAGGCGCAGGCCAATCGAATAATTTCGCGCTCGACCACATTCATCAGACTGACCGGCGTACCGATTGCCTGGTAGCGGCTGATCACCATGCGCAGCAGCGTCATGCACAATTCGGGACGATGCGCGACATCATCATACGAGAAGGCAACCACCTGATAGCCTAGCGCTGTCAGGAATGTCTCGCGATTCAACTCATTGCAATACTTGTCCCTGTCCATATCGCGTACATGCGGACCGAACCCTTTGACCTCGATGACGAGCTTCACGAACGGCGTGATCCATGCGAAGTCGCAGTAATACGCCTTGCCTCGCCAATCCAGTACTTCATATTCCGGGTGAAGATCGTCGAAATTGCCGCGCAGAGGGTGCCAGACGCTGCAGCAAAACAGCTTTTCCGCATGACGGTGCCCTCTCGCCAGCCGCCCCTTCCGTTCCCCGGACCTCTTGTCCATATGATAGCGAATGAATGATCCATGCTCCAATTCTACAGCCATCCTCGACACACCTCCAGAAAAATGCAAAAAACGCCCCGGACCATTCCTGCGAATGGATTCGGGACGTTCTTCGTCTCTTATGGTCGAGTATACTGGAAAATATGGAAAATCACAACACAATTCTCACTCAATTTCGCCTAACCCCGAACCGATCTTCGAGGAGCTCGCGGTACTGATCCTCATCATCGACCGCAGTCTTCGTCATGATGCCGTCCGCCCACTCCGTGAAGTTCTCTTGCGTTAACGTGATCGTGCCGCGCTCCGTAACCTTCGATGTAAGCCGCGTTTTGTTAAAGGGAGAGTCGTCGTGCTCGGCGATGGTCCGTTGAATCGCATTCAGCTCGGTATTATCGGGGATGGCGCGTTCCGTATCGAAAACATATCCGATCATCCAATCCGCGTGCTTATGCTTCAGCCTCATCTCCAGTCGATAGTTCCCCAACTCGCTCTCCACGGGAGCAATGCGGAATTCTCCGTTCCACGAGCTAACAACTTCGCCGGACAGCGGAACGGGGCGCAGCGGCAGATTGCTGCCGAAGCCCGTATCGATCAGATAAGTATGTCCCTCAAGCCGCACCAGGATTGTCACATGGGTTCGCCCGGCGGGAGAGTACTGCTGCCGTTCGTGATTGTAGACAACCCCGCTGACCAGCACGGCGTCCCAACCATTGTCGAGCAGCCAATAATAGAGCAGCGAGTTCAATTCATAACAGAGTCCACCCTCGCCGCGGCGCAAAATCTTGTCCGTAAGCTGTTCCTTCGAGATCGGCGCATACCGTGAATCGATGATCGCCAGATTCTCGAACGGGATCGCTAGCGCGAATCGTTCCAGCACGTTGCTTAACTGGTCGAAGGCTAGCGAACCAGTTGCGCCGCTAAAGCCGATTCTGGTCCGGAAAAGTGCATCCATATCGGACATCTCTATCGCCTCCACTCTGTCCGCTTGTCACTCCTTCCATTATACGATAATGACGCCGGAGCTAGAAACTCCTCATGCTTGCAAACCTACAATCGAATCCGCACTGAGGCATTCGTGCACTTCTGCAGGATTATCATTCCGACCAGTCAGATCCTACAGATCCGTCACCGCGCCTCTGGACGCGGAAGACACCTGCTTCGCATACTTGTAGAGCACGCCGCGGCTGTAGCGAAGCGGCGGCTCCACCCAGCCCTTGCGCCGCTCGGCGAACTCCGCCTCCGATACGTCCACGGTCAGCGCCCTCGACTCGCTGTCGATCGTGATGATGTCGCCGTCGCGAATATGCGCGATCGGTCCCCCGACCTGCGCTTCCGGCGCGATATGCCCGACGACGAAGCCGTGCGTCCCGCCGGAGAAACGGCCGTCCGTCAGCAGCGCGATTTTCTCGTTCAGCCCTTTGCCGATCACGATCGCGGTAATCGCCAGCATCTCCGACATGCCCGGCCCGCCTTTCGGTCCCGCGTAACGGATCACAATGACGTCCCCTTCGCGAATCGCGTCTTGCATTAGCGCGTCGGTCGCCGCTTCCTCCGTATCGAAGACGCGTGCCGGTCCGCTGAAGCGCGTCAGCTTCAAGCCGGACATCTTCGCGACTGCACCCTCCGGAGCCAGATTGCCTTGCAGGACGACCAGTGGACCGGATGCGCGCATCGGATCCGACATCGGCCGCACGACCTGCTGCCCTTCCTGGAGCCCAGGCATGTCCGCGATATTGTCCGCTACCGTCTTCCCCGTCACCGTCAAGCAGTCGCCGTGCAGCAGCCCCGCCTCCAGCAGCACCTTCATGACGGCCGGCACGCCGCCCGCTTCATGAAGATCCTGCATAACGTACTTGCCGCTCGGCTTCAGATTCGCAAGATGCGGCACGCGCGCCCGTATCGTCTCAAAATCATCCAGCGTAAGCGCAACGTCCACCGCATGTGCCATCGCAAGCAGATGGAGCACCGCATTCGTCGAGCCGCCGAGCGCCATGACGACCGTGATCGCATTCTCGAACGCTTGCTTCGTCATGATCTGCCGCGGCGTAATGTCCTTACGCAGCAGCTCCACCACGGCAACACCTGCACGGCTGCAATCTGCAAGCTTCAACTCCGTCGCTGCCGGATTCGACGAACTGCCCGGCAGGCTCATGCCCATCGCCTCGATCGCCGATGCCATCGTATTGGCCGTGTACATGCCGCCGCAGGAGCCCGCTCCCGGACAGGCATGGCATTCGACCTCGTACAATTGCTCCCCGTCGATCGCCTGCCGATTGTACTGACCCACGGCCTCGAACGCCGTCACGATATCGATGTCTTCCCCGTTCAGCTTCCCGGGCGCGATCGTGCCGCCATAGACGAATACGGCAGGGAGATTCAAGCGGCCGATCGCGATCAGGCAGCCCGGCATGTTCTTGTCGCAGCCGCCGATCGCGACCAGCCCGTCCAACCGCTCCGCGCTGACGACCGCTTCGATCGAATCGGCGATAATTTCGCGGCTAGGCAGGGAGTACCGCATCCCTTCATGCCCCATCGAGATCGCATCGGACACCGTAATGGTGTTGAAGATAAGCGGCGCTCCGCCCCCTTCCTTCGCGCCACGCTTCGCTTCGACAGCCAACTTGTCGATATGCATGTTGCACGGCGTCACTTCGCTCCAGGTGCTCGCGATGCCGATCATCGGCTTCTTGAAATCTTCGTCCTCGAAGCCGACCGCTCGCAGCATCGCGCGGTTCGGCGCCCGATTCTCTCCCTCGCTGATGACGATGCTGCGAATCCGCAAGTCCCGTTCCGAATCCGTCTGACTCGTCTGATCCCGATTATCTGCCATATCCATCGATCGCCCCTTCCATTCTCATCGCCCGGCCTGCTGCCGGTTCATCTTCTACACTCGTCATTGTCTCCTTACCCCGTTCCGGGCAAACCCCAATCGCTCCCATAATCCGCCGCCGCATGCTCATACAGGCCGACCAACAGTTCCACGGCTTCCTCCTCCTGCAGGCAGCACAGCGTAATGAGTTCATAGGCCGCATGCAGCCATTCCCGCGGGTTATCCCCGTTGATCAGGTCGATGCAATAACTCGTGAGATCGGAGCTTATCGTGCAGTCACAATGTTCCGCGCATTGATGCATGGCGTCCGCGAACCCTGCGACGGGTGCACTCGGCACCTGCTCCAGCCATTCCGTCCAATCGACGTTCGACATCTCTTCCGCCTCGCTCTCTTCCTATTCTCAGAATCCGCATCGCATTCAGAATGACCGCAATCACGCTTAGCTCATGAATCAGCATGCCCGAGGCCATGAATACGGTCCCTGCCAATACGCCGACCAGTAAGAGGACCACGACCGCTACCGCGAAAATAATGTTCTGCCGCAAATTCGTCATCACCGTTCGGCTCAGCATCAGCGCCTCTGCAATCAGGCTCATTCGGCCGGACGTAATAATCAGATCGGCCGTCTCGATCGCGACATCGGTGCCGGTATCCCCTACCGCGATGCCGATATCCGCAGCGGCCAATGCCGGCGCGTCATTCACGCCGTCTCCGACCATCGCTACCCGATGGCCTGAAGCTTGCAGCCGCCGGATCGCTTCCACTTTCCCTTCCGGAAGCAAGCCTGCCCGATAATCCGTTAGCCCAAGCTGCTCGGCAACCGCCTTCGCCGTATATTCGTGATCGCCAGTCAGCAGAATCATCTGCGATACGCCGACCTTCTTCAGGCAGCCAATCAGAACTGGCGCATCCTTCCGAATCGGGTCGGCGATCGCGATGAAGCCGAGCACCACCCGTTCCCGTGCGGTGAATAAGATGGTCCGCCCGTTCCTCTCTTCATGCGCGGCTGCTTGGCTGATTGTCTCGGACATCGACATGCCAAGTTCCTCGACCATGCTGCGATTGCCGACATGCACCGCTTCGCCTTCCACCTCCGCGCTAATCCCGTAACCGGGCAAGAATTCGAACCCTTGTACGCCTTCGCGGCTCCAAGTGAGCCCCCGCTCCGCTGCTTCGCGCAGGACAGCGCCGGCGAGCGGATGCTCCGAGCGTTGCTCCGCTCGGGCGCTCAAGGCCAGCAACTCGCCTTCATCCACCCGCTCCGCGAACATGCGCATCACGCGAGGCCGACCTTCTGTCAGCGTGCCGGTCTTGTCGAACACGATCGTATCGATGCGTCCCGCCGTCTCGAGTACGCTGCCCCCCTTCAGCAGCATCCCGCGCTTCGCGGCGCTGCCGATGCCAGCCACGATGGAGACCGGCGCCGCGATGACGAGTGCGCCGGGGCAGGCGATCACCAGCAGCGTTAAAGCGAGCCTGATATCCCGCGTAATCGCGTACACGACAACGGCTAGCACGAGAATGGCCGGCGTGTAGTACGCCGCGAAGCGCTCGATGAAGCGCTGCGTCTCCGCCTTAGCATCCTGCGCCTCCTCGACGAACGCTACGATTCGCGCGAAGGTCGTATCCTCTCCGACCCGTTCCGCTCGCACCTCAAGGTAGCCGGATTCAACGACAGTGCCGCCGAACACTTCGTCGCCAGCGCTGCGTTCGACAGGCATCGATTCGCCTGTGATCGATGCTTGGTTCACGCTCGCATGTCCATCGATAACGGGGCCGTCGACCGGTATTCGGCCGCCCGGACGGACGAGCACGACCTCGCCCTGCTGCACGTCTGCGGCCTGGACTTGGACAGCGATGCCGCTTCGAAGCACCGTAGCTTCGACTGGGGATAAGTCGAGCAGCGAGCGGATCGATGCCCGCGTCTTCTCCAGGGTGATCCCCTCAAGGTAAGAACCGAGCATGAATAAGAACGTGACCGCCGCCGCTTCCCAATACTCTCCGATCCAGATCGCGCCGGTTACGGCTGCCGTTATCAGCAGCTCGATCCCGAGCATGCGGAAGCGCAATGCCTGAACGGCCTTGACCGCGATCGGCCAGCCGGCGAGCAGCGCAGCGACCAGCATCAGCGCATTGAACGCGGCGACATGAATGCCCAGCCATCGAAGCAGCCAGCCGCCTACAATTAGGCTGCCAACGAGCAGCAGCTTTGCCGTAGCATTGCGTTTCATGTCGCGGTCAACTCCTTCATCGAGGAGCGAATGACGCGATAGCCTAGCTGTGTCAGTCGTGCGGACAGCTCATGGTCACCGACTGCGCGTTCCTCGTACGTCACGGCAACCTTGCTGGCATGGAAGCGAACCTTAGCATCCGTAACGCCTGGCATTTGCTGCATGGCCGCTTCGATCTTTCGGATGCAGCTGGGGCAGGTCAGCGTCTCGAGCTGGAATACGATTTGTTTCATGGGTAGCCCTCCCTGTGCGATCTGATAGTCAGCCTTAGGCGTTCGCCTTCGGCTTCTGCATCCATCATCCCACGGAATGGACGGCTGTCCCATGATCTAGATCAAGAATCCACAGCTAGTGGCGAAAAACACGCAGCAATTCCCCCACATAGATGAACAGCATGACCGTTGCGAATAATTGTCCTGTCCCAGCCAGCATCGGCGCTTCAACCAAGAAGCCAACCGTAACGATGGCCACACCGATTAGATAACCAACCATTTCCGCCGTCAACCGCCTCTCCGGCAGCATCGCGGAGAGCAGGATCGCCCCTTTCTTCTCCTCTTTCGTTCTAAACCGATGCGCCCACCAGAGGAAGGGGAGGATTTTGGACAGGTAGGACAGGATCGAACCGGTGAACCACCCCAGCACCAGGAAGATCAAGAGCGCCTCGACCCACATCCGGCCGCTCGGCAGGAACCGATCTGCCGCGATCCAGCACAGGAAGACGAGGAAGCTGATCGGCAGCAGCCAGTACGCGGCAAGTACGGCACCGATCGGCTGCTTCGCGTGGCTCTGCCTGCGGATGCTGGCTGCGACAATCGCGAAGCTTGCCAGCGATAGGATCAGGATGGTTCTTGCAAGGTCGGATAGCGGTTGTATCTCGAGCCATAGCGACGCTGCCTCCAGCCAGATCCCGAGGTGACAACCGCCGATCACGGCATAGTGTACGCGAGCGATTTTCCACCGGGAGACCATGAACATCGGAAGCAGCTTCAGGCTAAATACGAGGATCAGGCCGGTCAGCCACCCTCCTACGCCGAACCACATGTGGCTCGCGAAGGTCTCTTCATGGGTGCCGGCATACCAACCGTATGCGAACCCGAGCCCCATTTTCACCCCCAGCAGGACCGTCGCAACCAGCGACAGCAGACTCAGCGCTATGCCGAATACGAATACATTCCACGCACGCGCGCGAATGAAGGTTACAATGAGATTAGCGGCATAGCACAACACGCTGATCGTAACCAGCATCCCTCCGGCCGCAATCAGTCTTCCCTCGGTAAGGAATCCGGCCAGAAGCGTCGCAAGCCCGCCCATATAGAGGATGGCATGCAACACGCCAAGCCCTCTGCTGTACAGCGAGGCGCGCAGCACGATCTGGACGATCTGATAGCTCGCCCCCATGGCCAGCATCGTCGCCCATCCGAGCAGCAGCGCGTGCGCAAGGAGCCATCCCTTCGGGTTGCGCAGCGAATGCAGGTCTACCAGATCGGGCACGAATAGGACGGCGGCGATCGACGCCGCAAGCAGCATCAGCATACCCGCCGCGAAGAATGCGAACGTTAACGCTAGAATATGCAGATTCGAAGGCACCTTGCGTTGTACAGTCTCGGTCATGACAACACCCCTTATCGGTTCATGAGAGGAGAACGGCATCCATGGAAGAGAATCCCGTTTTATTACTAGAATACACCAATCGCCAAGTCGTCATGAATGTCTATCACGAGGGCGCGCTTGTCGAGCGCGACGGCCTGGCGTTCGATACGATCCGCATCGAGCAAGGCGCGATCCTCTTCCGGAAGAACGGGCACATCATGCTGCATGTACCGTTCGGTCCAGAGGATCGATTCCTGCGGCTGACGGAATTTCCCCGGCACTATGCCGTCATCGGTGCCAGCACGCGAGTCGAGTTGTATTTTCCGTAGGAAGCAAGGAAGTGCGAAGCCGCTCTCGCAGCCCCGCACTTCCTATGCCCTTCTATAACTTGACGCACATGATCCGGAAGTGCTCCGGCCCGATTCGGTTCAGAATGGCCGGCAGGCCGATCGACTCCAAGCTCGCTACGAGCGGGCGCGCTTCATGCGGCACATGCAGCTCGATGACCGTCCCCCTTTCAGCTGTCGACACGAATTCGATCACTTCATTCTTCGGATGCATCCCTTGGCTAATCAGCTTACGCAGATCGATCACCGTTACATTGTCTTTGTATTCGATATCCAGTTGCATGTGAGCATCTCCCTCAACTTGGCTTGGTTTGGCTAGACTTGGCTAGGACAATCTGCAATCCAACCTTCCTGTGCCTTCATTTTCATTATGCGAGAGCCTGCTCTGGAATTCCTTGATCTGAATCAATTCGCGAGCGTGATACCCGTCACAATCGCTAACGGCCTGGCATGCTATGCTGAGGCTGTTCCATGATTTCGCAATGATCTCGGAGGGATTCCCATGTGCCGATGCACCCAGGCCTGCGTTCTTCAAGTTCCTGTGTTTCAGCAGCTGACGGAGGATGAGACCCGTTCGCTCTCCAGCATGGTCCACTCGACTATCTATAAGAAGGGACAGTTCGTGTTCAAGGAAGGCGACCGCAGCCAGTCGCTCTATGTCCTGCATCGCGGGCTGATCAAGCTGTCCATGGTTGCGGATACGGGCAAGGAGCATATCGTACGGTTTCTCTTCCCAGGCGACTTCTTCGGACTCTCCGCACTCTTGCAAGAGGTCAGGCAGTATGCCCATGCAGAGGTGATTGAAGAGGCCAAGGTGTGTCGAATCGATCGAGTAGATCTGCAGCCGCTCTTGGAGAGCAGTCCTGCGATGACTTATCGCTTCTTGCTCGCCATGAGCCAGAGGGTGCAGCAGGCCGACGGCTGGGCCGGTGCGGTCACGCTATTCGAGGTTGAGCGGCGGTTAGCGCGGCTGCTTGTCCACTTCCGGCAGATCGGACTGTCCACGAGGGACGAAGTGCGTCTGCCCGCCGCGAAGAAGGAGATCGCCGCCATGATCGGCACGACGCCGGAGACGCTCAGCCGCAAGCTCTCGCAATTGGAGGCGCAGCAGCTAATTGCCGTGAACAATCGCAGCATCCGCATCCTGCTGCCGGACAAACTCGATGAACTGGCAGGCTTGCAGCAGACGTAAGAAGCCCGGTCCGCAGCGGATGCTGCTGAACGGGCTTCTTCTTGTATGATCAGTAACGGATCGCGGGTCGAAGGGTCACTTCGTCACGGAACGGAGAATCAACCGCACAAGCTCGCTTCCGTATGACTCCAGATCGACCTTTCTCGTAATCGCGAAGTTCAGCATGTATTCGCCAATCGCGCCTTGAACCATGTTCGCCGCAACATTCACATCGCAATCCGCGAACTCGCCCCGCTCCTGCCCTTCTCGAATAATCCGTACGAGTGCTGCCATGCTCTCATCCTCATCCTCCTCGTCGGTTAGCCGATAATAAGGGATATTCTCCGGCGATCTTGCGTTGAACACGATCTCGATTAAGGCCGAATACTCGAGCGGGTGCGTGCCTTGGTAGGCCAGACTCGCCATGATGAAGGCCGTGAGCTTATCCGTCGGCGTATCCGCCAATCCGACACGCTCCACAATATACGCGGTCGAACGGTTGACGAGCCGCATGAGCAGATGGTTCATCAAGTCATTCTTATCCGAGAAATGATACGAAATCAGCGCCGTGCTAATACCTGCCCGCTTGGCAATCTGTGCGAGGCTTGCGTTCACGTACCCGATCTCATCGAGCGTTCGGATCGCGGCCTCCATGATCTGTTCCCGCCTTGCCTCCGCGATGAAGGAAAGCTTCCCCTCTGTCTTGTTCTCCTGTTGCATGATGACTCCTTATGAATCGGACTTGTTTTTCTTACTGATCATCTGGCTGATGACGACAAGCGCAATCACGATGAGCGGAATCGCGAACACCTTGAGCGGTTGGCCGGCAATCTTCTCGAAGATCGGTGCTGCTTCGCCTTGGATGATCCCCACTGCGCCTCGCACCAGCAGAACCACGAGGTTCGTGAACAGCATGGCCGGCACCAGCACCCATCCTAGCGTAAATGCGGACCATCCCGCAGCGGCCCGGCCTGATAGCTGGATCACGGCCGCAGCCAAGAACACGATACCGATGACCAGCGTGAACGCCGGGCGAATCCATTCGAACCATAGGTCCTCTGTGCCGCTCGTCAGATCCTTCCATCTGATCCAAGTATACCAGAGCGCAGCACCACTTAGTAGAATGCTTGCCAACGGAAGCAGCTTGATTAACCATGCCGGAGTCTCCTCCTGATTGTTCATGGACGCGTCGTTCGTCATGGGTCACACTCCTTTTATTGATCGTCTGTTTAATTTTTTGATTAATTGATCAAAATATAGCGCCGAAGGATGTTCCCGTCAAGCTCAATCCGCTATAATGGATGTATTAACCAATAGGGGGACGTAAATGCATGACGAAGCCAAGTGCATCCCGCATGCTGCTCGAACGTTTGATTGCGACGAAAGGTTTTGCTGTCCGCAGCCGCCCGCAAGACGACGCTTACTGGTACACCTCTAACAAGCCGGGGCCGTTCTACATCAATACGGAAAATATCGCCGGAGAGCAGACGGAGACGATGCTGTCGGCCATAACCAAAGTGATGCAAGCTGATCTGACGCATGAAGAGCGAACGCGCACGATCTGCGAGATCGTCATGCAAGAGGTTCGCAATGACCCCGGCTATCGGGCTGCCATTGACGCCTTGGTTGACGATTATCGGACATCGAGCAGCTATCAGCCGACAGTCATCTCAGGCGGAGAGCGCCGGGATTGGTTCTTCTCTATTCCGGTTGCGGCTAAGATGGGCCTCCCGCATATATACCTGTTCAAGTCCGGGGAATACTTCGTCACGGAGGCCGAGGGCAAGCCGCTCGAGCTCGCACTTGAGCATCAGAAGGTGCTCCACGTCGCGGATATCATTAACCTCGCAAGCAGCTACGTCACCAAGTGGATCCCCATCCTCCGAAGCACGCCGGCGATCTTCCACGAGACGCTGTCCGTGGCCGTGCGAAGCCAAGCTGGCATCGATGTTCTGAAGCAGCATCAGGTTAACGTGATCTCCCCGCTGATCGTGGGTAAACCGCTGTTCGCCGAAGCCCTCTCCCTCGGACTCATCCCGGAATTCGCGCATGACGAGATTCATCAGTATTACGATTCGCCCGTAGAGTGGACGAGAAGCTTGTTGGCAGGACGCGATGGAGCCGGTGACGATGACCAGCATGCCGGTCTCGATACGCGTAAGGCAGAACGCATCAGACATTTTCGCTCGACGGATCCGTATGGGTTGAAAGATAATTTCCCCGCTTACTTCGCTTAACGCTTGGACAATCATCTAACTATTGCCAAATCCGGATGCTGTAGGTACACTATGAGCATAGACTCGGTCGTGAAGCACACGCCGCTTCGATACTTCGGTATCGGAGCGGCTTTTTCGTGTCATCGGCCGCAATAAGGAGTTGGTGAGAGTGGCTGGATTCGAGGATAAATACAGGGAATGGCTGCGCACGCAAATCGACAGTACCACCAATCCCCGCAGACGCGAGAAGCTCGAGTCAGGCTTGCGACATGGGACCGTGGAATTTCTGCGTACGATCTGGTATCCGACCGTGAAGAATTTCGATTATCTCTATCCAGAGCTGGAGATTCGAGATTTCCATGGGGGTTATCGGTACATCGATCTGGCCTACACGCCTGGCAGCTCGCGAGGGGCAATCGAGATCCACGGCTTTGGCTCTCATGCCAGAGATCTTGATGTCAGGCGTTTTTGCGATCTGTGCTGGCGGCATTCGTTGATGGGTATCGACAGTTGGACGATCCTGCATGTCGCATACCCGTCGATCACGGAGGAACCTCAGCGGTGCAAACAGCTAGTCCTGTCCTTTATCGGCAGGTATATGTCAATCGATGTTGCGACGGAGTTAGATTGCTTCGAGGCCGAAGCCGTTCGTCACGCGAATCGGTTGATGCGCCCCTTCACGGCTATCGAGTTAGCCGGGCATCTTCGTGTCTCGGACAGGCATGCAAGACGCATCCTTCATCGACTCGTCGAGCTCGAGCACCTGGTAGTCGTTAGCGGAGACAAACGTTATCGTACGTATGGCTTACGGACTGTACAGAGCTTATTCGGGGGTGAAGAGGGGTTTGGGATTTCTAACGGACAGAGGCGACGCTAATGGCAGTTATGCCGCCATGATACCCGCCATTCCGTTCAATAGCGGCGCTGGAGTCCGTTAGATTTTAGAAAGCCCCGATTTCGACACAATAGCGACTGTGTGGTCCGTTAGATTTGGTGGGGGCTGTGCTGGGAA
>JAEWJS010000163.1 GCA_023386495.1 Bacillota bacterium | reverse complement strand
CGGCCAGCCGTCCGGCTGCGCCGGAGTCGACATGCGCTTGCACATCCTTGCGCGTGATGCGCCCGCCGATGCCGCTGCCTGCAATCTGGGACAAATTCACGCCATGCTCGGCGGCCAAGCGCTGAACGGCAGGCGAGTAGCGGTAGCGCATCGACTGCTCGGTCTCGTCGGTGTCCGGGTTGCTCCCAGCCGACGTCGAACTGTCTGGCTCCGGCTGCTGCGCGGCAGTTGAAGACGCATGCTCTGCTTCAATGAAGCAGATCGTCGTGCCTACCGGTACCGTTTCGCCGGCGCCGACCGCGATTTTGACCAGCGTGCCGGCAACCGTAGATGGCAGTTCCGCATTGACTTTATCCGTCAGGATCTCGCAGATCGGCTCGTACATCTCGATCTTGTCGCCCGGCTGCTTCAGCCATTTGTCGATCGTCGCCGATACGAGCGATTCCGCTAGCTGCGGCATGACGATTTCCGTTACGATTTTACTCAAGCGCTCATCCCCTATTTCTTGATTCCGGTCATTCTATTCCTGCTCTAGTACAGCGCAAGCTTGCGCATCGCTTCTTTGAGCTTCTCTTTGTTCAGCATGTAATGCTTTTCGCCCGGCGCGTTGATCGGCATCGCAGGCACATCGGGACCGCATAAGCGCATGATCGGCGCATCCAGCTCGTATAGGAGCTCTTCCGCGATGATCGCCGCCACTTCCGCTCCGATGCCGCCAGTCTTGTTGTCCTCATGCACGATCAACACCTTGCCCGTCCGCCTGACCGCCTCGAGAATCGCTTCCTTATCGAGGGGCTGCAGCGTGCGCAGGTCGAGAATATGCGCCGTAATGCCTTCCTGGGCCAATTCTTCCGCGGCCTGCATCGCATAGTGCAGCGGCAAGCTGTACCCGATTACCGTAATATCGTCGCCTTCGCGCAGCAGGTTCGCCTTGCCGATCGGCACGATATAATCGTCCTCCGGTACATCGCCGTTCACCAGCTTGTAGCACTTCTTGTTCTCGAAAAACAGCACGGGATCCGGATCGCGGACGGCTGCCTTCAGCAGCCCCTTGGCATCGTAGGCCGTATAGGGCGCCACGATCTTCAGTCCCGGCGTGCCGAAGAATACCGACTCCGGACACTGCGAATGGTATAGCCCGCCGAATATCCCGCCGCCGATCGGCGCGCGGATGACGACCGGACACGTCCAGTCGTTGTTGGAACGGTACCGGATCTTGGCCGCTTCGCTGATGATCTGATTCGTTGCGGGGAACATGAAGTCCGAGTATTGCATCTCCGCGATCGGCTTCATGCCGACCATTGCCGCGCCGATCGCAACGCCAGCGATTGCCGATTCGGCAAGCGGCGTATCCAGCACGCGCATCTCGCCGAATTGCTCCATGAGGCCCTTCGTCGTCGTGAACACGCCGCCCTTATGACCGACGTCCTCCCCCAGCACGAACACATCCTCGTCGCGCGCCAGCTCTTCCTTCATCGCAAGTCGAATCGCATCGATATAATCCATGACTGCCACGTGCTATTGTCCCCCTTCCGAATCGTCCGCATAGACATGCAGCATAATGTCCTCCGGCTTCGGAAAAGGAGCCGTATCCGCATAAGCGGTCGCTTCGTCCATCATCCGGTTAATGTCGCGCAGCATAGCTTCTTCCCGTTCTTCAGACCAGAGTCCGCAATCGATCAGATATTGCCGATAGATCGGGATGCCGTCCTTCTTGCGATTCTCGTCGACCTCTTCCTTCGTCCGGTAAGCAAGGTCATTATCCGACGTCGAATGCGGCGACAGCCGGTACATCATCGCCTCGATCAAGGTCGGTCCTTCGCCTGCAACCGCGCGCTCGCGCGCCTCCCGCACGACGCGGTATACCTCTAGCGGGTCGTTGCCGTCTACCCGATAGCCAGGGAATCCATAGCCGAGCGCACGGTCGCTGATCTTGCCGCTCACTTGCTTGTGGATCGGGATCGAGATCGCGTATTGATTGTTCTCGCACATCAGAATGACCGGCAGCTTGTGGACACCGGCAAAATTGCAGCCCTCGTGGAAGTCGCCCTGATTGCTCGAGCCGTCTCCGAATGTCACGAAGGACACGATCGGCTGCTTCCTCATCTTGGCGGCGTAGGCGATGCCTACCGCGTGCGGCACTTGGGTAGTAACCGGGCTGGAGCCCGTCACGATCCGCAGCCGCTTGCTGCCGAAGTGGCCCGGCATCTGCCTGCCGCCGCTATTGGGATCTTCCGCCTTCGCGAAGACGGATAGCATTAATTCACGCAGAGTCATGCCGACTGCCAGCACGAAGCCGTAGTCGCGGTAATAAGGCAGATAATAGTCCCTCTCGCGGTCCAGCGCGAATGCGGCTGCGACCTGCGCGGTCTCCTGTCCGATACCCGATACATGAAAATTGATCTTGCCCGCGCGCTGCAGCAGCAGGACGCGTTCATCGAAACGCCTGGCCGTCAGCATCGTCTCATACATCGCAACTGCCTGTTCATCCGTCAATCCGAGCTCGCGGTGACGGTAAGTCTGCTTCACCGATCCGGAATTCGCCATCATGCAGCCTCCCCTTCCTGGTTAGAGCCGAATGGGTATCCCATTCTTCGCTTGATCTTAACACCAGGTACTAATTGATACTGGTTCGATTATACCGCTTTTCCGGGTAAAAAGAAAATGACGGATATCATGACTTTAGTACGCAAGCGAACGGCCGTCGATGTCGAGAATGGCTTCTCCGAGCGCTTCGGACAACGAAGGATGCGGGCGGATCGACTGCCCAAGCTCCCAAGCCGAAGCTTGCAGCAGATCGGCTAAGCTTGCTTCGGCGATCAAGTCGGTCACATGCGATCCGATCATATGCACGCCGAGAACATCGCCTGTCTTCCTGTCGGCTATAACCTTCACGAATCCCTCCGTATCGCCGAGCACGATCGCTCGACCGATCGCGGCGAACGGGATTTTGCCCGTCTTGATCTCATGGCCGCGTGCCGAGGCCTGATTCTCCGTTAAGCCGATCGAAGCGACCTCCGGGCGCGAATAGACGGAGCGCGGGATGCGGTGCGCTTCCAGGTGCATCGGCTTGCCGCCTCCGATATGGTCGGCCGCGATTATCCCCTCGTGCGCGGCGGCATGCGCCAGCTGCAAGCCGCCGATTACGTCGCCGATCGCATAGATATGAGGCTCTGACGTCTGCATCGTCGGTCCAACCGCGATATAGCCGTCCTTCACCGCGATATCCGTCGCCTCGAGTCCGATGCCTGTCACGTTCGCTTCCCTGCCGATCGATACCAGCATGCGCTCAGCCGAGAGGTGAACGGTACCGCTCTCCGTCTGTGCCTGTATCTCCACAAGCCCGTCACGGATTTGGCAGGACGAAGCGTCCAGATTAATGCCGGTCAAGATGCGGACGCCCCTTGACCCGAGCTGCTTCTCCATCTCGGCCGATACGTCTGCGTCCTCACCAGGCAATAATCGGGTCGCTGTCTCGACGAGCGTCACCTTGACGCCAAAATCGCTCATCATCGAGGCCCATTCCACGCCGATAACGCCTCCGCCGACGATCAACATGTCGCCGGGCAGCTCCTCCATCCGCAGCGCATCGTCGCTGTTCATAATGCGATGCCCGTCGTACGGCAAGCCCTTCAGCATGCGCGGCTTGGAGCCTGTCGCGATAATGAGCTGCTGCGGGACGACGGTCTCCATCTCGCCGTCCGCCAATTCCACCGCGATCGAACCGCTGCGCGGCGAGAAGATCGAAGGGCCGATAATTCGGCCTTGCCCATGAATCACTTGAATGCCATGCTTCTTCATCAAATATTGCAGCCCCCGGTAGAGTTGTTCCACCGCAGCCGATTTTCGCTTCGATACGAGGTCATACCGGATGACCGGATCCCCTGCGTTCACAATGCCGAATCGTTCGGCTTCCCTCACGGTCCGGAACACGTCCGCGCTCTTCAGCAGCGACTTGCTTGGAATGCAGCCCCGATGCAGACAGGTTCCCCCAAGCTTATCCATCTCGACGATCGCGACCTTCTTGCCAAGCTGTGCTAACCGAATGGCAGCCGTATAGCCTCCGGGCCCGCCGCCCAGCACTGCCGCATCTACCTGTATCGTCATTTCGTTATCGCCTCCGCTATTCGCGTGTTGCACGCAACTTCTAACTTGCTTGTCCTTTCCTATTGTACCTGTTTTCCAGCCGGAAAACATACCCAAACTTTCTGTCATGGTTCAAATGGACAGCCTTAATGCGACAAGGTAGAATGGAATACGATGAACTGCTACTCGACCAGGAGGCTCACGCAATGAGACAGACCTTGTCCCGTTTTATCGCTGTCTTGCTTTTGGTAATACCAGGCATTATGGCTACGTACGGATTTTTATTATTGAAAGAATCGGTCTTCGATTATTTCGCTCATTTCGGCGACGATTCGTTAATCCCCGATTTTGACTGGCTCCGCTTCGTGCTTGGCGCCATCTTCTTCTTCGCAGGTGTCGCCTTCATCGGCGGATGGATCTTTTTCCGGGATCGTAAGCGCAATTACGTAGCGCCCCGCTTCAAGCCGAAGCGGCCGCGGCCGCCTAAGCCTACTAGCGGCGATACTCCTGAGTGACGGCATGATGGCAAAAACACCGCTTAGCAACGGAAAGGTTTTCCGGTTGTAAGCGGTGTTTGTGTGTAAGGGAGAATAGATAGCAAGTTCCTAAGAAACTTTGTGCTCGATCCGCAGCTTGTCGGCCACCATGGCGATGAACTCGGAGTTCGTCGGCTTCGACTTGCTGATATTGATCGTATAACCGAATAAGTGCGAGATGCTGTCGATATTGCCGCGCGTCCAAGCGACCTCAATCGCATGGCGGATCGCACGTTCGACGCGGGAAGGCGTCGTCTTGAATTTCTCGGCGATCGCGGGATAGAGCGTCTTCGTAATTGCGCCGAGTATTTCGATGTTGTTGTACACCATCGTGATCGCCTCACGCAAATACTGATATCCCTTAATATGCGCCGGGACGCCGATTTCATGTATGATGCTCGTGATATTCGCGTCGAGGTTCTTGCCCTTGGCAAGCGGCACGACATTCGATTTCGGGAAGGCAGATCCGCTGTACGATGGCGATACTACTGCTTGATTGCCGACCAGCTGCCGGATGCGGTTCGCGAGAATTTCCATGTCAAAAGGTTTCAGTATGTAGTAGGATGCACCGAGTTGCACGGCCTTCTGCGTGATATTCTCTTGACCGAATGCGGTAAGCATAATGATCTTAGGCATTGGATTCAAATTCATATCGCGAAGCCGCTCTAATACGCCAAGACCGTCCAAGTGCGGCATGATGATGTCCAGAATGAGAATATCCGGCGCTTTCCGCGATTCTTCCAGCAATCGCAGCACTTCTTCGCCGTTATAAGCTACACCGGTAACAGACATATCGCTTTGTTCGGAGATGTACTCAGATAACAGGTTGGTGAATTCCCGGTTGTCGTCCGCTAGCAGAACTTCAATTCTTTGCAAGGTGCGAGTCCTCCCTTATCCATTTCACTATGGTTTATATTTCCTTCCTCGTTACGTTTTCGACACCCCAATGGAAATTCCTTCTGTCGAAAATTATTTTTCTTTACTTTTTTTTCAGCTCGGCTGTATAATTAAGAATTTATTACACCATACGATGGTTTTCGAAACAATTCGACAAAAAACAAAAAGCTTAGGGCGTTATCCCGCCTTAAGCTTTGTTTGTGAAGGAGCCAGCATGACGCCGGCATCGCGCAGCATCCATTCGATGAAACAGCCATATCCCGTGGACGGATCGTTCACGAACACATGCGTTACGGCGCCTACGAGCTTGCCGTCTTGAATGATCGGGCTGCCTGACATCCCTTGAACGATCCCGCCCGTTCGATCGAGCAGCCTCTTATCCGTGATCTTGATGATCATCCCCTTGGTCGCCGGCGAAGCTTGTTTCGATACGCGGGTAATTTCGATATCGAACTTCTCGACCTTCTGTCCGTCCACGACGGTC
Source organism: Bacillota bacterium (assembly GCA_023386495.1). Classification (GTDB taxonomy): domain Bacteria; phylum Bacillota; class Bacilli; order Paenibacillales; family Paenibacillaceae; genus Paenibacillus_I. The sequence continues at coordinate 15,890 of JAEWJS010000163.1, read as the reverse complement.
AGAATATGAGCCGGCCCTTCCTTCACTTCTTCTGCGAAGGCTACCGGTATCGCTTCTTTGGCATACGAATGCTCCGGCTTAGCCTGCATGCGGCCAAAGATCCCAAAGGACGTATTCCGCTCGACGTTGCCCAGCACCTTGCCCTCGCGGACGAAATGCGCGCGTTTCTCGCCGGGCTCGCCGCTCAAGCTCTTATTGATCGAGGTGACGCTGGATTGTACGACCTGGCCTTCTCCGACCTTGATCGGCGCTTGCGTATCCATATCGGTGATGACATGGCCTAGAGCACCGTATACGCCTTGATCAGGAGCGTAGAAGGTCAGCGTCCCGACGCCGGCTGCAGAATCGCGAATATATAGCCCTAGCCGCCATGCCTTGTCTTCATCGTCATAGGCAGGCCGAATTTCCTTCGTAATCGTCTTCCCCTCGCGATCGATCACCAATTGGATCGCAGTTCCGTCATTTCCCGCCTTTTCTACGATTTGGGCAACCTTCGATACTTCCGTCAGATGTACGCCGTTGACGCGTACGATGAGGTCGCCCAATTGAAGGCCCGCCGCCTGTCCAGGCGATACCGCTTCGCCGCCGGAGCGATTAACTTGATGGTGGCCGACGACCATAATGCCATCCGATCGTACCTTCACGCCGATCGTCTGCCCTCCGGGAATCACCTTGAGATCGGGGACGACATTCACTTTCACGGTCTTGAATGGAATGGTACCGAATAATTTCAATTTCATCTCGGTGCTGCCGCTGCTCGTCGGCTGCAAGGAGAGAGGGGCGTTCATATTGACTTCCGTTGATCCGCTGCTCGAACCGTTCACCCGTACCACCTTAGGATCGACGGTGATGTTAGCGTGCACCGGCATGAGGTAATCCAATTGCTTCGATTGTCCGGAGAACATGCGAAGCTCGCTCGGGAAGGCCGCGTAATGTTGAAACGGGGCGGAGAAGCAGAATAGGCAAACGAAGAACACGAGTACAAGGCCGAACCATCGTTTCCGCTTGCTAACGTTCAATGATTTCACGCTCCCTTGATTCCATCGGCACATACCGTGCGCGAGAGCCGCCCCATCTTCCAGCGGTTCGCGCGTCGGCAGGTGGCGTACCTATAAGGTAACCCCGCCCTTATCCTTTTATGACCGATAAAACCTTCCCGCGTTCCCTTCGATTACGCCCCCTTCTGCCGATCAGCCAAGTCCAGCATTTCTTGCGCGTGATGCCGCGTCTTATCCGTTACCTCTACGCCGCCCAGCATGCGCGCCAACTCCTCGACGCGCTGGGCGCCCGTCAATTCCGTCACCGTCGTCGCCGTTCGTTCCCCTTGTATATGCTTCTTGATCTCATAATGGCGGTCGGCCATGCAGGCCACTTGCGGCAGATGGGTGATCGAGAACACTTGGCAATTGCGGGATAATGCGGACAGCTTCTCGGCAATTGCTTGGGCCGCGCGTCCGCTGACGCCTGTATCCACCTCGTCGAACACGAGCACGGGCACGCCGTCAATCGAAGCGAATATCGTCTTCATGGCAAGCATGATCCGCGACATCTCGCCGCCGGATGCAATCTTGTTCAGCGGCTTGAGCGGCTCCCCCGGATTCGGCGACAATAGGAAGACGGCTTCGTCTACGCCACTCGGCGTCAGCTTCGCGCTGTCTGTCGCGCCCGCAATCGCATCGAGCTGCACCTTGAATGATGTCCGCTCCATCTGCAGCATCTTCAACTCGGCTTCGATCTGGCGCGACAGCTTCTCCGCCGCATGACGCCGCAGCTCCGACAGGCCCAGCGCCAGTGCCAGCGCACGATCGCGCAATCGGCGCTCTTCCTCGCGCAGCCGCTGCAGGTGCTCGTCGCGGTTCTCGAGCTTGTCCGCTTCCGCAGCGATCTTCTGATAATAAGCGAGTATATCCGGTATGGTCTCCCCGTACTTGCGCTTCAATGCACCGATCAGGTCCAGCCTGTCCTCGATCTGGGCGAGCAGCTCGGGGTTGGATTCTATTCCATCCCTGTAGTCCCGCAATTGGAAGGCCACGTCCTCGGCTTGATAATAGGCCGACTGCAATTGCTCAAGCAGCGGCTCCAGAACGGCCTGATCGTAGGAGCGAATGTCCTCAAGCCGCGCAATCGCTTTGCTAAGCGCATCGAGTCCCTTAGGGCCATATAGCAAGCCATACGCCTCCGATGCCTGCGACATCCTGCGTTCGGCATGGGCAAGCTTGCGCTTGTCCTCAAGCAGCGTCTCGTCTTCCCCAGCCTTCAGCTTGGCGGACTCGATCTCCTCTACCTGGAACTTGTACAGATCCAGCATCTGCATGTTCTGCCTGGAGGATTCCTCCAGCTCCTTCAGCTGGGTGCGGACCTGAATGTACTGCCGGTATGCTTCTTGATAACTTCTCTTCTTCTCTGCCAGCGTATCGCCGGCATAGAGATCCAGCCATTCCAGATGCTGTTCGGTACGCAGCAGCGATTGATGCTCATGCTGGCCATGAATGTTCACCAGCCGTTCCCCCGCTTCGCGCAGCATGGAGAGATTCACGACCTGCCCGTTGATTCGGCTGACGCTCTTGCCCTGCGAGGACAACTCCCTGCGTACGACGAGCATCTCCTCGGGGTCAGCGGCTATGCCCAGCCCTGCCAGCACCTGCCAGACGGGATGGCTCGGAGGGAGGTCGAACAGCGCTTCGATCTCGGCCTTGTCGCAGCCATGGCGCACCATATCGGAAGCACCTCTGCCGCCAATGGCTAGACTTAGCGCATCGATCAGAATCGACTTGCCTGCGCCGGTCTCGCCCGTTAATACATGGAACCCGTTGTGATATTGAACAGACACTTGCTCAATGACGGCCAGATTGCGAATGGATAATTCTCGAAGCATACTGCGCCTCCCCCTTATCAATTATTCAGTCTAATTCAACAGCTCCAGCAGCCGCTCGACGGCAGCCCCGCTCTGCTCCTTGCTCCTGCATATGATCAGGATCGTGTCGTCGCCGCAGATCGTGCCCATGACCTCGGGCCATTCCATGTTATCGATCAAAGCGCCGATCGCATTGGCCGTGCCAGGCAAGCACTTCATGACGACCAAATTATCCGTATAGTCAATATGCACGAAGTGGTCCAGCATTGCGCGCTTCAGCTTATGGATCGGATTGAAGCGCTGCTCCTGCGGCATCGAATAGCGATATCTGCCGTCCTCCATCGGTACCTTCACGAGCTGCAGCTCCTTAATGTCGCGGGATACGGTAGCCTGCGTGACCTGCATGCCGGCAGCGCGCAGCGCATCGACCAGCTCGTCCTGCGTCTCGATCGCATCGCCGGTAATAATCTCCCGGATCTTCATCTGTCTAATCCCTTTCACGTCTTGTCCCCCCGTATCGGTTCGGATCCGATCGCGAACGTGATCGTCCGGATCCATCTTTCCTTCGCATCCATATACAAGATGCCGGCAGCGCCCGGCACCAGCAGCGCGTACACCAGCAGCCGGTCTCGCACGCCGCTACCCGTCCAGTCTAGCGGCATGCGGTCGCGCGCGGTCTTGACGATATAGGTCTTGCCGCCCTTCGTCGCCACGTAGTCGATGAACAATCGCGTCGAGAGCGATTCGCCGTCGAGTCCGATCGCGATCGGAACGCGATGCTTGCCGGAGACGACTTCATAACCGGATTGCTCCAGGTACCGAATATTCTCGTCATCATCCGCCAGCTCGCCGCCAGGCCCGAGCAAGAACATCCGGCTAGCCGGGGGCTCGTGCAGCCAATGATAGAAGCGCCTCAGCAGCCAGACCCCGATAAGCGCGCCTGCAATGATCATAATTAACCAGTCCGCGACATGATTCAAGTCCCTCCACCGCCTTTCCGCCGTGTAACGGCTGCTTGAACTCCTATTGTAAGTTCGCGGTGAGGGGCATATTCTCCTGTCGGAACGCATACGAACGTTTGTTCCATTAGTATAACAATACCATGCGCGAAATGCCAGCGCAAGATAGCAAAAAAAAGGACTATTCATCAGCAAATGCCTGACGAATACTCCCCAAGATTATAACGTTCATGATTTGCGAAACGTGCCGCTCGCCTCAGCGACCAGCTGCTCGATGTCGGCTGCAGCTAAGATCTGCGAAGCGGGCTCGCGGAAGCGCCAATAGGCTAAGAACTCGATGTTCCCTTCCCCGCCCGTAATCGGCGAGAACGTGACGCCTTGCAGTCCCAAGCCGAGTTCAGCCGCGAAGTCGAGAATGCGGGCCACGACTTGCTCGTGAATGCGCGAATCGCGCACGACGCCTGACTTGCCCACATGCTCTCGCCCGGCTTCGAATTGCGGCTTGATCAGCGCCACGACGCCCGCCCCGGGCTGAAGCAGCGCCGCAAGCGGCGGCAGGATGAGCCGCAGCGAGATGAACGATACGTCAATCGTCGCAAAATCCGGCTGCGGACCCTTGAGATCCTCAGGCTGCATGTAGCGAAAGTTGACCCGTTCCATCACGTCGACCTGCGGGTGCTGCCGAAGCGACCAGTCCAACTGATTGTAGCCGACATCGATCGCGTAGACATGCGCGGCTCCGTTCTGGAGGGCGCAATCCGTGAAGCCGCCGGTCGACGCGCCGATGTCCAGCATGACCCGGCCTTCCATCGCGATATCGAAATGGCGAATCGCCTTCTCCAGCTTCAGGCCGCCCCTGCTCACATAAGGATGGAGCGAGCCCTTCACCGTGATCGCGGCCGATCGCGGAACCTTCATGCCGCTCTTCTCCGCCCGTTCGCCTGCCACATACACCAAGCCTGCCATCGTGGCGGCCTTCGCTTTCTCGCGGCTCTCGAAGTAGCCCTGCTCGACGAGCAGCACGTCGATTCTTTCCTTATCCGTCATCCTGCGTACGTGTCTCCCGTTCTCGGCGTCTTCGCCATTATTGTCCGGTCGCGCGCTGGCGAGGCCTCGCCAGCAGCTTGCCGACCTCGGCGGCAACGCGTTCCGCGGTCAAGCCGACCTCGGTGCGCTGCTCCTTGATCGAGCCGTGCTCGATGAACGCATCCGGAATGCCGAGCAGCCGAATTTGCATGTGATCAATGCCCCGAAGCGCATAGTACTCCAAGACCGCGCTCCCTAGTCCGCCCATCACGGCGCCCTCTTCCATGACGATCAGCGGGATCCTCTCTTCCGCCAAGCGCAGCAGCATCTCCTCGTCGAGCGGCTTGATGAAGCGCGCGTTGACGATGCGGAGCGACACGCCTTCGCGTTTCAGCTGCTCGGCGGCCTCCTCGGCGATCTGCAGCATCGGCCCGATCGCGAGCACGGCCGCCGTATCGCCATCGCGCACCGTCTCCCAGGAACCGATCGCAATCGGCTGGGGATGTTCATCCATTGCCACGCCTCTGCCCGCGACCCGCGGATAGCGCACGGCGACAGGGCCATCGTTATAGTCGACGGCCGTCTTCATCATCCGCCGCAGCTCGTTCTCGTCCTTCGGCATCATCATGACCATGTTCGGAATATGGCGCATATAGGCTATATCGTAGACGCCGTGATGCGTCTCGCCGTCCGGGCCGACGAAGCCCGCGCGGTCGATCGCGAAGACGACATTGGCATTCTGGCGGCAAATATCATGCACGACTTGGTCGTAGGCACGCTGCAGGAAGGTCGAATAGACCGCATAGACCGGCTTCAGCCCTTCCATGGCCATCGCCGCGCACATCGTCGCGGCATGCTGCTCGGCGATACCGACGTCGATCATGCGATCCGGGAACCGCTCGGCGAACTTCAAGAGGCCGGAGCCGCCCGGCATCGCAGGCGTGACGGCCACTACGCGGGAATCCTGCTCCGCCAGCTCGATCAAGGCGCTGCCGAACACCTCGGTGTACATCGGCGGTCCGACCGCCTTCAGCATCTGGCCCGACTCGATCTTGTACGGCGTGGCGCCGTGCCACTTATGCGAGTCGGCTTCGGCAGGCGAGTAGCCTTTGCCCTTCAGCGTAATCGCATGAATGAGCACCGGGCCGTCCACGCTGGCCGCCTGCTGGAACGTCTCGATCAGCTTCGGAATGTCATGACCGTCCACAGGGCCTAAGTACGTGTAACCCAGCTCTTCGAACCACATGCCGGGGACCACCATATATTTTAAGCTGTCCTTCACCCGCTCGGCCGTCTTCGCCAATCGTCCCCCGATCGCCGGGATGCGGTTCAGCAGGTGTTGGAGCTCGTCTTTCGCTTTGATATAGTGCTTATCGGACCGGATCTTGCCCAAGTAGTTGTGCAAGGCGCCGACGTTCGGCGCGATCGACATCTCGTTGTCGTTCAACACGACGATGAGCTTCTTCCGCTCGTGTCCGATATGATTGAGCGCTTCAAGCGCCATGCCGCCGGTCAGGGCCCCGTCGCCGATCATTGCGACGACTTTGTTGGTGTCGCCTTTCAAGTCGCGGGCCAATGCCATGCCCATTGCCGCAGAGAGCGACGTGCTGCTGTGGCCGGCCTCCCATACGTCATGCTCGCTCTCGGCCCGCTTCACGAAGCCGCAGAGCCCTTTGTACTGGCGCAGCGAATCGAACCGATCCATGCGGCCGGTCAGTATCTTGTGGACATAGGCCTGATGGCCGACGTCGAACAGAAATTTATCCTTCGGACTATCGAATAGATAATGCATCACGAGCGTCAACTCTACGACGCCCAGATTGGGTGCCAGATGACCACCGGTCACCGACAGCTTCTCGATTAAGAAACGTCGAATTTCCTCGGCGAGCTCATCTAGACGCTCAACCGGAAGCTCCTTCACGTCTCTCGGGCTCCGGATATGTTCGAGCAGCATCCGTATTCCTCGCTTTCCCTCGGCTTCTCATGCAGCTGTCGAAGCCATGTCGAACTTGATGATAGTATAGCACAGGCGGCAATGGCCAGCCTAATCAATGATCCCGGCTCATCAGGTAGTCCGCGATGGCGAGCAGGCGATCCGTTCTGGCGAGCCTGGACGACGCCAATGCGTCCTTCGCTTCGCGCGTCAGCCGTTCCACTTCGGTACGGCTCTGTTCGATCCCGAGCAAGTAAGGATACGTTACCTTCTGCTGCGCCACATCGCTGTTCGTCTTCTTGCCGAGCTTGCGCTCGTCGCCGATCAGATCTAAGATATCGTCTTGAATCTGGAACGCAAGGCCAATGCTGCGGCCGAACCGTCCAAGTGCTTCTCGTTGCTTGTCATCGGCCCCGCCGGCTATGCCTCCGGCCTGTAGCGAGAATGCGATGAGATCGCTTGTCTTGTGCAGGTGAATGTAATCCAATTGCTCGCGCGAAGTGACGCCTTGTTCGCCGAGCATGTCTGCCGCCTGCCCGCCGACCATGCCCGATGCGCCAGCCAATTTGCCGAGTGCCTCGACAATCTGAAGCGCTGCTTCAGCCGAGATCGCGCCGGACTTCGCTGTCTGCGCAATGCAGTAGAAGGCATGCGTCAGCAGCGCGTCACCGGCCAGAATCGCCATGGCTTCCCCGAATACCTTATGGTTCGTCGGCTTGCCTCGGCGATAATCGTCGTTATCCATCGCAGGCAGATCGTCATGGATGAGCGAATACGTATGGACCATCTCGATCGCGCATGCGATCGGCATTGCGGCCTGGGCTGCGGTCTCCGAATCGCGTACAGCCTCAGCCGCGGCCAGCACAAGTATCGGGCGCAGTCTCTTGCCTCCGGCATTGAGCGAATACAGCATCGACTCGCGCAGAGGATTGGGTACGTCCCAAGCTCCAGGCAGCGCCAGTTGAAGCGCAGCTTCGACAGCTTGAGCCGTGCTCGCGATATAATCTTCAATCGTTCGGGTCTCGCTCACGTCGTTATCTCCTTCTGATGCGTGTTCAAAGAGCCGATTGTAAGCGCCAATAGACGGCTTACTCCTCTTGCTGCGCGAACGGCTTGCGCTGCACGCCCTGCTCCGACTCGATCAGCATCTCGATCTTCCGTTCCACCTGCTCAAGCTTGCTTCCGCACAGCTGCGACAGCTTCATGCCTTCCTGGAAAAGCTCGATCGCCGTCTCCAGCGGCACGTCGCCGGATTCCAGCTGCGCAACGATCGCTTCGAGCTGCTCCATTGCCGTCTCGAAGCTGACCGCCGCCTGCTCCTTAGCTTCCGTCATCGTCATGCTCCCCTCTCATGGACCAGATATGACAATCCAATTGCCCGTCGGCAACCCGCACCTTGACAAGATCCCCAGGCTGCACGTCATGAATCGATTTCACCAGCCGCTTCTCCTGTTCGTCATAGACGAGGCTGTAGCCTCGCGCCATCACCTTCAGCGGGCTGAGCGCATCCAGCTGCCGAATCGCGCTAGCCAGACCGCTTCGGCGATCCTTGGCAAGGGCCTGCATCGCTTGCTCCAATCGCTTGGACGCCGCCTGCCGCCGCGATGCAGCGAATGCCGCCTTGCTGCCGGGATGCGCGGACGCAAGCCTGGAGCTAAGCCGCAGCAGCCGCTCGCCGCTGCGTTCCGTCTGGCGATGCATGCGGGCCGACAACCGCTCCGTCAAGCGGTCCAGCCGCTGGGCCTGCTCCAGCAAATACCGGCGAGGCTGCACGAAGAACGGCGACCGCCGAACGCGCTCAAGCCGCGACCTGCGCGCTTCGACCTGCGCGGATAGTGCCTGTCTCAGCCTTCTCCGATGCGCCGCGAGCGTCTGCTCGAGCTCTGCGAGATGCGGAACCGCAAGCTCCGCTGCCGCGGTCGGCGTCGCGGCTCGAAGATCGGAGACAAAGTCAGCGATCGTATAGTCGGTCTCATGTCCGACAGCCGAAATAACCGGAATGACCGAAGCCGCGATGCTGCGTGCCACACTTTCCTCGTTGAACGCCCATAGCTCCTCGAGCGATCCGCCGCCTCTGCCTACGATTATTACGTCGACCTCGCGCATCCGGTTCAACAATTCGATCGCTTTCACGATCGAAGGCGCCGCGCCTTGGCCTTGCACGAGCACGGGCACGATCTGAACCGGCACCTGCGGCAGCCGCCGCTGCAGCGTGATCAACACGTCGCGGACTGCCGCTCCGGTCGGCGAAGTAACGACGCCGATCGCCTTCGGGAAGCGCGGTATAGGCCGCTTGCGCGCCGGGTCGAACAGCCCTTCCCCTTCCAGCTTCTGCTTGAGCTGCTCGAAAGCCAAGTACAGGCTGCCTATGCCGTCTGGCTGCATGGCCGTCACGTAGAATTGATAATTGCCGTCTCGCTCATAGACCGAAATATTGCCGCGCGCCATCACCTTCGCGCCTTCCTTCGGAATGAAGGGCAGCTTCTGGTTATGCGAAGCGAACATGATGCACTTCAGGCGGCTGTCCGAATCCTTGAGCGTAAAATACATATGGCCGCTCGAATGATGCGTGAAATTCGATATTTCGCCGCGCAGCCATACATCGCCGAGCAGCTTGTCCGACTCGAGCTTCATTCGAATGTAACGATTGATCTCCTTGATCGAATAGATCCGCGCCTGCTCAGCCATCGGTTGCCAATCACTCCCCGATTCCGTGTATCCGCTTCGCCGCCTTCAGCGTGTTCTGCATGAGCATCGTAATCGTCATCGGCCCTACGCCGCCTGGAACCGGCGTCACGTGCCCCGCAACCGGCAGCACGTCCTCGTAGTCCACATCGCCTGCCAGCTTGCCGTCGGCGAGACGATTGATCCCGACATCGATGACGACGGCGCCGGGCTTAACGTAACGGGAGTCGATGGCCTTGGCCTTGCCGATCGCGACGACGAGAATATCCGCCTGCTTCGCGAGTTCGGCCATCCCTTCCGTACGGGAGTGGCAGATCGTGACGGTCGCATGCTCGCGCAAGAGCAGCATGGCGACCGGCTTGCCGACGATATTGCTGCGTCCGATGACGACCGCATGCTTGCCGGCAATCGACACGCCAGCGCGCTTAATCAGCTCGATGCAGCCTGCCGGCGTACAAGGCAGCAAGCTCTCGTCGCCAATGACCAGATTGCCCGTGCTGACCGGATGGAAGCCGTCGACGTCCTTGTCGACGCTGATCGCGTCAATGACCGCTTTCTCTTCGATATGCTTCGGCAGCGGCAGCTGGACCAGAATGCCGTGTATATTCGATTGACGATTCAACACGTCGATCAGTTTCAGCAATTCGTCCTGCGTCGTATCCGCCGGAAGCCGATGAACCTCCGAGTAGAAGCCCATCTGCTGGCATGCTTTTTCCTTGCTGCCCACATAGACCTTCGAAGCAGGGTCTTCGCCGACCAGCACGACCGCCAGCCCGGGCACGACGCCCTTCGCTGCCAGCTGCTCGGTGCTTATTCGAATCTCTTCCCTTATTGCGTCCGATACCTTCTTGCCTTCGATCACTTGAGCTGTCATCCGCTCTTCCCCCGCTCCTCTTGGATTAACGTTCTTCTCGATTGCTTGCTCCGACTACGATTCGCGCGCCTTCAGTTCTTCCAGGGCGCCGATAACTTTGCCAAGGACGCCGTTGACGAACTTGCCCGACTCGTCGGTGCCGAAGTGCTTGGCTAGCTCGATCGCCTCATTGACGGCCGCCTTGGGAGGCACGTCATCCCGATAGACCAGTTCATATGCGGCCAGCCGCAAAATCTGCCGATCGACGCGCGACAGCCTGTCCACCTGCCAGCCCGTCAAATACTGCTGCAGCATATCGTCGATCGCCGCGAGGTGGCCCGACACGCCCTCCGTCAGTTCAAGCGCATGCCGAACGACAGGCCCCAGGCCTGCGCTGTCCGCACCGAGGTCATTGTTCTCGCGACCGGCTTCCTCGGCGATCATCTCGACCGCTTCCGACGCCATCACTTCGTTCATCTCCATCTGATACAAGCTCTGTACGGCAATCTCACGCGCTAATCTACGCTTCATATGTCCTCCTTAAATGTGAAAAAACCTATGATTTCCTCCCTGCCCGAAGGCGAGACCTGCTTGGTCGCCTTCGCGTACGGAGGAAATCACAGGACTATTTGAACAATCTCCAGCGCTCGTTCAGCCAACTGATGAGCCGATCCCAGGGGATCACCGGTCCGCTCCGCTCGTCCTTCATTCTTCCAATATAATAGCCAATCCAAACAAGCAGCGCAAAAAACAGCATATCCCAGAAGCCGGCAAACAGATAGACGAATCCAAGGAACACGCCGGCGGCAATGCCGAATACACGTCCTCCATGCGTCGTCAGGAGTTCTCTCCACATCGCAGGCGACCTCCTCTATTCTACGCGGCTTTTGAAAGTTTGGGTCTGAATGATGTTCGCGACGAACACGGACACATTCGCTACCGGAATGCCCGTAATCTCTTCGACATGCTCCTTCACGGCGCGCTGAATGTCCTCTGTCAGCGTCGGAATGACGCTCTCCCCGTCCACTACGGTACGAATCGCGATATCGATTCCGGCTTCCGCGATCCGAATGCGCGCCTTGAGATCCTTGACGCCCTTCTCCTTGGATGCGGCCTTAAGCGCCAGGTTCTCCACGGTCTCGAGCGAGATTCGGATATCGCCGTAGTTCGTGCGCTGATCGATCGAAGGTGCCGATGCATTGCCGCGCTTCAGCGCGACATACAAGAATCGCAGACTGATTAATAGAAGCACGACCGCCACGGCGATGACGATGCCCTGCAGCAGTCGATCGCTGCCGTACAGCTCCCCGATCCAGTCCAGCGTCTCGCGCCGCGGCACGACACGCGCCACCACGCATAGCGCGACGATCGAGAGCACGAATACGATAAGGCTGTAGATGAGAAGCAAAAGCCTGTCCATAATTTTCGCCATTCCTGACCCTCCCAAGACTGTAACCTGATAAAATTCCAAAAGACCGCTTGTCAGCACCGAGAAGGTTGGACGATGGTAGGCACTGAGGAACGGAGTGTAGGCAAATCCTACATGAGTACCGGAAGGGCCGCCAGCGTTCAAGATTCGATGTCGAATCAGCTACGTAGCGATTCTTCGTGATCACAAGCGGTAAAAACCCCTCTAGTTGGGCGGCATGCCGCCCACTGGAGGGGTTGGGTACCCATGTGAGCCGTCACTTCACCCGGTGGGAAGTCTCTTCTTCCTCCGGCTTGTCGCCCGTCTTGAAATGGACGTCGTGAATGTGAACGTTAACTTCCACAACCGCCAACCCTGTCATCATTTCAATGGACCGCTTCACGTTCCGTTGAATTTCCGAAGCGATTTCGGGGATTCTGTTGCCATACTCCACGATGATCGAAACGTCGACGGCTGCTTCACGTTGTCCGACCTCTACTTTGACGCCCTTGGACAGATTCTTGCGGCCGAGAAGCTCCGCGATGCCGCCGGCAAAGCCGCCGCTCATCCCTTTGACGCCGCTCACCTCGACCGTCGCAAGTCCGGCAATCACTTCGATGACTTCCGGCGCGATCTGAATCGTTCCCATGTCCGTCCGTTCGTAATCCGTGATCATTGTACTCGTCTCCATTTACGCACCTCCCGTATCGTGCGGAAATATTACCAATGTTACCCTATAGCTTATCCGCATCTTATTTCTATACTATAGCATTCCGCAATAATTATGACAAACTTGCGCGCGGCTCGTTCAAATCATGCTCCTCAAGGAACTTGATGTCGAAGTCGCCCTGTATGAACTTCGGATGGGACAACAGCTTCAGGTGAAAAGGAATCGTCGTGCGGATGCCTTCGATCGCGAATTCGGACAAGGCGCGCTTCATGCGGGCAATCGCTTCCTCGCGCGTAGCGCCCCATACGATCAGCTTCGCGATCATCGAATCGTAATGCGGCGAGATGACGTATCCGGGATACGCGCTGCTGTCGACGCGAACGCCGAGACCGCCCGGCGGCAGATAGAATTGAATCTGGCCCGGAGACGGCATGAAGCCGCGCTCGGAATCCTCGGCATTGATGCGGCATTCGATCGACCAGCCGTCGATGACGAGGTCCTCTTGCTTGAACGACAGCGGATTGCCTTCGGCGACCAAGATCATCTCCTTGATCAGGTCAACCTTCGTGATCATCTCGGTTACAGGATGCTCGACTTGAATCCGGGTATTCATCTCCATGAAATAAAAATCCCCGCTCGGACTCAGCAAAAACTCAAGCGTACCCGCTCCGGCGTAATCGACTGCCTGTGCGGCACGCACGGCTGCCTGGCCCATCCGTTCCCTAAGCTTCGCGTCCATGATCGGGCAAGGCGCCTCTTCGACCAGCTTCTGGCGTCTGCGCTGTACCGAGCAGTCGCGTTCGAACAAGTGAACGGCGTTGCCGTGCTTGTCGGCCATGATCTGAATCTCGACGTGCTTCATGCCGGTCAGGTATTTCTCCAGGTAGACGCCCGCATTGCCGAAATTTTTCTCCGCCTCTTGCCGGGCAGTCGTAATCTGCGCGATCAGTGACGACTCGTCCTCCGCGATGCGAATGCCCTTGCCGCCGCCGCCTGCCGTCGCCTTGATGATGACCGGGTAGCCAATCTGGCGCGCGACCGCGATCGCCTCGTCGAGATCCTCGACGAGTCCGTCGGAGCCCGGAATAACCGGTACGTCCGCATCCTTCATCGTCTGCTTCGCGACGGACTTGTCCCCCATCTTGCTGATCGCCTGCGGCGACGGGCCGATGAAGGTCATATTGCAGGATTCCACGATTTCGGCAAAATCGGCATTCTCGGCCAGGAAGCCGTAGCCGGGATGAATCGCGTCGCAGCCGGTCAACGACGCGACGCTCATAATATTGGTCAAGTTAAGGTAGCTGTCCTTGGACAGCGTCGGTCCGATGCAGTATGCCTCGTCCGCCAGGCGAACATGGAGCGAGTCGCGATCCGCTTCCGAATAGACGGCAACGGATTGGATGCCCATCTCGCGGCAGGCGCGAATAATCCGAACCGCAATTTCCCCGCGGTTGGCTATCAATATCTTATGAAACTTCAAGATTCAAGCCCCTTTCAGAGTGCTGTGCGGAATTAGGCTTCCGGCTTAACCAGGAAGAGCGGTTGACCGTATTCCACCAACTGGCCGTTCTGTACGAGCACCTCGACGATCTCTCCGCGAACCTCGGCTTCCAGCTCGTTCATGAGCTTCATCGCTTCGAGAATGCAGACGACGGTCTTCTCCGTAATCCGGTCGCCCGGATTGACGAACGGTCCCGCTTCCGGAGACGGTGCGGAATAGAACGTTCCGACCATCGGCGAGACGATCGAATGAAGGTTGTCCGCTTTGGGAGCGGCATCGACCGCTGCCGGCGCCGCCTGCGGCGATGCAGCTGGAATCGCTTGCGCGCTAGGCGCGTACGCCGGTGCGGCTGCAGGCTGCGCCGCGACCGTGACGACCTCCGTCTTGCCCGGCTTGCGGATTGACAGCCGCGCGCCTTCGTTCTCGATCTCCAGCTCTTGAATCGAAGTCGAATCGACGAGCTTGACCAGTTCCTTTATTTCGCTAAGCTTGAACATGTACGGGATTCACTCCTTAACAGTTGTAACGCATGATCATCCAATTCTTGCACATAACGTTGCTATTATATCACAAACGTCAAGCAACACGAACCCATTTTTTTACCCGTCTGTGATTGCGCTCATATCGGACGCGGGAAACCCCTGCACCGCCGTATATAGGCGATGCAGGGGTGGCGGACGGCAAGCTTATGGAATGTACTGGACGGATACTTTGTCGGCCGACACGTCCATCGTCTTCATGACCAGATCGATAATATCGACCGCTTGCGCCGATTCGAGCTTCTCGCTCTGGACGACGACGTTGTAGCGTTCCTTCTCCTCGGCGACGACGACATTCGGATACGCGGCCTGCAGCTGCTCTTCGATGCCCGTCAGCTTATCCGCCTTCTCTTCAAGCGCGCTGAGCTCTTCAGCGGCCGTAGTCGCTTCTTCCGGCTTGTTGCTGAGGTCCGACATGATGCCGAGCAGACGGTCCGTCTCCTGGGCGATCTGTTCCGAACGCGACATCTGCAGCTTCGTGATGTAGTCGCCGCCGACCGATATCGTCCCCTGTGCTTCCAGCTGGCGCAGCACCTCTGCATCTTCTGCCGTCATCTCTTCCCCACCCGGAACGCCGGTGTCGCCGGTACCGGGCACGACTTCGTCGATCGCGATCGCCGTGCCGTCATGCTGCGTCGTATCCATCGTCTCCGTGAGCGTCCCGCTATCCAGATCCTCCGTGAACAGGTAATACGCCGACAGCACCACCATCAAGCTCAGCATCGACACCAGCCAGATCGTTTGTCTCTTCGTATTCATTGTCTCTTTCCTCCCTAATATGGTTTACTCATCTATTCCGAAAGTTCAGCAGTCAGCACCGAGAAGGTTGAACGATAGTAGCAATTGAGGAGCGGAGCGTAGGCCAAACCTACGTGAGCACCGGAAAATGCGCTAGCGTTCAAGATTCGACGTCGAGTAAGCTTCGAAGCATCCGCATCGTGATCACTGCTGAACCTTGCTGGGGACTATGGAGATGCGGTGGGGTGGGATATTGACCCCCTTCTGCACGGCATCCGCAAGCAGCTTGCGCACGGTAGCGTTCTCCGCCCCCTTGGCCACGACTAGAATGCCCCGCACCCTCGGCTTGATCTTCTTCGTGACGACCGGCGTCTGGTCGCCCGACACTTCATAGATGACGACCTGCCCGTCGGATGTCGTCGAAGTGATGTGCCGCCGTCCGCCCTTGCCGTCGTTCTCGTCGGTCTTCTGCTCGGTTACCTTCTCGTTCTTCTCGAACACGATCTCCTCGGTCGAATCGATCGTGACTAGCACGTCTACGGTGCCGACGCCGACGATTTTCTCCAGAATGTCCTTCAATCTCGTCTCCAGCGGCTGTTCGATCGCATCGAAGGCCGAGGTTCCGCTATCCTGCTTCCCTGCCCAAGCCTCTTCGACCGGCGGCGGCACGTCTGCGCCGGCCGCGTCCGATTCCGGGGGCGGGACGTTCTGAAGCGTAATGAAT
>JAEWJS010000114.1 GCA_023386495.1 Bacillota bacterium | reverse complement strand
CACTGTCTACCGTCCACCGCCATATCGTCCCGCCGCCAGTCGTCGAACAGTCACCGCCGCCGCACCTATCGCCGACCGCCGAGCAGTGCCACCGCCGCACCTATCACCGCCGGTCGAAAGCCACCGTCGCAGCACGTACCGCCATGTCGCCGACCACCACGCTGTCTACCGGCCACCGCCATGTCGTCTCATCGTCGACTGCCGAGCAGTCATCACCGCCGCACCTATCGCCGACCGCCGAGCAGCCACCCACCGCAGCATCTTCACCGCAACGTTCGCCCCGCAGCACGTACCGCCATGTCACCGACCACCACGCTGTCTACCGTCCACCGCCAGTCGTCCCATCGTCGACTGCTGAGCAGTCACCACCGCCGCACCTGTCGCCGCACCGCCACTCCTCACCGCTAACCGGCTTCCTCCGCTTGCGGAGCAGCTCCCGGCTGCGGCGGCAGCGGCAGTGTAATGGCGAGCGCGCAGCCCCATGGCCGGCCGGCATTGGACTTGCCGGCATGCGCAGGCGGTTGGCCGACGGTCATCTCGCCGCCGAGCAGATGGACGCGCTCCATCATCGCCGATAAGCCGAAGCCCGGCTTCGCATCGCCGTAACCCAGGCCGTCATTGAGCAGCAGGAAGCGCAGCTGGCCGTCCGCCTGGGTAAGCGAGAAATGGAACCAATCGCAGCCCCCGTGCCGGATGCCGTTCGTCAGGCCTTCCTGCAGCGCGTGGTAGACCACCTTCTGCAGGATGCCGTCCATCGGCGGAATATCGATGTCCGTCTCGATGCGGATGCCGGTGTGCAGCTCCATCTCGTCGATCAGCTCGCGTGCTTCATAGCTGAGGTCGAATGCGTAACCGTCATCCTTGAGCAGCCGGACAGAGCGGCGGATATCGTCCAGTCCCTTGCGGACGAGCTCCTGCGCGCCGGCGACCTTCAGCAGGCTGTCTTCCGGACTGCGCGATGCGAGCTTCTGGGCCGCTTCCAGCTGCACGACGGCGGCGGTCAACGTATGCCCGACCACGTCGTGAATCTCGTGCGCGATCCGGCTGCGCTCTTCAAGCACGGACACTTCGGCGAGCGCCTCCGCCGTCTCCTTGAACGAGCCGAGCAGCGCCTCGCTCTTCTCCTCCAGCTCCTTGGTCCGCTCCTGCACCAGCGAATCGAGCGATTGATGGAATGCAGCGAGCTTAAGCTGCGTCTCGACGCGCGAGAGAAGCTCGCCCTGCGCGAAGGGTTTCGGTACGTAATCGTTGGCGCCGGCATCGAAGCCGTTGGTCAGATCCGATACGCGGCTGCGTGCGGACAGCAGGATGACGGGCAGCTCGCTCGGCGACCACGTCTCCCGGATGCGCCTGCATACGTCGTACCCGTTGATGCCCGGCATCATGATATCCAAGAGCAGCAGCGCAGGACGCTCCTCCTCGACCAGCCGCGCAAGCGCCTCTTCCCCGGATTGCGCATGCTCCACGCGATAGGGCTTGCCGCTGAAAAAGTTGTACAGCACCTGCACGTTCACCGGCTCATCGTCGACGATCAGAATGATCGGATGGCGCGGGTATTGCACGTTGGCAGCCGCGCCCTCATCGGCGTCAGATCCACCTGCCGACGCAGCAGAACTCGCCGTCTCCTCCGAATCGCTCGTCCACCTCGGGAATAACCGCGCGTGTTCGCTGAACAATGCCTCGCGGGCGGCAGCCCCGCTGCCGGCATGCAAACTTCCAGCTGCGTAAGCCGCTTCGATCGCCGCGCTATCGGCGAGCGGCAGCGTATAATCGACGCGCGTCCCGCGCCCGCGCTCCCCAGGCCCGATGCGAATGTCGCCGCCATGCAGCTCGATGAGCCGCTTGGTCAAAGCGAGTCCAAGGCCTGTGCCGCTCGATCCGTCGGAGGAGGCGAAGGGCTCGAACAGCCTGGAAGCCGCCTCCGGATCGATGCCCCGTCCCGTATCAATGACGGCGATCGCCGCCTTGCCGCTTCCGTCGTCCGCCGCCGCGGCCCGCACCGTTACGGAGCCGTCCGTCGTATATTTGATGGCATTGCCCAGCAGATTGTACAGAATCTGCTCCAGCCGCGCGGCATCCGCCAGCACGTAGCGGCCGGATTCCTCGATCTCGATGCGGCACGTCAACCCCTTCGCCGCCGTAAGAGGGGTCAGCATCGTCATGACCGTCTCGGCGCTCTGCCTGAGGTCGACGACCCGGGGCACGATGCGGATGTCCTCGTGCTTCAGTCGATTGAAGTCCAGGATGTCGTTGACGAGATGGAGCAGCCGATTGGCGCTGTCACGCATCATGCCGAGGGACGCCCGCGTCCGATCGTTCACCGGACCGGCCGCGCCGGCGAGCAGCGATTCCGACAGGCCCGCGATGCCATGCAGCGGCGTGCGCAGCTCGTGGGACGTATTGTGCAGGAAATCGTCCTTCAGCCGGTCGAACTGCGCAAGCGTCTCGTTCTTGTGGGCGAGCGCATCCGCGTACGTCTTCAACTGCCGGTAGACGCCGGAGAAGCGGAGCAGCAGCACCATGGCCATACAGCCGATGAACAGCATGAAGCCGGTCGGCAAAATATTGGCGATCACGTCCTGCATGCCTCGAAAGGCGTGGTTCAGCATCATGCGTCCTTGCGCCGTCATGTTAATCATGAGGTGCGCCATGCAGGAGACGACCAGAATCACGTAGCCGGCCGTCAGCCAAGCGGCTTCTTGATTCCGATTCTTCAAGATGTGCTGGACCAGCGTATACGTGATCATGCTGAATACGCCGATGAAGAGCGGGGCCATGCCGAATGTCCACATATAGCCGTACCAAATATCGTCGAAGTAGGCGACAACGGTCTCGATCAGGAAGAAGCCCAGCACGATCGCGATCGTCCGCGTGTAGATCGGGCTGCGGGAGCGTCCGAGCGCTTCGCCGTAGAACCCGATGAACGCCAGCATCGCCAGCGGCAGCAGCAGCTCCCGCCAGTAGTAGACCGGATCCAGGTTCACGAACCACTGCGGCGATGAGCTCAGCAGCACGAACCCGGCTCCGGCCGATAGGCAGAGCAGCGCGAACCAGCCGTAGATTCGTTCCTTGATTCGACGCAGGAACAGACCAAGCGAACCGAGACCGAGCGCTGCGCAGAGCACGGCGTACATCAGACGCGTCCAATCATAGTGGAGCTGATCGTAGACGATCGTCTCGCGGCTGCCGATCATGTTCCATACCGGATTCATCGGGATATGGTCCCACTTCAGCCGCAGCTCGAGCAGCCGGCCCTCATCCTCAGGGGTGATCGGGATCGCATGTATCTTCATATAGGCATTGATGCGGTGATTCTGCTCCTTCATATTGAAGGCATAGACAGGGGAATGGTCGATATAGGCTTCGACGTACTTCATATGATAGAGGAAAAGATGGCTGTCATGCCGTTCGATCTCCGGCAGTTGGCGGCGGAGCCATAGCATGCCCTCGTAACGCTCAAGGGAATGGAAGTGTTCCGTCGTGAATGTCTGCCAATCTGCGTCCGAACGCGGATTGTCGCCCCAGTGGACCTCCCAGCCGTCGACGAAGAAACGGACAACCAGCTCTTCCTTCGGATATCGGCTGTCTGCAGAGGCTGATCCCGCGAATGCCGACAGAAGCATCAAGGCGGCGAAGAGCAGCAGCGGCCAGCGAAGAAGGCTGCTGCTGCTCACAACAGCAGCTCCTTCAGCCGCTGCACCGCCGCTTGCCGGTCGTTCGTCCCGATTTTGTTATAGATGACGCTGATATAATTGCGCACCGTGCCTTCGCTCATGAAGAGCGAGGCGGCAATCTGCTTGTTGCTCGAGCCGTCGATCATGAGCAGAATCATGCGGCGCTCGCGATCCGTGAACAGCAGTCCTTCGCGCTTCAGCTTCGCTTCGTCGAATACGTCGGCCTTCACATTGGTCAGCGTCATGAGACGCGCGGCCAGCTTGGCCGCAATCGAAGAGGGCAGCATGAGCTGTCCGGCCGCTGCGTCCCGTACGGTCTGGACGACGCGCTCGGACGGCATGTCCTTGAGCAGGAAGCCGTCGGCGCCGGCGGACATCGCTTCGACGATGAACTTGTCTTCGGCGAAGGTGGTCAGCATAATGACCTTGACCTCAGGCATCTCCGCCTTGATCGTCTTCAGCGCCTCGATGCCGTCCTGTACGGGCATCTTGATGTCCATGAGCACGATCTTCGGCGCGAGCGACCGGACCAGCTGGACGGCCTCGAGGCCATTTTCGGCTGCGCCGACAACGTCTAGATCCTCCTCGAGGGACAGAATCGTCGCGATTCCGTCCCGAAGCAGCCGCTGGTCATCCGCGATTACGATTCTTAGCATGTCGTATATTCCCCTCTGGCGTGGAATGTTTACATCCTATTATAACGAAGCATGCCTCAAGCGGGATATGCCAATCGGAGCAGATGACAAAAAAGGTGACAACCTGTCACGAGTGCAGGTAGCCGATTTGAAATGTAAGGCTTTTCATAAGGGGACATGACGCTTATAATGAGAAGGAAATGATTATTGTGGAGGGACAATACCATGAGCGCAATCGATACGAAAGTCATTGTCGACATTAACCAGACCGCAACGAAATTCAGCTCGAGCATTGTCCTTCGCGTGGACGATCGCGTGATCGACGTGAAGAGCATTCTCGGCCTGAGCGTTACGCTCGTGACCGGACAAGCGTACAAGCTTGACGTACACGGCCCGGATGAGGCAGAAGCGAAGGCGGCGCTGGCAGACGTATTCGCCAAGCATGGCCTGCAAGCCGAAATTAAATAACCGAGCATGGACAGGCAGTCCCGGATTCCTTCATGGAGTCTGGGATTGTTTTTTTTAGTTTTTTTTCTGAATGGATTTGTCGAAAATCCACCATTTACTGTTAATTATCCTGTATAATTTGTCGTAATCGTTCGAATAGACAGGGGAGTAATCTTAAGATGAAGAAGTGGCTGCGAGCAAGGATGAGGAGATGGGGGCTGGCGTGGCTGTGCATTGCGATCGGGTTAGCGTGGCTGCCGGCACCGGCAGAAGCAGCAGGCGTGACGCTGCTCGGCATGGCGCTGCCTTCGGGGACGGCGGTGACTTCGAGCGGATCTGCAGGCGGGAACTTGCCTGCGTACGTGAATGACGGCAATACAGCGACCTATTGGGAGGCGAATCTGCCGAATCCTTGGTTCAGAGTTACTTTGCCGAGCAGCACCTATATTACTGGATTCCAGATTGCGTCCAGCGCTCCGGCAGCAGGAACGTTCAGCACGGATGTCAAACACGACATTACGACGGACTGGGTCCAGCTCGGCTCCGGCTCGTTCGCCGTCGATACGGAGCCGACCGCGCGATACTATCCCATCACGCCTGGCTACTATCAGAAGCTGGGTCTGTTCACGAACGGTTATGCTCGCATTAATGAAATTCGTTATTTCAATACGAATCCGCCGACAGGGCTCACGGCCGTACCGGCACCTGATGCCGTAGAGCTGACATGGAATGCCGACCCGTCACCCATGCACGACCATTACCGCGTGTACAAGGATGGCAATCTTGTTGATACGACGACGAGTACCTCGTATACGATTGGCGATCTGACGGAGGGGCAATCGCATGCCTTCTATGTCACGTCTGCCAACGGCAGCGGCGGCGAATCGAATGCGTCCGTCACCGTGAGCGCTGCCGCAGCGAAGTGGGCGTCCAGCATCGGGCTGAATGCGGCCGCGACCGAAGCGGAGCATGGCGAGTCGGTCACGCTGACGGCGACCGTTACGCCTGCGCATGACTCGTCATCGGATACCGTCGCCTTCTACGACAACGGCAGCTTGATCGGCACTGCGGAGGTTGCCGATGGGAACGCCGAGATCAGCGCGGCTATGCTTGGCACCGGGTCGCACACGCTTACGGCATCCTACAGCGGGACGGCGGAGTATGAGCCCAGCGATTCGCAGCCGGTCACGGTGAACGTCGTTCCCGCGCAGACGACCGTTACGCTGGATGACATCGCTGCCCCGGTTCGTTACGGCCTGCCGATAACGCTAAGCGCCAAGGTCGAGAGCCAGTACGGCGAGGTGCCGACCGGACCTGTCGGCTTCCATGCGGACGGGGCACTCCTCGGGGCAGCGCATGTGAACGGTGCGGGCATTGCGTCGTTGACGCTGGAAGGGCCGGCCTGGCTGGATGTCGGCACGCATCAGATCGATGCCGAGTATGCCGGCGATACGGACTACTTAACCGCGAGCTCGGCGGTTCAAGCGATCGAGATCCAGCCCGCGAACAGCTCGACCGTGCTGACAGTCACGCCGCTGAATTCGAAGTATGGCGATACCGTCACGCTGATTGCGGCAGTCACGCCGGAAGGCGGCGGATCGCCGACAGGCTCGGTTACATTCACGAATGGCGCTGATAGCAGCGAATCCGTGGAGCTGAATAATGGGATAGCTGTATGGACCACTGCTGAATTGCAGCTCGGTACGCAGGAATGGACTGCTTCATACGGCGGCGACGAGAGCTACTCCGCCAGCAGTTCGGCAGGGAGCACTGTGACGGTCGGTAAAGGGTTCACGAATACTTCTCTAACACCCTCGCAAGAGACGGCAACCTACGGGGAGTCCGTCACGTTCACGTCAACGGTCTCCTATTGGGGCGAGGCGATTCCGACAGGTTCGGTGATGTTCACGAACGGCGCCGGCGTGTCTGAGACCGTGGAGTTGGACGAGCATGCAGCCGCGACGTTCACGACGGATAGTCTGGATGCTGGTTACTATACGATAACCGCGGTCTATGCAGGAGATGCGAGGTATCTGACATCCAGCAGAGAGCTCGGCATCACGATTGACCAGGCAGAGCCGTTGATCGCGCTGCAAACATCGTCTTCGGCCATCACATACGGGAATACCGTCACGTTCGAAGCGGCGCTTGCGTTCGACGGAACGGCACTGCCCAGCAAGACCGTCATCTTCAAGAGCGGCGGGATTACGCTCGGGACGGACACGACGGACGCAGACGGCATCGCGCGATTCGAGACGAACGCGCTCACTGCAGGCTCGCACGCCTTGACGGCGGAATTCGCAGGCAGCTTGAATTACAAGGCCGTGGAGTCATCGGCGATCAACGTGACGGTAACGCAGGCCGTTCCTGCTCTATCCTTGTCGGCCTCAGCCGACCATATCGCATACGGCGACACCGTATCGCTGACAGCTGCCTTGACGGTTTACGGCGCGGCGCTGGAGGGTGCGACGATTATTTTCAACGATGGCGCGATCATGCTGGGAATGGGCGTCACCGATGCGGAAGGCATCGCGACGATTGAGACGGATGGACTAAGCGCTTCCGCTTCCGCGCACGCCGTCACAGCGAGCTACGGCGGCGACGAGAACTACAGCGCTGTCGTATCAGCCGCAGTCGATATCGCCGTCACGGCAGCGGAGATCGTGAAGCATGCGACGGAATTGTCCGTCAGTCTGTCTGACCAGACAGCGGTCCACGGCCAGAGCGTGACAGTTACAGCCTCATTGACGAGCGAGGGGGAGCCTGTCACGTCAGGGGTCATCCTGCTCGCGATCAACGGACAAGTCCCGATTGCGCTGGAGCTATTCGAGGGGACAGCCTCCTATACGATTGAACAGGTCGGGGCAGGCGCGCTGGAACTGACGGCGAGCTTCGAGGAGACGGACCTCCATTACGCCGCCGCAGCTAATGTCAGTCTCGTGGTTGGGCCTGGCGTCCTAGCCATCGATGCGAATGAGGACGGCATTGCGACGCTGGCGGAGATCGTGAAGCTATTCGCGGGGGACTCGCCTTACAAGGACATGAACGGTGACGGCATCGTTGACGCGGACGATGCGCGATTGGCTCTGCAGGCAATCGAATCCATCGAAGCGGCATTAGCCGACTAATAGCTGCAATACCCGTGCCGCAGCGGCGATTATCTGCCCTGCGGCTTTTTGCTATTCTACGGGAGTACAGAAGAACTAGCGTGACACAATCGGTGACAGTCTGTAACTAGTCGAGTCCTGTCGAACGGGCTTACGATAGGGAAGCAAGAGTCGGCCGAGCGGTCGATCGGCTGCTCTTGCCTCTACTACGCGAAGACGAAATGAGGGACGAAGATGATGATTCGCAGACGAACACTGCGATTGCGTGCCGTCACGGCTATCGCAATGGCGCTGGCGCTGATGTTGTCGCTATTCGGCAACGTCTCGCAGCAGCGGGCCTATGGCGACGCAATCGAGAAGCTGGTCGTATACGACGACGGGCTGTCGAGCGATTGGATGAATTATGGCTGGGCCGACATGGACCTGGCGGCAAGCGAGCCTGTGCATGGCGGCAGCCGGTCGATCCGGCTGAAGCCGGACCATGACAAGGCACTCTACCTCTACAAGGATCGGATCATGAACGCGGACGACTACGAGTCGCTGACGTTCTGGGTCCACGGCGGCGACGAGGGCGGACAAGCCGTGAAGCTCGTCATCTCGCTCGGCGGCCAGCCGGCTGCGGAGCGCATGGTGGGCGACCTGCTGGATGGCGGCATTCCTGCCGGCAAATGGGGCAAGGTGACGTTGAACCTCGCGAATGCGGGCGTTAGCGACATAATCGACGGCATCTGGCTGTGGGGCGCCGGCAGCCAAGGCAACGTATACGTCGACGACATGGCATTCGAACCGCGTGAGGGCGGATCGACCGGCGAAGAGCCGGGAGGCGAGGAACCCGGCGGCGAAGAGCCTGGCGGGGAAGAGCCATCCGAGCAGCCGGTGACGAGCATTCTGTTCGCGCAGCCGCAGCTGGTCGTGAAGGCCGGCGGCATGCGTCCGGCGGTGCTGACGGCCGTGCATGCAGACGGCAGCCTGTCCCAGCTGACGGACGGCGCGGTCTGGTCCTCCTCCGACGAACGAGTGGCAACCGTATCGCAAGGTCTCGTCCAGGGCGTGAGCGAGGGCACGGCTGTCATCAAGGCCGAATACAACGGACTGGAAGCGGTCATTCCCGTAGAGGTTCAAGCACGCGGCAATACGCTTCCGACCGAGCCGGTCGACGGCGTGTATGTCTATGCTGACGCGGTCGGCGAAGGGTTCACGGATTACGGCTGGGCGCAGCATAGCTTGGACGAATCGGACACGGTCCGCTCCGGCGAGCATGCGATTGCCTTCGAGGCGGACGGCGACGGCGCGCTGTACTTCTACGCAGACCGCTTCGTCAGCTTGAAGGAGTACGAGAAGCTTCGCTTCTACGTCAACGGCGGCGAGACGGGCGGACAAGCATTGAAGGTTGCCTTCCTGCAGGGCGGTCAGCCCGTGCGCGAGCTGCCGCTGAGCGAGGTTCTGCCTGACGGCATACCGGCCGGCGAATGGGCAGAGGTGACGATCATGCTGCCGGACCTCGACATTCCGGATCGCATCTTCGACGGTTTGCTGATTGCGGGCACGACCGGCGGCGATCAGGCGACCGTCTACGTGGACGATATCGCGCTGATTAAGAAATACGTCGCGCCTCCCACGACGCTGGAAGTCCGCATGACGACCGAGAAGCTGATCATGCTGCCGGGCGAGAATCAGCGGTTGGATGCGGAAGCGCTGCTGAGCAATGCCGAGACGGTCAATATCTCTGCCGACTCGACATGGGCTTCGGATCGGCCGGATGTGGTCCGCGTGAACGGCGGCACGCTTGAAGCAGTATCGACGGGCATCGCCCGCATTACTGCGACGCACGCGACAGGGGTGGCAACGGCCTACGTACAGGTCGCCGAACTCGCAGCCGAGCCGGTGTATGCGGAGGGACTCGAGCCGGGCTTCAGCAATTGGAGCTGGCATGAGAAGGACTTCACGAATGCGGAACAAGCGCACGGCGGCAATGTCTCGATCAAGTTCGAGCCGGACGGCTGGGACGGGGTCTGGATCGTGAAGGATCGGAAGGAGACGATCGGCGAGTATTACGGCTTGTCGTTCTGGATCTACGGCACGCCGGGCGGCGGTCAGCAATTGCTGCTGCATGCCTTCGACGGGCAGAACACGCAAGGCACGATCGATCTGAACCGTTACTTCCCAGAGGGCGGACTGCCGGCGGGACAGTGGACGGAGGTCGTGGTGAATTTTGCGGATATGGGGCTCCATGACGGCGAATTCGACGGCTTCGTCCTCCAAGCGGGCACCGAGGACAATCAAGCAGCGGTCTATGTCGATGACATCGCGCTGCTGCGGAACCTGCACCCGGGCCAACTGCCGGAGGTCGAGCTGCCGAGCGTCGACATCGCGGTCGATCCGACTGCAGACCGCAGAGCGATCAATCCGGAGATCTACGGCATCAACTATGACGACATGCATCCGACTGAGTCTCAGCTTGCGTTCCCGGTTCAGCGCTGGGGCGGCAACAACACGACCCGGTATAACTGGGAGCTGGACACGACGAACCGCGCGTCCGACTGGTACTTCATCAATTATCCGTATGACAACGACAATCCGGAGCAGCTCCCGGCGGGCTCGGAGTCGGACCGCTTCATGGACATGGTCCACGGCAAGGGCGGCAACGTGCTGCTGACGATTCCGACGATCGGCTGGACGCCAAAAGATCGCACGGTTACGTACGGTTTCTCGCGTGACAAATACGGTCCGCAGCAAAGCTACGCAGGCGAGCTGCCGGATGCGGGCAACGGGGTGCACCCGAACGGCGAGTGGATGACGGGCAATGACCCGACCGATACGTCGAAGCGGGTCGGCGTCGACTTCGCGACGCGCTGGATGGATCATATCGCCGAGCGTACGGGCGACCGCGTGAACTATTATGCGCTCGACAACGAGCCGGAGATCTGGCATGTCACGCATCGCGACGTGCATCCGGAAGCGCCGACGTATGGCGAAATCTGGTCGTTCACGGAGCGTTACGGTGCGGCGATCAAGGCGAAGGATCCGGACGCGCAAATATTCGGGCCGACCTCTTGGGGCTGGTGCGCGTACTTCTACTCCTCCGCCGACAATTGCGCGGAAGGACCGGACCGCGCGGCGCATGACAACACGCCGTTCCTCGAGTGGTACCTGAAGCAGGTAGCGGATTACGAGGCACGCACGGATGTCCGTTTGGTCGATTACCTAGACATTCATTACTATTCGCAAGAGGATGTCGTGCCGGGCTTCGAAGAAGGACCGTATGCGGCGAAGCGGAGATTCCAAGCGCTGAAGGCGCTCTATGATCCGAACTTCGTCGACCGGTCCTGGATCCAGGAGCCGATTCGCCTCATTCCGCGGATGAAAGAGATGATCGATGCGCATCTGCCTGGCGTGAAGCTCGCGATCACCGAGTACAACTTCGGCAACGGCAACGGCATTACCGCCGGTCTGGCACAGGCGGAAGCGATGGCGATTTTCGGCCGCGAGGGCGTCGATCTGGCTACGCGCTTCGGCACGCTGCCTGCGGGCTCTCCGCTGGAAGATGCGTTCAAGCTGTACTTGAACTATGACGGCAGCGGCAGCGCGATCGAAGGCACTAGCGTGCGCGCGCTCAGCTCCAACGGCGACGCGGTCGGTTCCTATGCGATCGACGGCGAGGACGGCAAGCTGTACGTGCTGCTCTTCAACAAAGACACCGTATCGCGTACGGCGAACGTGGCGACGGGTACGGACGGCGGGCAGGCCGATCTGTATCGGTTCAGCGCCAAGTCGCGCCTCGCTCACGCGGGCACGGCTTCCGTGGATGCGGAAGGCAAGGCAAGCCTGAAGCTGCCTGCACGATCCGCAACGCTGGTTGTCGTAGAGCGGTAGATTACGACAGCAATCAAGCATACCTGTGGCGGGTAAAAATAGATCAAATGAAGCTGCTCCTTACGGCTGCGCGATATGCGTGCCGGGGAGCAGCTTTTGCGTGCGACGATAGGGGGCGTGTATGTTGTTCTGGTCGCTATAGACGCCAGCCGCACCTGCCGCACCACTCACTCCAGTCACA
>JAEWJS010000086.1 GCA_023386495.1 Bacillota bacterium | reverse complement strand
GGCTTCGGCGGCGTGCACGGCCGGCCGCTTGCCGCGGGCGACGCGCTGCCCGTCGGCGCCGCCTCGCCATGGGCGGCCTCCTGGAGCATGGCGCTCGCGGAGCGCGCCATTGCCGGGCGCCTGCCATGGGCAGCGCCCGCCTGGTTCGCGCTGCCGGATGCCTACGGCGGCGCGGAACCCCATGCGGACGGCGGCATCGCGCTGCATGCGCTGCCGTCCGCCGCATTCGAGACGTTCGCGCCGGAGGCGCGCGAACGCTTCTTCCGGGAGCCCTATCGGGTGGCTCCCGCATCCGACCGCATGGGGTGCCGACTGATCGGCCCCATGCTGGAGCGAACCAGCCGCGGGGAACTGACGTCCCGCGGCATCATGCCGGGCGCCGTGCAGGTGCCGCCCGGCGGCGAGCCGATCGTCCTGGCCGCGGACTGCCAGCCGACCGGAGGCTACCCGGTCATCGCGCATGTCGCGACTGCCGATCTGCCGCTGCTCGCGCAGGCGAAGCCGGGGGATCGGCTGCGATTCCGCCGCGTGACGCTTGAGCAAGCGCAGCGGCTGGATCGCGAGCGCGAGGCCTCGCTCGCGATTCTCGCTGCCGGGCTGAAGCAGCGCACCCCTGCGGCAGGCTTCCGCCTTGCGGAGCCCAGCGACGCGAATACGAACTGACAGGAGCCTAGACGATGGCCATACCGACCCAGCAACCAACGATTGATATGAACGCTGACCTCGGCGAGGGCTTCGGCTCCGATGAAGCCTTGCTGCAGCTGATCAGCTCCGCGAACATCGCCTGCGGCTTCCACGCGGGCGACCCGCACACGATGCAAGCGACCGTACGATCCTGCATCGCAGCCGGCGTCGCGATTGGCGCCCATCCCGGATTGCCCGATCGAATCGGCTTCGGGCGGCGAGACATGGCGATTACGCCGGCAGAAGCCTATGATTACGTGCTCTACCAAGTCGGCGCACTGGAAGCCATTGTTCGCGCGGCTGACGGGAGTCTGCGTCACGTCAAGCCGCATGGCGCGCTCTATC
The DNA here is from genome assembly GCA_023386495.1 of Bacillota bacterium. Classification (GTDB taxonomy): domain Bacteria; phylum Bacillota; class Bacilli; order Paenibacillales; family Paenibacillaceae; genus Paenibacillus_I. The sequence goes on along the minus strand of JAEWJS010000086.1, from coordinate 48,072 downwards.
ATAGGGCTGGCCGAGATGCGGCGATCGCGGACGCGATCGTCCGGGCCGTGCGCGCCGTCGATGCTCGACTGGCGATTGTCGCGCAGGCAGGCAGCCTGCTGCTCGGCACCGCGGAGGCCGCAGGGCTCCGGACCGTGTCGGAGGCGTTCGCGGACCGGCGCTACGGAGCGGACGGATTGCTCGTGCCGCGAAGCGAGCCGATGGCCGTCATTACGGACGAGGGCGAGGCTGCGGCGCAAGCGATGAAGCTGGCAAGCGGAGCTGCCGGCATCCGAGCTGAGACGATCTGCGTCCACGGCGACGGCGCCGAGGCCGTGAAGCTGGCCGCGGCGATTCGCGGGTCGCTGCTCGCCCACGGCGTTCGCATCGCGGCCCCGTTCAATAATTAGCAATACTTAACAAGATTCAGCAGGATTTGATGCCGTGCTCGCCGAAAGTAGTCGAGTCATCCCCCTTAAGCGGGGGTCGGGGAGGCCTACATGTCGATTAACAAGGCGGAGAAAAGAACCGTCACCGTTGCGTTGCTCGCGCTGCTTAGCTTTGCAGCCATGCAACTGCTGCATGATGAAGTTATCGGAATCATGGAATCGCGGACCGTCCTCTGGTCCCTTAACATGCTGTTATACGTCAACTTTGCGATGTCCTTCGCGATGGTGCTGCTTGGATGGTCGTTCTTCATTCGTTCGATGACGCGCCATCGGATCGAGACCGCGGGATTGTTCGCGGTGGTCAGTTTTTTGGACCTGCTGCATGCGATGACCTTTTATCACATGCCGTTCTATCGCGAGGTCGGCGATACGACGATTACGATGCTGCTCGGCAGCATGGCACAGATGACGGGCGCGATCGGGTTATTCATCATTTTCTGCAATGATGACCGCAGAGTGCCTGGCTCGGCTCGCCGGCGCACGTTGATCATTGCGTTATTTGCCGGGTTCTCATTGGTTGCCGCACTGCTCGCTGCGATCGAATATCGGGCGGGCGCAGTGTTCGCTGGAGGATCATTGGTGTATTTGCGCACGGGGGCAATCGTCATCATCCTGTGCGGGTATGCAGCCGCGATCGCCAGCATCTTGTATCGCAATCGTGCGGGACGCCCGCAGGCCTTGCTGATGATCGTGCAGGCACTCGTGCTGCTCATCTTCGCGAACCTCCAAGTGATCCTGTCTGACAGCACGCTCGACGTCGATTTGCTGCTCAGCAATTTGTTTAAGCTGGCCGGTTACTTTTCGCTTGCGAAGGGAATCTATCTCGTCACGATCGAAGAGCCTTTGCGCCAGCAAAAAAAGGCAGAAGTACAAGCGCAGTATATGGCCTATCATGATGATCTGACGGGGCTCGGTAATCGCCGGCTGCTGGCCGACCATCTGACAGGCGCGCTGCATAAGGCAGACCGAACGAACAGTCGTCTGGCAGTCATGCTGCTCGATGTGGACCGATTCAAGACGATTAACGATACGTTAGGCCATTCTTTCGGAGACATGCTGCTGCAAGCGGTTGCAGAGCGGCTCGACAGCACGGTCGAACAGCGTGGATCCGTCTATCGAATGGGCGGGGACGAGTTCACGATCGTACTGGCGGGCGTGGCCTCGCCGGAAGAAGCCGAGAGTCGCGCGGGTATGATCCTGCAGGCGTTCGATACGCCGATATGGCTGAACGGCTCGGATTACCATATTACGGTGAGCATCGGCATCTCCCTCTACCCGGAAGATGGTCGCACCTCCGACCAGCTCATTAAGCATGCGGATGCTGCGATGTACAATGCCAAGACGGATCGGAACGCATACAGCCTGTACAAGACCGAGATGGGCGACCTGGTCAGCGATCGGCTGCGGATGGAGACCGAGCTGCGCACGGCGCTGGCGGAGCAGCAATTCCGTCTCGAGTATCAGCCGCTCGTGCAGGTAGATACCGGTATCGTGGTGGGCGCCGAAGCGCTGCTGCGCTGGGAGCATCCGACGAGAGGCACGATCTATCCGGATGCATTCATCGGCATTACGGAAGAGAACGGCATGATTCTGGAGCTCGGCGAGTGGGTGCTTCGTACCGCTTGCCTGCAGAACCGCGCATGGCAGGATGCAGGTCTGCCGCCGATCAGCGTATCGGTGAACCTGTCGATGCGCCAGTTCCGGCAGATTGACCTGGTTGAGCGGGTCAACCGTGCCCTGCAGGATACGGGGCTCGCGCCCGACGATCTGGAACTCGAAATTACCGAGAGCATGACCGCGGATGTCGAGTATGCCACGATGATGCTCCAGAAGCTGAAGGAACTGGGCGTGCGCATTAGCATCGATGACTTCGGAACCGGCTATAGTTCGCTGCTCTATCTGAAGAAGTTTCCGATCGATAAGCTGAAGATCGACCGCTCCTTCGTCATGGATCTGCTTGCGGACGGAAGCGATGCGGCAATTGTCACGACAATTACATCGATGGCGCGTCACATGAACCTTAAGGTAACGGCAGAAGGGGTCGAGAATGCGGAACAGCTCGCTTTTCTCAAGGAGCGGCGCTGCGAAGAGGCACAGGGCTACTATTTCACGAGGCCGATCCCGGGCGACGCATTCATGCGGTGGTACGAGATACAGGCTGAGGCAGTGTAGCGCATATGCATGCGCATCGAGAAGAGGAACCGGACGGCGTGTCCGGTTCCTCTTCGCATTGCGTATTTTATTGCAATCCGTCATACAAGGCTCGAAGGAGCTGATGGTCAGCGGTATCCATCCCCAGCGACCACACCATCGTCCCCGCAATGCCTTGGGCGGACGCATATTCAGCCTTATAGCCGATGGACTCGGAATCTTCGTAGCTAACCCAGCTTGAACCGTTGAACAGGTAAGGCACCTTGGCGTCGGCATGCCAATATCTCGTGTAGCCCTGGCTCGACAGTAGGGCGGCGGCCTGCGGATAGGAGACGTCGGAGCCGCCGGAGAACGACTGGTAGAGCCCGTTGCTCCCGGATGCGACATTGTCGTACTTATGCCCGTAGAACGGAATGCCCATATTCAGCTTGGCAGCCGGCACGCCTGACGCCAGGTAGAGTTGAACGGCGTCGCTCACGCTTGTGTCCCATGCGTTCGGGCTGTTCGGGTCTTGGAACAAGGGGGCGTTGACCCCCGTCTTGGCATCCCATAAGCCATGGAAATCATAGCTCATCAGATTGATGTAATCGGCATATTGCTGCAGCTTGCCGAGCTCGACATTGTTCGTGTAGTAGGTACCGGCGGCTCCGGCCATGGTGAGCAGATACTGTCTGCCGTCTTTCGTGCCCTGAGCGTCGAGCTTCGCGCGAAGCTTCTGCATGAGCAGCGTGAAATTCTGCTTGTCCTCCGGACGCTTCACATTGTCCGCTTCGCCGCCCGACACGGGATATTCCCAATCGATATCGATGCCGTCGAAGCCGTATTGTACGATGAAGGCCACGGCGCTGTCCGCAAAAATCGTCCGCGAAGCATCCGTCAGCGCGACGTCGGAGAACTTCTCGGACCATGACCAGCCGCCGACGGAGATGAGCGTGCGCAGGTGCGGGTGCTTGGCTTTCAGCTTGATGAGCTGATTGAAGTTGCCACGGAACTTGTCGGTGGCCGCATCGCCGGGAAATGCCTTCTGGACATCGGCATACGGATCGCCGAGCGTGATGCGCAGACTATCGTCGATGTTGGCGAACGCGTAGTTGATATGGGTGAGCTTAGCGGCGTCCAATTCGGCGATCTGACGGCCGTTGTAGGTCGACCAGCCGGTATAGTAGCCGATAATGTTTTTTGTCGACGCGGGCAGCGTTTCCGGCGGAAGTTCAGGCGCGGGCGAAGGTGCGGGCGAAGGTGCAGGCGCTGGCGCGAGCGTCTTCACGGTAAGCGGGCTGCCGGCTGTCGAGACATTGCCGGATGGATCGACCGCTCGTACGGAGAAGGTGTAGGATTGGTTAGCCGTTAACGCAGCGGCTACGTAACTTGTCCCGGTGGTTGACCCTGCGAGCGTGCTGCCTTTGTAGATGCGGTAAGAAGCGATCGAGCCGGAATTGTCGGCAGATGCCTTCCATGCCAGCGTAACGGACTTCTCGGTGACAGCGACAGCTTGAAGCCCAGTAGGGGCACTCGGCGCGACGCGGTCCTTCTTCGGCGCGGCGTACGCGTTAACGGACAAGAGACTGAAGAACAGCGCAATGAGGAGAGGATAGATGAGAAGAGCCTTGCGGTGCTGAGCGTTGTATGCGTTTTCATGCTGCATGATGATTCCTCCCGGTTGTATGCATGACTGATGCTCTGATTATAGCAACGCAGGGGATTCTCGTTAATAGACCGGGAGATTCGTATTGTGCGAGAGGACCACATGCGTTAAGGACTAACATCTTCGGTAAGATACGGAATAATGGGCATGAAGACCCACTAGTCATGAATAGCGGGATATCCCTATGCCTATTTTCTCCGAATAACAATCCCTTGCGAGCGATCGCAAGGGATTATTTATTGCGTCATCTCATGGAAGATTGTTCTTCGCCATGCATATCGCGTACACTGGTATGGAAAGGATGTGGACAAGTTGGTCAGACAGACCTATAACGATCAAGCAGTAATTCGTCATCATTCACGCGGAGCGACGGGTCGGTTCCTAACGATTCTAGCTGCCGTACTAATAGGAATCATGCTGAGCCAAGGGCAAGCAGCGGCGCATGCCGTCCTCGAGCAGGCGTCGCCTGAGCCCAATGCGAGGCTGAACGCAGGCCCGTCTCAGGTTGAATTGCGGTTTAACGAAGCAATCGAAGCTTCGGTCGGTTCTGTGGAAGTGCTAAATTCGTTATCCGAGCGGGTTACGAAGAACGGACCGGAGATCAGTTCAGATCGCAAGTCGCTTACGCTTCGGCTGCCCTCGCTAGCAGAGGGGATCTACACGGTGTCATATCGCATCGTCTCTCTTGACGGTCATCCGATTGCAGGCTCGTACCCGTTCGTCGTGGGCAATCCGCCGGAAGCGAAGGATGCATCGGCGTTCGATATCCATAGCGAACTCGGCCATACCGGACATTCCGGCGTGGCGACCGAATTGACGACGAAGGCCTTTCTGACCTATGCGGTAAGGGCGGCATACTATGGCGCGCTGCTGCTAGCGAGCGGATTCATGCTCTGGATGGTTGCCATTCGCCGCCGGTCCGCCGCATACGGACAGGCAGCGCATGATTGGTGCGACCAATGGGGACTATGGGTGACGCGGGCGCTGATCATTGTCGTTCTGCTGCACGTATTCGTGCATGCCAACGAAGTGATGGAAGGTCAGCCGCTTGCAGATTGGCCTAAGCTGTTCACGAGCACTTCGGTCGGCTTGGCTTGGTCCGGTGCCCTATTGCTGGCATTCATCGGTCCGTTCGTCCGTCGAGCAAGCAGTTGGGTTGCGGTGCTCTGGGCATTGTCGCTGCTGGCGCTCGAGAGCTGGAGCGGCCACGCATCGGCCTATGAGCCGTTGGCCTATGCGATGCTGCTCGATTATGCGCATCTTGCAGCCTCGGCGCTCTGGGCTGGAGGATTGGCGTTTCTAGTAGGTCTTTGGTTCAAGGACCGTAAAGAAGCAGCCCGATTCGCGGCCGCTTTCAGCGATATCGCCTGGATCTGCATTGCGCTCCTGACCTTAACCGGCATTGCGGAGACGTTCCTGTTCCTGCCAAAGCTGTCTTACCTGTTCTACACCGGATGGGGGACGCTCTTGATTGCCAAAACAATCCTCGTGCTGCTCGTCATTGCCACGGGCGCCTTACTGCGGCTGCGCGTAAAGAAGGGCGAGCTGCCGCGCGAGGGACTTCTTAAGCTGGATGCCGGCTTGATGGCGGCGATCGTCATCATCGTCGGGCTGTTCACTTATATCAGCCCGCTGCCGGAGAACGAGCCGGTACGGTTCCATCAGATGGGCGATGACATGCATTTGTCGCTGCGCGTGACGCCTAACGTTCCCGGGGAGAATGCTTTCATCGTCAAGGTGTGGCTGCCGGAAGAGGTCGGCCAGCCGAAGTCCGTCACGCTGCGTCTGCGATCTGAAGATCGCTCCGAGCTTGGTCCGATCGAGGTGCCGCTCCAAGTCTACGAAGATGAAGAATTCGATGCGTTCACCGGCTTCGTGAAAGCGACCTATGAATCGGAAGGACCGTACATCCCGTTCGCGGGCCGTTGGCTTGCCGAGGTTCGCGTGCTCGATCAGAACGATAATGAGCGGGTTCATACCGAGCCGTTCAGAAACTATTAAGAAGCAATGCGTATGGGTGCGGTGCGTCTATTGGGGGTGTGGGAATGTTGGCTTATCGATCGCTGAAAAGGCTGATTCTATGGACACCTACAGTGACCATTGGATTGTGGGAGTATGTGCGCCACGCCTTTTTGCTCCCGCACGTGTCGATGGAGCTCGGCAACCTGCTGGCGCCGGTCATCGTATTCCTCGTGACGGTTACGCTGGTGCGCCGGCTTTTTGCGAAGCTGGAGGAAACCCAAGAGGCCTTGCAGCGAGAACGGCTGCTAAAGTCTGCGCTTGTGGAACGCGAACAGCTGGCGCGCGAGCTGCACGACGGCATCTCGCAGTCCCTGTTCTTGCTGTCTGTCAAGCTCGATCAACTGGACCATGCAGGGTGCAGCGACACCAGGCGAGACACGACCGCGCGCATCCGAGAGACGGTGCGCCGCGTCTACGATGATGTACGCCAATCGATTGCGAACTTGAAGATCGCGCCTGTCCCGACGGATCCATCCTGGATGCAAGCGATGCATCGGTTGGCCGGCGAAATGACCGAGGCCGGCCTGAAGGTCGAGCTGGATTGGAAGCTGTCCGATGGATCGCTGTCCACGAAGGAGAAGATCGAGCTGCTCGCGATCGTTCGTGAGGCGCTGCTGAATGCACGCAAGCATGCGCGCGCGTCTGTCGTTCGCGTCAGTTGTGCTGCTTCCGATGCTGAGGGCGGATTCCATTGCAGAATCGAGGACAACGGCATCGGGGCGGAGCCCTCGCAATTACGGGCATCGGGTCGATACGGCATTCGGATGATGGAGAGCCGCGCAGCGGAGATGGGGTGGCGGCTGGCCGTCGAGTCGCCGCCAAGCGGCGGCATGGTCATCGATCTGAAGAAGGATGGGAGGCGACGCTAATGGGGCCAATGATACGAATACTCATAGCGGACGACCATCCGCACGGCAGAGAAGGCATACGGGAGATCGTGGCCCGTGAGCCTGCCTTTGCCATCGTCGGCGAAGTAGCGAATGGCGAAGAAGCGGTCGAAGCGGCGCTTCGCCTAGCGCCGGATATCGTGCTGATGGATATCAATATGCCGGGCATCGGCGGACTGGAGGCGACGCATCGCATCAAGTCGCAGCAACCTGCGATCAAGATCATCATCGTCACGGTAGAGGACGATATTACGTTCTTGTTCGAAGCGGTGAGACGAGGCGCGCAGGGTTACCTGCTTAAGAACCTTCAGCCGTCCGCATGGCTTGCGTATCTGCGCGCCGTAGCATACGAGGAAGCGCCGATGGAGAAGGAATTGGCACATCTGCTGCTTCGCGAATTTTCGGGCGGGCGCTCGGAAGAGCGGCCTATGCCTCGTGACGGTCAGCGGCTGCCTGCGTCGGTAACGCCGCTTACCCAACGCGAACGCGAGGTGCTCGAGCGCGTAGCGCAGGGCGAATCGAACCGCGAAATTGCGGAGGGACTCGGCTTGTCGGAGCACACGGTTAAGAATCATATGAAGAACATTTTGCAGAAGCTTCACCTGGACAATCGGGTGCAGCTTACGCGCTTTGCGTACGAGAACGGGCTCGCCTAGACGAGTCCGTTCATTTTTTTGTCACGATGATAGCTCTTTCGAGTCATGTGCGGCGGACAAGCGATGACTATACTTGGACCAAGATACAACACTGGAAGGATGATGGATAATGAAGCTGAAACAATGGACCGCCGCAATTGCACTCTGTTTGGGGCTGATCATGATGGCCTCTGCGGCCAGCGCGCATGTTACTGTGCGTCCGAACGAAGTGAAGCAGGGGGCGTATGAAGTATTCACCGTCAGAGTGCCAAGCGAGACAGAGGGCACGGAGACGAAGTCGGTCAAGGTCGCCATTCCGGACGGGGTGAACGTAACAAGAATCGAGCCGAAGCCGGATTGGTCATATGAGCTGGAACAGGATGCTGACGGCACGATCAAAGCCGTAACCTGGTCTGCGGAGGGAGCAGGTCTTGCCATAACCGAGTTCACCGAATTCCGGATGTCCGGTCGCGTGAACGATGACGCCGAAGAGCTGATCTGGAAGGCGTATCAGAACTACGCCGACGGTTCGGTTGCCGAATGGGTAGGCGCGCCGAACACAGATTCCGCCAAGCCCGCATCGCTGACAACAGTGCTGCCGGGAACAGGGGACGGCCATGGCGGCGGACACGACACGGGTGTCACGTCCGAAGCCGCATCAGGCGGTGATGGCAACAGCGGTAGCGGAGACACCGACGACAGTCTTCCGCTCATCCTGTCGATCGCGGCATTGTGCGTTGCGATTCTCGCGCTGCTCCTGGCGTTGATCCGGAGGAAGAAGTAATGGTCGAGTCGCGGTAAGGACATATTGGGGTCTGCTTAGCTCGGGGAGGATAGCACTTGCTCAAGTGAGATAACTCTCGAAGCGAAGCGGGCCTATTTCTTTTGGCGCAGGCAAGGTGATGTCTTCTGCTGCCTTTTGGCCACTATCCCGTCGCCTCAGTCTTTTGACCATGACCCAGCGCCTCAGTTGATCACTACCCTTAGCCTCAGAATCTTTTGGCCACTATCCCGTCGCCTCAGAATCTTTTGACCACTATCCCGACGGCTCAGAATTGCTGCGAGATGGACTTTCATTGTCATATAGACTTCATGAATCAGGCTGCGCTAGTCCAGAAACCAAGCATAACCCCGCCAAGCATAACCCAGTCAAGCATAACCCAGTCAAGCATAACCCCGTCAAGCACAACTCTGCCAAGCACAACCCCAGTCAAGCACACCGCAATTTCATAATGTATGCACCGTGTTCCGCCATAGATTTAATACGAAAATTAGCCCACCTTGAAAACGTTGGATGTCGACGATGTAATTTTCATACCTGGGGGTGACAACGTAGTTTGTTGTAATGGATGTTATTCGATAAGAAGCTTTCAGCTGTTTACAGCAACGCAGGAATGGCGCTTGTCCGAGCTTATATTCATGGATCGATAACCGCTTCAGTCATGCGATAGAGTAATTCGATTCATTTGAATTTTGACTGTTCTGAAGGTAAGCACTGCCTGCGAATCGGTTTTGGTTTTTGGCAAGGTAGTAGGAAGGAGGAAGAACATGCGTGTATGGCTTGTTCACGAGTGCAGCATAGGTGACTCGTGGGTAAAGTGCGCAGATTGAAGCAAGACGATCTGGCAGAGATTCTTGCCAAACAGCAGCGAGATTCAGCCGGCAGCAGTATTCATCTAAGTAGGCATTCAGGTGCTTGCCGCCAAGTCCATGGAACGTCATGTTCAGCCATTGGCAAGCTTGTGCGCATACGCTCCGAATTAATGGCTGTTTGGTGGCTGCAGGGCTGACTTTTCGTCCTTGAAGATCGGCATGCTTATCGATGTATTTTTGGGCGAACGCTTCGCGTGCACGATTCATTGGCGAATTCCCGTCGCAATGCTTGTCGTCAATTGCCTTGATCTTGAGTTGCATAACTTCGTCTTGCTCCGAGAGTGAAATAGCGGCTAGCAGCGGGTGTTCGTCTGGATGACGATATATAGTTGAACTGAGCGGGTGGCCGTATTTGCTTTTGTTCATCCGAACCGTCCCAGTCAGCTTGCGCTGGTCCTCATATTGTCCGAGTGCGTGGCAAATCTTATGCAGGATTAGCCAGGCTGTCTTATAGGTTACTTGAATCATCTTCGACAACTCGACTGCTGTGGTGCCCTTCGTCAGTCGGCTGATTAGGTCGATGGCGGTGAACCATTTGGATAAGGGGGTGCGGCTGCCCTCCATAATTGTGCCTGCAGTCAAGGAAGTCTGATGCCGGCAATCAACGCATTCGAATAGCGGATGGCGCCGAGACTGTATTGTATAGCAGCGACCGCAGCCGCAGCGTGGGCATTCGAAGCCGCCAGGCCATTTCAATTGATAGAGCTTGATCGCGGCTTGACGTTCTTGTTCAATTTCCGAGAGTTGCATCAGGGACTTCATCTAGTTCACCCCTTTACGAACATTTGTTCCTGTTAATATAATACCAAACATTTGTTCTGTTTTCAAGCGTTTGTGGAAAATTTTATGCGTAAAAGTTGGCGTGCATCGGGGTCAGGTAGGGACAACCTAAATCGGACTCGACTCCTGAACGACGGGGATAGTGGTTGAAAGAAATCGGAGAGAGAGGTACGCGACCATCTCCTGAATGATAGGGATAGTGGTTAAAAGAAATCGGAGAGGGAGGGTACGCGTCCATTTCCTGAATGACGGGGATAGTGGCTAGAAGGAATGCGAACGGTATATGACTAAGGGTGCTAAAATCGTTTCCGAAGCCGAATGCTTGCTTCCGCGGCGCGCTTTGCATATAATAGTGAAATATATGATTGCCGAGATGGAGATAAGTAAGCAGTGACAGACCTACAGGGAGAGGATGCCGCAGATTGAGAGCGTCCTTAGGGGGAATGGCTGCCGAAATTCACTCCGGAGCAGGACGTTGAACGAGCCGCATGCGCTCCAGTAGACTGATCCCGGATGCGGTCCGTTATCCGCTTCAAGCAGCCAACGGCGTTACGACTTGCCGGCGGCTGGAATTAGGGTGGTACCACGGTCCTTTCGTCCCTTGCCAGGGAGGAAGGACTTTTTTGCATGCTGTTCAGGATGAAGACGGAGGCGAAGAATCGATGAAAGAACGGTTAGAGGGATTGAAAGCCGAGGCGCTGCACGAGCTGGGACATGTGCAGAATCCGCAGCAATTGAACGATTTGCGGGTCAAATATCTCGGCAAGAAAGGCGCATTGACTGAAATTTTGCGCGGAATGGGTGCCTTATCTGCGGAAGAACGCCCTGTGATCGGGCAGGTCGTGAACGATGTGCGAGGCGCGATCGAGTCCGTGATCGAGGAGAAGAACGCCGGATTCCAAGCGCAGGAGACGGAGAACCGCTTACGCGCCGAGACGATCGACGTGACGCTGCCCGGCCGTAAGCTGCCGACTGGCGCGGTACATCCGCTTCATAAAGTGACGCAGGAGATCGAAGATATTTTCATCGGGATGGGCTATAACATTGCGGAAGGTCCAGAGGTGGAGACCGACTACTACAACTTCGAAGCGCTGAACCTTCCGAAGGATCATCCGGCTCGCGACATGCAGGATTCCTTCTATATTACGGACGAGATTCTGCTTCGCACGCAGACGTCGCCGGTGCAGGTACGCACGATGAAAGCGATGAACGGCAAGACGCCGGTCAAAATCATCTGCCCCGGCAAGGTATATCGCCGCGATGACGACGATGCGACGCATTCCTTCCAGTTCAATCAGATCGAAGGGCTGGTCATCGACCGCAATATTCGGATGAGCGACCTAAAGGGGACGCTGCTGCAATTCGTGCAGCAGATGTTCGGCAAGCAGACCCGCATCCGCCTTCGTCCGAGCTTCTTCCCGTTCACGGAACCGAGCGTCGAGGTCGACGTATCCTGCGTGCAATGCGGCGGCAACGGCTGCCGGATGTGCAAGCAGTCGGGCTGGCTCGAAATTCTTGGCGCCGGCATGGTACATCCGCGCGTGCTCGAGATGGGCGGCTACAATCCGGAGGAGGTCAGCGGCTTCGCGTTCGGCATGGGTGTCGAGCGGATCGCGCTGCTCCGGTACGGCATTGACGACATTCGTTCGTTCTACGCGAACGATCTCCGTTTCTTGAACCAATTTGCGAGAATGTGACGAAGGAAGGGATGGACGGCCATGAAGGTATCTTATCGTTGGTTGAATGAATATATCGATCTATCAGGAATTACGGCAGAAGAGCTGGCGGAGCGGATGACGCGCGGCGGCATCGAGATCGACGGCGTGGAATCGCTCAATAAGGGCGTGACCGGCGTCGTGGTCGGCTATGTCGTCAGCAAGGAGAAGCATCCGGATGCCGACAAGCTGAACGTCTGCAAGGTGGATGTCGGAACGGGCGAGGAGCTGCAGATCGTATGCGGCGCGAAGAACGTCGACGCCGGACAGAAGGTGCCGGTCGCGACGATCGGCGCCGTGCTGCCCGGGGACTTCAAGATTAAGCGCGCGAAGCTGCGCGGCGTGGAGTCGCAGGGCATGATCTGCTCGGCCAAGGAACTGGGCATCAACGACAAGCTGCTGCCGAAGGAGCAGCAGGAAGGTATCCTCGTGCTGCAGCCCGACCTTACCGCAGGAACGCCGATCGGTCAGGTGCTCGGCATCGACGACGAGGTGCTGGAGCTCGATCTGACGCCTAACCGCTCGGACTGCCTCAGCATGCTGGGCGTCGCTTATGAGACCGGCGCGCTGACAGGGCGTCCCGTCAAGCTTCCGGACAACCAATTGAACGATGCGGTTATTCAGACATCGGATTATGTCCAAGTATCGATCAGCGCTCCTGATCAATGCCATCGTTACACCGCACGTTATGTGCAAGGCGTTGTCGTGGGTCCTTCTCCGCAGTGGATGCAGAACCGGTTGATCGCCGCAGGCGTAAGGCCGATCAACAATATCGTCGATATCACGAACTATGTGATGCTCGAATACGGGCAGCCGCTGCATGCTTTCGATGCGGATAAGCTCGCAGGCGGCCGCATCGACGTGCGGATGGCACACCCTGGCGAGACGATCGTCACGCTGGACGATCAGGAGCGCAAGCTAGAGCCGCATATGCTGCTCATCACGGACGGCGAGAAGCCGATCGCGCTGGCAGGCGTTATGGGCGGCGCGAGTACGGAAGTGACGGAGACGACGGTGAACATTCTGCTCGAGTCCGCCAAGTTCGACGGCGGAACCGTGCGCAAGACGTCCCGTCAACTCGGTCTGCGCTCGGAGTCGAGCATTCGGTTCGAGAAGGGCGTCGACCACGCCCGCGTCGTCCCGGCTCTTGACCGCGCAGCGGCATTGATGGCTCGTTACGCTGGCGGACTGGCAGCCGATGGCTATGTTGAAGCTTCTGCCATAACCGAGCAGCCGGTCGACGTTGGCGTCACGCTTACGAAAATCAATGCCTATCTCGGCACGGAGCTGTCTAGTCTGGAAGTGAAGACGATCTTCGAACGGCTCGGCTTCGATTATGAAGCAAGCGATGAGGGACGATTCAAGGTTCGGGTGCCATCGCGCCGGGGAGACATTACGCGCGACGTCGATCTGATCGAGGAAGTCGCCCGTTTATTCGGCTATGACGAGATCCCGACGACGCCGATCGAAGGGTCCACGACGCCTGGCGGGCTCACGACGGCGCAAGCGATTCGCCGCGGCATTCGCCGGAAGCTGACGGACGCCGGCCTGACGGAAGCGTTCAGCTACTCGCTGACGCATCCGGCGCGGACACAGCTGTTCCGGACGCTTGCGGAGGACGCCAAGCCGATCCGGCTGGCCATGCCGATGAGCGAAGACCGCAGCGTGCTGCGTACGAGCTTGCTGCCGAACCTGCTCGAAGTCGCGGCCTATAATCGCAATCGCCGCACGGAGGATTTGGCATTGTTCGAGATCGGCAGCGTGTTCCTGACGGATGAGGAGACGCTGACCCGGCTGCCGCAAGAGAAGCATCGGCTGGCAGGATTATTGACCGGCAGCCGGCATGCTGCGCAATGGAACGTGAAGGCCGAGGCGGTTGATTTTTACGATGCCAAAGGCGTGCTGGAGGCTGTATTCGAACTGCTCGGCATCACGGACCGGATCGCGTATCAATCGCAGCCGATCGATCAGCTTCACCCTGGCCGGACGGCAGCCGTCCTGCTCGATACGGAGCGGGGCTGGGAGTCGATCGGTTACGTAGGTCAACTACACCCGTCGCTGCAGCAGCAGGAAGATCTGGCGGATACGTTCGTATTCGAGATCGAGCTTGCGCCGCTCTATGAGCATGCTGACTTCGCCATCGTACAGAAGTCGCTGCCGCGCTACCCCGCAATCGAGCGCGATATCGCTGTCGTGGTGGATTCCGGCGTCGAGGCTGCGAAGCTGACTTCGGAGATTGCGGCAACCGCGGGCGAATTGCTGGAGTCGGTGCGCGTGTTCGACGTCTTCACGGGCGAGAAGCTCGGCAAGGACAAGAAGAGCGTGGCGGTCGCGCTCGTATACCGCCATGCGGAACGGACGCTGACGGATGAGGAAGTATCCGAACGGCATGCTGCTGTCGTCGATCGGCTATCCCAAACTTTCGGCGCCGAGTTGCGCAAATAAGCAGGAAACGCCGGAAGCCGCATCGAATTAGTTCCTTGAGAACGATCGATGCGGCTTTTGCATGCGCATATAGAGATACTATATATGTTCATCAGGAACGGTTGTCAGCATGATCACAAGCGTTCAAGGAGGCTATACGAACAATGGATTCCGAACGTACCAGAGTAACGGTTGACATATACGGCCATCAATATCGATTGACTGGCCATAATAGCGTGGAATATATGAAGCGGGTAGCCGCGATGGTCGACGACAACATGACGAAGCTGGCGAACGGCTATCCCCGCTTGGATATGCCGCGAATCGCCGTGCTATCTGCCGTGCACATGGCGGACGAGGTGTATCGGCTGCGCCGCGAGAATGAGCGTCTGTTAGACGAGGAGACGAAGCGCAAAGCGGCGGTTGCCGAGCTGGATGATGCGCGGAGCGCGATTGTAGCGCTGCGCGAGGAGTTGTCGGCGGTTCGCTTCAAGGCGCAGGAGGATGCGGCCCGCACGCTCAGCGAGACCGAGCAGCGGCTGGCAGCCGCCGACGCGGATTGGCGGCGCATGTACGATGAGCGCGAAGCGGAGTGGCTGCTCGAACGCGAGGGCTACGAAGGACAGCTCCTGGCAGAGAAGGAGCGTTCGGCGATGGCCGTATCGGCGGAGCGGGAACGGCTGGAAGCCGAGCTGCGCGAGACGCGCGAATCGTTGGAGGCAAGCTGGCAGACCGAGCGCGAGCGGCTGGCGAGCGAATGGAACGGCAAGCTGGAAGCACTTCGCGAACAGCTGGAGCAGGACAAGTCGCTGCTTGCCGAGAAGGCCGACGAAGCAGAGGAGCGCGCTATGCGGGCGATCGAGCAGGAGGAAGCGATCCGCACGATGCTCGACGGCGTAGAGCAGGAGCTGCGGCAGCGCGAATTCCGACTGGCCGAGGCGGAGAAGAAAGCGGAGACGCTTCAGCGCCAGGAGGGGCAGCGGGTAAACAAGCTGCAGCAATTGGAGCAAATGTCCGCGAAGCAGCGCGAACAATTGGCTGAAGCCGAACGGCAGCAAGGCGAGAGCGCCGCAGCGCTGCGCACGGTCCGCGGACAGCTGGAGCAGCTGAAGCAGGACGCGGCTGCGTTCGCGACCCGCGAGCAGAAGCTGAAGGCGCGGCTGCAAGAGCTCGAGTCGAAGGCCGCGGTCAGCGAACGATTGGTCGTGGAAGCGAAGCAGGCAGAAGAAGCGCGGCAGGCTGCCGAGGCGCTGCTGGAAGAGGAATCCGGCCGGTGGCACGCGGAATCCGAGGCGCTGAAGGCGGACCGCGAGCGGTTGGCGCGTGAATCCGCTCAGTTGGCGGAGGAACTCGGGCGCGTAAGGGAAGCAGCGGAACGGAATCGGGCCGAGGTTGAGGAGCAATTGGCCGGCGTACAACAGCTGAAGGATGAGGCGGAGCAGGCACGAGCGGCAGCGGCGGAGCTTGCGGAACGTATGGAAGCGGTCGAACGCGACCTTGCCAACGCGAAGACGGATGCATTAAGCGAGTCTGAGTCGCTCAGGCAGGCGCATGCGAAGCTGAAGCGCGAGCATGAGCTGCTGCAGGACGAATATGCGAAGCTGCAGACGGAGTACAACGAGTGGATCGAGTTGATCGAGAAGGGCAGCTAACCCGAATGCCATATAGCGAATAGAGCCGCAGGAGAGTAATGCTCCCGCGGCTCTATTCGTGTTGCCCTACGCGAAACGGCGCGTGTCTCGGGTTCGAGACGCGCGCCGTTATGCGAGTAGATGCGATTTACGCTTCTACGACAAGCTTCGATTTCATCTTAATGTGGCCAGAGCCGCAAGGAATGCTGCATTCGATGACATATTCGCCAGGGTTGTCAAGGTTTACCGTCTGCGATGTCGTATTGTTGTCGAGTTTAACGTCCGTGTTGGAGATTTTGATGCCGTGAACGCCTTCGGCATTTTTCAGGTTGAACGTTACTTCGCCGGCTTTGACCTTGTACACCTCTTGGTCGAACTTGAAGTTCGTAGCTGTAATATCGACGACATTGCTTGCCGCCGCGCCGTTGTTAGCGGCACCGCTGTTGCCTGCTGCCGGTTCGTTAGCCGCGTTATTGCCGTTGTTGCCGCCGCATGCTGCCAGCGTGAATGCGAGCACTGCGCATGCTGCTACTGTACCGATTCGTTTCATCATCACGATTACCCCCTCCGCGGCGTAAGCCGTGGTTTGATATTTATCACACTTCTTATTCTACAGGATTAAGGTGCGCTCAGGCGTGACAAACTCTTGAATAGACTGTGAACGGGCGGTGAACATCCGGCTGCCTGCGTTCAAAGGCGGTATGTACGGTTCAGTCGTTGTATGGTCGAAAACAGCTTAAAGCAGTCTATCCCTATGCGGGATGGACTGCCTTACGCTATCGTGGATGTTAGGTCGCTTTGCGACCGGCTTCATACGGCGTAGATACCGGAATGAAGAGGTCGATGACCCCGATTGCCAGTGCAGCCAATATTGCGCCTAGCATGGACACGTCGACGTCGCCGACAATAAATTGCGATATCCAGATGACGGCGGCGCTTGCGAGGAAACCGACGATCCCTCTGCCGAATGGGGATACGCGCTTGCCGAAGATGCCTTCGATAATCCAACCGAGCACGGCGATGACGAGTGCGAGGAATAATGCGCTCCAGAATCCGCCGACGCTAAATCCCGGTACGAGGAAGCCGACGACCATCAGTACGAGCGCCGACACGATGAAGCGGATGATCGTTCCGAGAAAATGCATGCTTGAACGTCCTCCTTAACCTTGAAATGTGGGTAACGTATTCAGGAATAGTATCTCCGCTTCACGCAGAAACATGATTGGAAGTATTCGGCGGCTGTCGTGGCATCGAAGCATGGCATCGGCTATAATAAGTGACGAGAGGAGTTGTCAAGGCTTGGACGGCAAAATCATCAATACCTTAGAATATACCAAAATTATCGATATATTAATTCGGCACACAGCCACGCCGCTCGGACGTTCTGCCGCGGAGTCGCTCGTCCCGAGCCCGGACCTCGAGGATGTCAAGCTCCGCCTGCAGGCGACCGACGAAGCTTACACAGCGGACCGCCTGAAAGGTTCGGCTCCGTTTGGCGGCGTCGTTGACATTCGCGCTTCCTTGAAGCGAGCGACGATCGGCGGCATGCTGAACGCGGCCGAGCTGCTCGATATCGCGAATACGATCCGCGGCGGACGCCGGGTCCGGCGTCACGTGGTTCAGCTGCACCAGGACCAGCCGCTCCCGAT
Source organism: Bacillota bacterium (assembly GCA_023386495.1). Taxonomy (GTDB): domain Bacteria; phylum Bacillota; class Bacilli; order Paenibacillales; family Paenibacillaceae; genus Paenibacillus_I. Next base: position 30,452 of record JAEWJS010000086.1, on the reverse strand, counting down.
GCTGCATGCGCTTGCGGAGCAATTAACCGAGCATCGGGACGTGGAGGAAGCGATTCTCGGCTGCATCGATGACCAAGCCGAGGTGCTTGACGCGGCTAGCCCGGAGCTCGCTGCCGTCCGGCGCGAGCTCCGAGGCGGAGAAGCGCGCGTACGCGAGAAGCTGGAGCAGATGATCCGTTCCTCCTCCGTGCAGAAAATGCTGCAGGATGCGATCATTACGATCCGCGGCGACCGCTACGTGATCCCTGTGAAGCAAGAGTACCGCAGCCATTTTGGCGGTATTGTCCACGATCAGTCCGGCTCCGGCGCGACGTTATTCATCGAGCCCGAGTCCGTCGTGCAGATGAACAACCGGCTTCGCGAGCTGCGCGTGAGCGAGGAACGGGAGATCGAGAAAGTGCTGCAGAAGCTGACGGCTCGCGTGGCCGAAGTAGCGGAGGACTTGGGCGTCGATCTCGGATTGCTCGGACAGTTGGACTTCGCGTTCGCCAAGGCGCGGCTTGCGCATGAGATGAAGGCGACGCTGCCTCGCATGAACGATCGCGGCTACTTGAAGCTGAAGCGGGGACGGCATCCGCTGCTGGCTAAGGATGCGGTCGTTCCGCTCGATATCGAGCTCGGCAATCAGTTCACCGCGATTATCGTCACCGGTCCGAATACCGGGGGCAAGACCGTATCGCTGAAGACGATCGGCCTGCTCAGCTTAATGGCGATGTCGGGATTGTTCGTCCCTGCCGAGGACGGCAGCCAGCTCTGCGTATTCGACGCGATCTATGCCGATATCGGCGACGAGCAGAGCATCGAGCAGAACCTGAGTACGTTCTCCAGCCACCTGACGAATATCATTCGCATGTTGAAGTCGATGACGCCGAAAAGCCTGGTATTGCTCGACGAGCTCGGCGCAGGCACGGATCCGGCCGAAGGCTCGGCCCTTGCGATCGCGATTCTGGAGCATATGCACCGTCTGGGATGCCGGCTCGTCGCGACGACGCATTACAGCGAGCTGAAGGCCTATGCTTACAACCGCAAAGGCGTCATCAATGCCAGCATGGAATTCGACATTCAGACGCTGAGCCCGACTTATCGGCTGCTCGTCGGCGTACCGGGGCGCTCGAACGCTTTTGCAATCGCGGAACGGCTCGGTCTGCCGCATGGCATCATCGAGCATGCGCGCGGCGAAGTGAGCGAGGAGGATATGCGCGTCGAGAACATGATCGCTTCGCTGGAGGAGGACCGGCTCGGCGCCGAGACGGAACGCCAGAATGCCGCCGAGCTGCGCGCCGAGATGGAGCGGCTCAAGGAGAAGCATGCTGCCGAGGTGCGGCGGTTCGAGGAACAGCGCGAGCGGCTGCTCGCCAAGGCGCAGGAAGAAGCCCGTGCGGCGGTTGCGAAAGCGAAGCGGGAGGCAGAGGAGATTATTGCCGACTTGCGGAAGCTTGCGCTGGAGGAAGGGGCCTCGGTCAAGGAGCATAAGCTCATCGAGGCGCGCCGTAGGCTGGACGAGGCAGCGCCTGCCCAGCAGCGTCCCAAGGCGCCTGCCGGCAGTACGCAGGGCAAGAAGCAAAAGATCGAAGCGGGCGACGAGGTCATGGTGTACAGCTTGGGCCAGAAGGGCCATATCGTCGAGCTTGGCGCTAACGATGCGACCGTGCAGCTCGGCATTCTGAAGATGAAGGTCGGCTTGGACGATCTGGAGCTCGTGAAGGCAGCCGGTCCGGCGAAGCAGCCGAAGATGGCAGCCAGCCTTAAGCGCACGAAGGATGACACAGTCCGTTCCGAGCTGGACCTGCGCGGTAGCAATCTGGAGGAAGCCATCGTCGAGGTCGATCGATTCATTGACGAAGCGTACTTGTCTAACCTGGGGCAAGTGTATATCATACATGGCAAAGGTACCGGCGTGCTGCGGTCCGGCATCAGGGAATATCTCCGGAAGCACAGCCTGGTGAAGGCCTTCCGGTTAGGCAACTACGGCGAAGGCGGAGACGGGGTTACCGTGGCCGAATTGAAATGACGGCTGAACCGGCCCAGGGAGAGGGGATACTCGGATGAGGCAGGAAATCGACAGTCTGCTTAGCAATCCCTATGCGGCGGCGCTTGCTTATTTATCGGTAACGGTGTTGGCGCTGATCGTGTTCTTATTCTGCTTCGAGATGGTTACGCGTTACAATTGCTGGGACGAGATCAAGAAGGGGAACGTAGCGGTCGCGATGGCCACCGGCGGCAAAATATTCGGCATCTGCAATCTGTTTCGCTTCTCGATCGAGAACGGCGACAACGTGTACGAAAGCATCGGCTGGGCGGGCTACGGCTTCGTTCTGCTGATGGCCGCATATTTTCTGTTCGAGTTCATGACGCCCGTATTCCGGATCGACGACGAGATCAAGAAGGATAACCGGGCGGTCGGCTTGATCGCGATGGTGATCTCGGTCTCGCTCTCTTACGTAATCGGCGCAACCGTCGTATCTTAATTGAGGTGAAGCAATCGCATGAAGTATTTATGGGGAACGCTGCTGGTGCTGGCCATTCTATTTATCGTACTGGGCGTTATTTATCTGCAGGGGTAGAAGGGGAGAAGTTGGAGCATGGAAGAACCGACAATTTGTCCGTGGTGCGACACGGAGATCGTATGGGATGAAGAGCTGGGGCCGGAAGCATTTTGCCCGCATTGCGACAATGAGCTGGACGGTTATCGCACGATCAGCTTCTCCGTCGACAACGACGCGGAGGAAGAGGAAGCCGTTCGGGAAGACGACGATGGCGACGACAGTGACGATAGCGACCTGGACGAGGCGAGTGGTCTAGACCTGCTCGATCCCGACGGTTATCGGCACACGAACCCGGGCATGCTCGCGCTCGAAGAGAAGATGGAGGCGATTCTTGACCTTCAGGCCGAAGTGCCGGAATGTCCGGTCTGCCGCGAATATATGCTGGAAATCGGCAAGCAGACGGTTAGCAGCGAAGGCTGGCAGCCGACGGTGCACGAAGCGCTTGGCGGGCCGCTGCTGCAGGCGCCTTTTCGGATGGTGTGGTACGTCTGCCCGTCTTGCAATCATATGCAGAACAGGCTGTCCGCAGCAGACCGCGAGACGCTGTTCGATCGCTTGAGCAGCGAATAGCAGGGTATGACCCCGGGTCCCGATGGGTATCTTAGCGTATGATTCCATCGGACGAAGGGGCTTGATCAATGGAGCACGGCAAACATACGGTTCGCGCACGGCTGGCTGCCGCTGCCTACAAAGCGCGATTCGCGCATGCGCAGCCCGGCTGGTCCATCGGAAGCAAGGGCAAGAGCAAGGCCCGGCTCGACCGGCAAGCGATTCTGCTGCTGGCCGTCCAGGGGCTGTACGGCACGGCCAATGCGCTGTCTGGCACGTTCGTGCCTGTCTACCTGTGGAAAGCGAGTCAATCCTTCGCCTTGATCGGCTGGTTCAGCCTTGCGCAGCACTTAATATCCGGCCTGACGTTCTGGATTGCGGGCAAATGGGTGAAGCGCTACAACAAGATGCTCGTCCTGCGCGCAGGCGTTATCGTATCCGGACTCTTCTATCTGTCCGTCCTTGCCCTCGGCCCTGCGGCCGCAGCGTATGTCATTCCGCTCGGGGTGCTGAACGGCATCGCGGCAGGCTTGTTCTGGATGGCGTATAACGTGATCTACTTCGAAATCACCGGACCCGACACGCGGGACCGCTTCAACGGCTGGGCCGGCTTGCTCGGCTCCGGAGCCGGAATGCTCGCGCCGTGGGTGTCCGGCATCGTCATCGGCGCGGCCGGGGGAACCGCAGGGTATCGGATTATATTCGGCATCTCGCTCGGCATCTTCGCCGTAGCGACGATCGTCAGCTTCTTCCTGGCTAAGCGCAAGTCGATCGGACACTACGGATGGGTGTATGGCTTCCAGCAGCTAGGCAAGCACGGCAGCCCATGGCGCAAGGTATTCCCTTCGCTGGTCGCGCAAGGCATACGCGAAGGGGTCTTCATGTTCCTGCTGGGCCTCTTGGTATTCCTGTCCACGAATAAGGAGCAGAGCCTCGGCAGCTTTACGCTGTGGACGTCGTTAACCGCGCTGTTCAGCTTCTGGCTGATCGGCCGCAAGCTGCATGCGTCCAATCGGCGCGGGGCGATGCTGATCGGCGCGGCGGTCGTATCCGCGCTGTCTGCGCTTCTGTTCATCAATGTCAATTACGTTACGCTGCTCTGCCTAGGGATCGGAATCGCGGTATTCATGCCGCTCTATGTCATCCCGATGACGTCGGCGGTGTTCGATCTCATCGGATCATCCGCCGAGAGCGCCCAGCGGAGGGAAGAGCTGATCGTGCTGCGCGAATGCGGACTGATCACAGGGCGTACGGTCGGCCTCGCGGTCTATCTGATCGTCGTATCGATGACGCAGTCGACGGCCGCGCTAACCGGCATTCTGTTCGCTGTCGGGGCGGCCCCGCTGATCGGCTGGCTGTTCATGAAGAGCCGGCTGGCGCAGCAAGCTAACGGGAAAGGTTGAGCCACATGCCACGTATCGTACAGCAGATTACCGAACTGATCGGCCATACGCCGGCAGTCCGAATTCGCTTGGCCGGCCGCGAATCGGCTGAAGTGCTCGTCAAGCTTGAACGCTTCAACCCGAGCGGCAGCGTGAAGGATCGCGCCGCATTCGCGTTGATCGAGGCTGCGGAGCAGCAGGGGCTGCTGCAGCCTGGAGGCACGCTGATCGAGCCGACGAGCGGCAATACCGGGATCGGGCTGGCCATGAATGCCGCCGCGAAGGGTTACAAGCTGATTCTCGTCATGCCGGACAATATGTCCATCGAACGCATACGTCTGGTCCAAGCATACGGGGCGGAGGTCGTGCTCACGCCGGCCTCCGAGCGGATGCCGGGCGCGATCAAGAAAGCACTGGAGCTGCAAGCCGAGCGTCCGGGAAGCCTCATCCCAAATCAATTCGAGAATCGTGCCAATCCGGACATTCATCGGAGGACGACAGCCTTAGAGATTCTCGAGCAGACGGGCGGCCGTCTCGACGCTTTCGTGGCCTCGTCGGGCACCGGAGGTACGATTACCGGTACAGGCGAGGCGCTGAAGGCGAAGCTCCCCGGACTCTATGTCGCGGTAGTCGAACCGGCGGGCTCTCCGGTGCTGTCCGGCGGCGAGCCGGGCCCCCACAAGCTGGTGGGGACGAGTCCGGGATTCATCCCGGCGATCTTGAATACAGCCGTCTACGACGAGATTATTCAAGTCAAAGACGAGGATGCGCTGACAACGATGCGCCGCTTAGCCCGCGAAGAAGGGCTGCTCCTCGGACCTTCATCCGGCGCGACCGTGTGGGCTGCGCTGCAGGTGGCCGCCCGGCTCGGCGCGGGACGCCGCGTGCTCTGCATTGCGCCGGATACCGGCGAGCGCTACCTCAGCATGGACTTATATTAAATTCTCCGATTACTTCCACTGCCGCAGCATTCGCCGAATATAGCTGCGGCGATGCCGCACATAGCGGCGGATGAACCGCACCTCGCCTTGGAACACGGCGAACGGATGTTTGCGCGTATGGTCGGCACGCAGGTCGGCCGCGATCGTGCGGCTGATTCTCGAGGCTGCCCGGGTAACGCCGCTTTCGGTAAAGTGGTTGCGCAGCAGGCGGCGCATAAGCAACTTGTATGCCCTGCGATACCTGGCGAACAGGAACAGCTTGGCGGTCAATACGTTATAGCCCTGCAAACGGACGACGCGGCTTCCGCATGGCACGCCATAGCAGTTGCGTCCCCATGTCCCCTCATAATCCCACGGAATGATCCGATATTTGCCCGTAGGCGCATGCTCGTACAGCGCATAATTTTGTTCGAAGCCGTCATAATTGCCAGTCAGGACAGCGCCCGCGAGCCAAGCCAAGTAATTGTCGATATCCAGATTGCTTGCGAGATGCCGCCTCAGCGCTTCGCCCTTCAGCCGGTTGATCCCTCGGATGAAGCGGATCAGCCTATTTGGCGTGCCCTCGTCTCCGGCGACCTTCTCGTAACCGGCGAACAAACTGCGCTTCGGCGTTCGGGAACGCGGTTCGTTCCGGCCGAAATCGGCGCGGTCATTGCTTGCGTAAATGATCGAGCGATAAGGAAGCTTGCGTGCGTGAAAGAACGCCGGTACGACGGCTTCGATCTCCAGATAGACACCCACCGGTTCCCCGTTCACGACGAATCGAAAATGAGTGGTTTTCGGTGCGGGCACTCCGATCTGATTGAAAAAATAGAAAGACAGCGCGTTACGCATCATGGCAGGGTCATCGTACTCCGCATTCCAGTGGAAGGTATGGCCGTTCTGAATGCGCAATTCATACGAAGGCTTGGGGTAGCCGCGCGTGTGTCCTCCACGAATTCGAAGCTCCGCTTCGTAAGTGCGATGACCTGCCGCGACCCGAACGGAAATCGATTGATCGCCATAAGGATCGCTATGGAGGGCGCGCCATCGAGACGGCTCGACGACCACGTGCCGAGTGGGGAGGTTCCCGGCGGACATTCGACCAACTCCTCAAGAGACAAATAAGAAGCCTATCGTCGCCATGACGATAGGCTTCTATTCGTTACTCTATTCGGCTGCACGATAATTGGTCACATGTCCGTACGGATATACCAGCCGGAAGGCCAGTAACCGCCGTTGTACGGCCACGCTGCGGCAGTGCGCGACCTCTCGCCGTCTTCGCCGCCGGGCGTGTTGCCGCCCGTGTTGCGTCCGCCAGTCCGGTTGCCGCCCGTGCGTCCGCCGGTCCGGTTGCCGCCCGTGTTGCGTCCGCCGGTCCGGTTGCCACCCGTGTTGCGTCCGCCAGTCCGGTTGCCGCCCGTGTTGCGCCCGCCGGTCCGGTTGCCGCCCGTGTTGTGCCCGCCAGTGCGGTTCCCGCCCGTGTGCTGCCCGCCTGTTCTGTTGCCGCCCGTATTGCGTCCGCCGGTGTGTCCGTGATTGCTGTTCTTTTCTGCCTTCGCCATAGAAAGAATCTCCTCCTTATTCGGTTTATACAAGCTATGTCGCCAATCTATTACGCGCGATAGTCGGACGACATGACTTTACTAGAAATAGTCTTGCATCTAGTACCGAATGGAAGAGGGTCACATATGCTTGTATTATACTTTATCCTCCGAGATATCGGTTCCGGAGTCGAGAAATGGGGGGGTGGACAGCGAGTACTGAAGGCTGCTAGGGTAACACAAATCTATGAATCTGGTTGTACAATCATGAACCATGGAGGGATTGTCAATGGCGTTTCAAATGATGCAAAACAATGCTGCGGCGGCGCAGCAAGCACACTATCTGCACAGCCTCATCGGACGCAACGTCAAAATCAACCGCGGCGGCCCGGATGCGTTGACCGGTCGGCTCTTAGCCGTACGGAGCAACTACCTCGTGCTTCAGACGAGAAACGGAATTGTATATATCAACGCCGAGCATGTGAAGAGCATCACGGAGGCAGCAGGAGGAACGGGCGGACGCACAGCGATGTATATCATGGCGGACAGCTTCAACGGCGTGCTTCGTCAGCTCCGTCAGCAGTTCGTGCAGATCAACCAAGGCGGGCCTGAAAAGGTAGAAGGCTTCGTCGCCGAGGTAAGCCACGACACGCTGCTCCTCGTGTCGAATAAGGAAGCGATTCGCATCCCGTTATTCCATATCCGTTCTGTCAGCTTGGCGCAGCAGAAAGGCAACAAGAGCGGCGGCAACAACAGAAGCGGCGGGAACAACAACGGCGGCAACAACGCCAACAACAGGAGCGGAGGGAACAAGCAGAGCGGCGGCAACCGATCGCAGGGTGGACGCACGGGCGGCAACCGTGCCGGAGGAGCCCAGGGCGGCAACGCGGTAGCGCAAGCGCGCGCGATCCGCAAGTCCGCTGCAGGCAGCCGCCGGAGCCGCTAACCTCACGTGCAGCTAGAATAACCAGTCGGCGTTCATACGATCAGGCCGGCCATGCGGCCGGCCTGAGCCATTCCATCAGGAAGCCTCTTGCCGCTAATGTTAAGCGGAACGCGTCAGGAAGGAGGTTCACGCATGAAGGACAAACAACATCCGTTATTCGATCGCCTGGTCGAGATTGAAGTGTCAGGCAGAATACTGCCGATTCGCGGCAGGCTGATCGATATGGGACCGGATATCGCGGTCATTCGCGGCGTCAGCCAATTCTACTATGTCCCGTTGATTCATATTCAACAGCTGCGGGCATCCTTATATGAGGAAGAGGTCAGCGATCAAGAACTTCCGTTCGATCCGCAGACGGAACCGATCTCTTACCGGAAAGTGCTGATGAGCGCGAAGGGAATGTTCTCGGAGCTCTATATTACGGGCAATCATTCGATCCATGGTTATGTCATGAGCGTCATGAACGATTATTTCGTCTTCTACTCGCCTGTCTATCACTCCATCATCATCTCGCTCGACCATCTGAAGTACTTGACGCCCTACCACCCGAACGTTACGCCGTACTTGCTGTCTTCCGAGCAGTTCCCGCTTAAGCCCTCATCCGTATCGCTGACGCGAACGTTCGATCAGCAGCTCCGCAAGCTCGTGGGGGAATTCGTCATTCTGGATCTCGGCGAATCGCCGAACAAGATCGGCGTGCTGCGCGGTCTTGACGACCAACTGCTGGAGCTCACGAATGCGGCAGGCCAATCCATATTCATTCACGTTAACCATGTCAAGACGATTCATTTTCCATAAGAGCAACGCTTAACGGAATTAGGCGCCTCCCGTCGACGGAAGCGTCTTTTCTTATGGCGTTCTTTTTTATTTTGCAGGAATTAGGGAATCGTTGTAATATAGAATTTATATCTTGCAACGGAAGACGGGAGGGGCTTACTCGAGATGAACGAGATGCAATTGAAAGTATTGGACCTGTTGAAGGAAGATGCGAGAAGAAGCGCGGCATTGATCGGCACGATGCTCGACATTCCGGAGGAAGAGGTCAAGGCGATCATCAAGGAGCTCGAGGATGAGCACGTGATCGTGAAGTACGCTACCGTAGTGAACTGGAGCAAAGTCGAGGACGACAAAGTTACGGCGCTTATCGAGGTTCAGATTACGCCGGAACGCGGCAGAGGCTTCGAAGGCATCGCCGAGCGCATCTACCTGTACCCCGAAGTGAAATCGGTCTATCTGATGTCCGGCGCGTACGATCTGCTTGTCGAGGTCGAAGGCAGGAACCTGAAGGAAGTGGCCTCGTTCGTCTCGAACAAGCTGTCGCCGATCGAATCCATTCTGTCGACGAAGACTTTCTTTATCTTGAAAAAGTACAAACAAGACGGCATCATCTTCGCGGAAACCGAAGGCGATCAGCGTCTCGTCATTTCGCCGTAAAGGGTGGTGCGCCACGTGATCAAGGATAAAGAGCAGCAAGCAATCGGTAAGCCCGCGCGCGAATCGATGTCGGATTTCTTGTCACCGCGCGTTAAGGATATTAAGCCTTCCGGCATTCGCCGGTTTTTCGATCTTGTCAGCAATCGGAAGGATATCATCACGCTTGGGGTAGGGGAACCGGATTTTGTCACCCCATGGCATGTAAGGGACGCTTGCGTCGCCTCGCTCGAAGCGGGCAAGACGCAGTATACGTCGAACGCCGGCATGCCGGAGCTGCGGAATCAGATCGGCCAATACTTATCCGACCGCTTCAAGGTCGCCTACGACCCGATCAAAGAGATCATGGTAACCGTAGGAGGCAGCGAGGCAATCGACCTGGCGCTTCGCGCGCTTATCGATCCGGGCGACGAGATCCTCGTGCCGGAGCCTTGTTATATCTCCTACTCTCCGATCACATCGCTGACCGGCGGCGTGCCGGTAGGCATCGAGACGTTCGCGAAGGACGGCTTCAAGCTGAAAGCGGAGCAGGTCGAGGCGTGCATCACGCCGCGCAGCAAGGTGCTCATTCTCTGTTATCCGAGCAATCCTACGGGCGGCATCATGACCTATGAGGACTGGCTGCCGATTGCCAAGGTCGTCGAGAAGCATAATCTCATCGTCATCTCCGACGAAATCTACGCCGAGCTGACCTACGGCACGAAGCATGCCAGCTTCGCGGCCATGCCGGGCATGAAGGACCGGACGATTCTGGTCAGCGGGTTCTCCAAGGCGTTCGCGATGACGGGCTGGCGGATGGGGTATGCATGCGGGCATCCGGATCTGATCGGAGCGATGCTCAAAATCCACCAGTATACCGTCATGTGCGCGCCGATCATGGGGCAGGTCGCGGCTCTCGAGGCACTGACGAACGGCATGGAAGAGATGGAGCGCATGATGGAATCGTACAATCAGCGCCGCCGTCTTGTCGTGAAGGGATTCCGCGATATCGGTCTCGACTGTCATGAGCCGCAGGGCGCATTCTATGCGTTCCCGTCGATTGCCTCGACCGGACTCGATTCGGAGACGTTCGCGGAGCGGCTGCTGAACGAGGGCGCCGTAGCGGCAGTGCCGGGCAACGTGTTCGGCGCAGGCGGCGAAGGGCATCTGCGCTGCTCGTATGCCACATCCGTCTCGCAGCTGAACGAAGCGTTGGATCGAATCGGGCGATTCGTCGAGCATGTCAAAAAAGGTTAAGAAATCGATTGTCTATTCAGGGCGTGTATCTGTTATAATTTATCAGACGTTGTCATGACTGCAGCGGCAGACCTATACGGAATCTATCAGGCAGAGGAGGAAAGGGATTGGCACAGGTCGAATCCAGGCTCGCGAAGATCGGGAGCATGGGCACACTTCAAGCGGGCAAGCAATCCCCGTCCATCGATCACCTGGAAGACGAGATTCGTATCCTGAGATGCAAGATGGAATTAACTTATATGGAAGAATCGACATTCAACGCGGAGCGGGTCATCGAGATCAGCCGTAAGCTGGATCTCGTCATTAACGAATATATGCGTCACAAGATCAGCTGCTCGAACGGCTGAGCCAAGCGGACGCAAGACAGTCAGCGGAAGCCTTGCAAGTCGGAGGCTTCCGCTCGCTGTATCGAGCGGCATGCAGCGGTGATGCGAAAGGGGATTGTCTATGAAGCTGTATACACGTACGGGAGATGCCGGACAGACATCGATCATAGGGGGAAGGGTCAGCAAGGACGACGTGCGGGTCGAGGCATACGGCACGCTGGATGAGCTGAATGCGTTCGTTGGCCAAGCGGCAGCCGTGCTGGCTCGCTCCGGCAAGCTGGACGACATGGCGGCGGAATTGATCGAGATCGGGCAGGAGCTGTTCGATTGCGGCTCGGATCTTGCCTTCGCGAGCGAGCCTTCCGCGTACAAAATATCGGCCGAGCCGATCGAACGGCTGGAGAAGCAGATCGATGCTTGGATTCCGCAAGCCCCGGAAGTCACGAAGTTCATTCTGCCCGGCGGCTCGGAAGAGGCAGCGCTGCTTCATGTGTGCCGAACGGTGTGCAGGCGTGCGGAACGGCGGATCGTCACGCTGGCGGCGCAACATCCGACTAACGAACACGCTGTTAAATACGTCAATCGGCTATCGGACTACTTTTTTGCAACGGCGCGTGCCGCGAATGCGAGATTGGGCGTCGAGGACGTCCTCTACGTACGCAGCGCCGATGTGTTCGGCAAGCCTCGCAGCTCCCGATGAGCGAGCGGCAATACTATGAAGCGATCGCGGTAACCGTGGAGCCAGGCGAAGACGGCATCACGGTTCGGAGGCTGCTCGAGCGGCGGCTCGGCGTATCGCGCAAGCTGCTGTCCCGTCTGAAGATGACGGAGGAAGGTTTGACGTTGAACGGCGAACGTGTGTATACGTCGCATAAGGTGAAGACGGGCGACGTGGTCGCGCTTCGCATGGAGGCCGAACAGTCGGACGATATTATGCCGCAGCCGATGGAGCTGTCAATCATTTATGAGGACGCGTACCTGCTGATCGTCAATAAGCCCGCAGGGATCGTCGTGCATCCGACGCATGGCCATTATACGGGCACGCTGGCTAACGGCGTCGTCTACCATTGGCAAGAGAAGGGGGAACAGGTCCGGTTTCGTCCCGTGCATCGGCTGGATCAGGACACTTCCGGCGTCGTGGCGATCGCGAAGAATGGCTACATTCACCAGCAGCTGTCGGAGCAGCTGCAGCGCGGCGAGGTGGACAAGGCCTACATCGCCTATGTATACGGGGTGCCTGTCCCTCGCAGCGGGACCGTGAATGAGCCGATTGACCGCAATCCGGATTCGCCGCATATCCGGATCGTGACGCCGACAGGCTATCCGTCGGTCACGCATTATGAGACGGCGGAAGTCTATCGCAGCGAGGCGGCAGCCAAGGTTCGGCTCAAGCTGGAGACGGGCCGGACGCATCAGATTCGTGTCCATATGCAGCATATCGGCTGTCCGTTGGCCGGAGACCGTATGTATGGGCTGCCGTCCGAGGCAATGAAGGATTGGATGCATGGCGCCGAAGATGCTGCGGGCAGGCAGGCACTGCATGCGGCAGAGCTTGAACTGACGCATCCGATGACAGGAGAGCGCATGCGTTTCGATGCGGCATTGCCGGCCGACCTTGTGCGGCTGGAGACGTATCTGCGCAGCGAACGATAGAGCTGTATAACCGCATGAGCGGGATCGAATACGAGAGTCGAGAGGAATGACGATAGCCGTGAGCAACAAGAAGCTGAAGATGTATCATTACGCGAAATGCGGCACCTGCCGCAGTGCCGTGAAGCGGCTGCAAGGGCAGGGATACGAGCTGGAGCTGCATGACTTGTTCGAGCAGCCGGCATCGGAGGAAGAGATCCGTAGCTGGCTGCAGATCGGCCGCATGGAGTTGAAGAAGCTGTTCAACACGTCCGGCGACGTCTATAAGGAACAGAAGCTGAAGGATAAACTGCCGGCGATGACGGAGGATCAGCGGATCGCCGTGCTGGCTTCGAACGGCAGGCTGGTGAAACGCCCGATTGTGACAGACGGCGAGAGGCTGACCGTCGGTTACAAGGAAGAGGAGTACGAGCAAGTATGGGGTGCCCGCGCATGAGCGGACCGGCGAGGGCACAAGCATGGCGGGCGGACAGGCTGAGCCGGCTTGGCTCGTCGATATTCGCGGAAGCTGCGGAATGGAAGGCGGAGGCGCTGCAAGCAGGCATCGACGTCATCGACCTCAGCATCGGCAGCCCGGACCTGCCGCCCTCGGACGCGGTGCGGCAAGCGATGGCCGCTGCAATCGGACGGAAGGATGCGTTCCGGTATCCGTCCTCCCGCGGCAGCAGCGCGTTCCGCCAGGCGGCATCCGAGTGGCTGGCCTGGCGGTTCGGCGTCCGCATCGATCCGGAACGCGAGCTGCTGACGCTGATGGGCTCGCAGGATGGGCTTGCGCATCTGGCGCTCGCGATCTGCAATCCCGGCGACACGGCAATCGTGCCGGATCCCGGCTACCCGATCTACACCGCAGGCCTTGCCGTCGCGGGCGTCGAGCCGTACTACGCGCCGCTCCGCAGCGAGAACGGCTATCTGCCGGACCTCGAAGCGATACCGGCTGAGGTATGGGAGCGGGCGCGGTTCATTCTGCTGAACTATCCGAGCAATCCGGTATCGGCCGTCGCGGATCTGGGCTTCTTCGAACGGCTCGTTGCCAAGGCACGGCAGCATGGCGTGCTGGTCGTCCACGACCTGGCCTATTCGGAGATGGCTTATGACGGCTATCGTCCGCCGAGCATTCTGCAGATAGAAGGCGCTGCGGACATTGCCGTGGAATTCCACTCGCTGTCGAAGAGCTTCAATCTCGCGGGAGGCCGAATCGGGTTCGTCGCGGGCAATCGCGAAGCTGTCGGCGCCTTGCGCGATCTGAAGGCGAACCTCGATTACGGCGTCTTCGAAGCCGTTCAGGAAGCCGGCATCGCGGCGCTTCGCGAGGACATGGCACGCGGAGACGCAGGCCTCACGGTCGGCGCGGTCTATGAGCGGCGAAGAGACGCGTTCATCGACGCGCTAGAGCGTGAAGGCTGGACCGTCCCGCTGCCGAAGGCGACGATGTTCGTCTGGGCGCCGCTGCCTGCCGGCGACTGGTCGTCGCGGACATTCGCGCGCGAGCTCGTTCGTCAGGCGGGGGTCGCCGTCGTGCCGGGCAGCGCCTTCGGTTCGGAAGGCGAGGGCTATGTGCGCATCGCGCTGGTCGAAGAGGAGGCGAGGCTTGCAGAAGCGGCGCGCCGGATCGGCGCGTTCATGCGAAGCCGCACGTAAGCGGGGTATGACCTTGCCCCGGATGCAAGCTATCGGAACGCCGTTCTCGCAAGTCGCGCCATTCGCTGGCCCGGCTTGCGGGTGCGGCTTTTTTCGTCTCGATAGGACTGCACGTCGTCGATCTCCGCGTTGCATCGCGAAATTTCTCCAGCAACCACCATCCCGCTATGTCGATCGCTCGTGTATAATGGGAGAATCAGAGGTGGCGCAGATGCATATTTCCATTGAATTGGTTCCGAGAGACATCGTGCGGCTCCAGACGGAGCTGGCGGGCATACGGGACAAATACGCGAATATCGATACCGTCAACATCCCGGATCTCGCTCGGCTGCCGATGCGGAGCTGGGAAGGGACGGCTGCCGCGAAGCCGTATTATAAGCGGGCGATTCCGCATCTTCGCGCGATCGACTTCGATGCGGAGAAGCCTTGGCCGCTGCTGTCGTATCTTGCCGAGAACGGCATTGACGAGGTGCTTGTCGTCACGGGCGACCCGCCGACGGACATGTCGCGCCAGTCATTCGACACGACGAGCATCGACCTGATCCGCAAGCTGAAGCGCGAATCGCCGGGTCTGAAGGTGTACGCCGCGCTAGACCCGTATCGGGGCAGCATGCGCGAGGAAGCGGGCTATGCGAAGCGCAAGCTCGATGCAGGCGCTGACGGCTTCTTCACGCAGCCGTTCTTCGATACGAGGCTGATGGGCGTCTATGCGGAGCTGCTAGAGGGCTGCGAGATCTACTGGGGCGTCTCGCCCGTCATGACGAATGCCTCGCGCAGCTATTGGGAGACGAAGAATAACGCGGTATTCCCGCGTTCCTTCGCGCCGACGCTCGAATGGAACGCGAATTACGCGCGCGAAGCGCTCGCTTTCGCGGCTGGCGCCGGCGGACATGTCTATCTCATGCCGATCAAGGTCGACTTGGATGCTTATCTGAGCGGCATCTTCGGGGGAATGGCTTGATCGCTTTCGAACCCAGCCGACTATCGTCATCGCGGTTAGAATAGGCTCGCAGCGGCTGGCGTAACCACTGCTCCAATCCGCAATCAACATGCGAATGGCTGCATTAGTGTGAAATTGTACCACTATTTTGACTTCAATCATCGACCCCGGGGCGGTAAGTGCATTTCTTACCACTATTTTCGGCCAATTCTCGAGATTGGCTGTTTTCCTGGGGAATAGCTGCACTTTTTTACACTGTTCGCTCAAGATAGGGGTTTCACCCAGGATTAGTTGCAGGATTTCCCACTATTCTGTCCACTCGCTGCCGACATGTCCTTCCCGAGCGGGATTCGCGGAAGGCTTGAGGAGCATCGCCCGCTCGTTGTTACAATAGGAATACTAATATAGATTGCTAATATAGATTGCTAATATAGGGAGGTCATCATCTTAATATGGTTACAGATGCGAAGCGGAATCGGTTATTGATCGTCGACGGGATGGCGCTGCTGTTTCGGGCGTATTTTGCAACGTCGTTCACGGGCTCGATCCGTCGGACAAGCTCCGGCGTGCCAGTCAACGGCGTGTACGGATGGGTACGCTACTTCTGGGATGCGGCACAAAAGTTCGAACCGACGCATGTCATCTGCTGCTGGGATATGGGGAGCACGACGTTCCGTACCGGACAGTTCGCGGACTACAAGGCGAATCGCCCGGACGCGCCGGAGGACCTGATCCCGCAGTTCAACTTAATCAAGGATGTTACGGAGAGCCTCGGCATGCCGAATATCGGGATCGTCGGCTTCGAGGCGGATGACTGCATCGGCACGCTCGCCAAGCGCTATTCCGAACAGGCGGACGTCTATGTGCTGACAGGCGACCACGATATGCTGCAGCTCGTCGACGAGCGGATTAGCGTCGTCATCATGAAGAAGGGGCAGGGCAACTATGCCGTCTATACGCCGGCTTCCCTCATGGAGGAGCGCCAGCTGACGCCTTCGCAGATCATTGATCTGAAGGGGCTGATGGGCGATACGAGCGACAACTATCCCGGCGTTCGCGGCATCGGCGAGAAGACCGCGCATAAGCTGATCCAAGAATTCGGCTCGATCGACGGGCTGCTGGCGAATCTGGATCAAGTGTCCAAGACGATTCGCGCGAAAATCGAAGCGGATCTCGATATGCTGCACCTGTCCCGCGACCTCGCGACCATTCGATGCGACGCGCCGGTCGAAATCGAGTGGGACAGCTGCCAATGGACGATCGATCGGACTGCGGTGGCCAACAAATTCGAGGAGCTGGAATTCGGCAGCTTGCTCAAGCTGATCGTGCCAGCGGGTTAAGCAGGAGATACTGCGGCAATACGGCAAGATTACAAGAGGCAGCCGCTCCTTCGGTTAAGGAAGCGGCTGCCTCTTCATGTTATTCCGGATTGTGAATCATGTCCCGAATGACGGGAAGGTAATGCTCCATGACCTGCGCATGCTCGATCAGCATGGCGCCGAATGCATCCGGCTCGCTGCGGCCGGCCATCGGCATCGATGTGCGGAAGCGCAGTTCGCCGTCCTCATGGTCCATTTCGAAGCTGCCTTTCGCAAGGTCATAGTTCACGCTCATCAGTACCAGGGCAATCGCTTCGCGCCTCTCGGTTGGGATCAAGCTCGGATATACCGAGTAGGCGACGCAGCCATTCTCCGATTCCTCTATCCGGATGAGGCAGACCCAATCGCCGCTCTCGCTTACGATGCGGAGCCGAAGCAGCTGCTCGTCCAGCTTCTCGTAATCCAGCTCCTTCGCCCGCAGGAAAGCTTCGATCCGGTCGAGAACGCCGGCATGCTGCGCAGCGCTGCCGTTCCCGGCATCGCCATCCGCCTGCTCGTCCTCGAACCATGCCGTGCGAAGGCCGATCCGCAAGGTGCCGGCATCCTTCAGCGCATCAGGCAGCTCGGGTGTCTGCGTCGCTTCGAGCGCCAGCCAGCATTCCGTGCATCGGAACGAAGAGGCTGGAGCGATGTTGTTCTCCTGACGCGACTGTGACAAGAGCAGGTCCAAGACCGTCTCGGCATCCCCGCCGGCATCTGCCACGCGATTCGCCAGTTCGGAACGAAGAGCGGCCCTGAATCGGACGGGCTGGTCTGCTTGGAATGAGGGGCTTCCGCTGCGCATGCCCCGGAATAGATGGAACCATTCCTGCCGGAGAATGCTGCTTGCCGTCTCCCCGCTCACTTCGAATGTCATCTCGCAGCTAGAGTCGGGTACTCCACGCCGGAAGCAGATCCTAGTGACCGTGGCGGGCACAGTCGATCCTGTCAATGAGTCGAAAGTCAGCGGCAATTCCGTCTTGATCACGGATTCTCCGAGTTGCTCCAATTCCGATCTATCGTTCGCCATTAGCGGTTACGCTCCTTCTTTCGTTTATCCGAACTCGATGCCGGCCAAGCCGCCGGACATCTTCCAGCTTCCGTCGTCCTCCATGCCGAACCCTAGCTTGCCCAGCCGCTTCGATTTCTCTACGGTTACTTTGGCGATCTCCGCATCGACCTCGAACGTCTTGGTCTCCCCGACCTCGAGCTCGATCTCCCAGCCCTTCGATACCCCGTTCTTGTCCCATTCCTTGCTGAAGCCGAGCGACAGATCGAGCGAGCTGGACAAGAGGATCTTGTTCACCTGCTCGGTGGCGCTGGCGCTGGAGTCGCCGGTTATCCAGCCGCGGATCGTGTCGTTGACGGTTTCGTCGCCCTGAATTTTGGAAGCGAGGCTCTTGCCGACCTCGTCGAACTGCGGGACGGTGAACAAGAGATCCGTTCCCGTGTCGAGCGTGGAACCGGTTGTCTTGGCCGCGAGGTCGGTTTCATTCTTGACCTTGCTCCGGATGACGCCGAACAGATTCTTGGCGGCGCCGGCGATCGGCACGGCGGTCTTCGCGGCAATCTTGGCCCATTCTGCGGCATCTTCTCCATACGCGAACGGTATCGATCCGCTCGCCTCGATGGACAGCTCCCGCAGCCGATTGTTCATGATCGCGCCGGAGCCTTCCAGGCCGAAGCTGACCTCATTGCCGCCGATCTTGACCGCAGCCGCGGCCTCCGCCTCGATAATATGCCGCTTCACGCCCTTGCGCATCGCATCGGCTTTCTCCTCCAGCTTCGTCAGATCGGTCGAATCGCCGAAGCCGGCCGTCGTCATCTGCGCGATCGTCTCTTTGTCGTAGCGGTTCAGGTGCTTGCCCGTGAGCGAAGCCTCCATCTTGGCCACCTTGGCATTCGCCTCGGCGCCGGCCTTCCACATCATGCCGACATCGACATAGCTGTCTTCCTTGCTCAAGTCCTGATTCTCGATCATCGCTGCCCACAGCTCGGCTTCCTCGACTTCCTTCATGCCGGACTTGCCGCCTTGTCCCCACAGATAGTCAGCCGCTTCCGGCTTGATGCTGCGGATCTGGCGGTAGAGGCCATAAGAGAAGAGGTTCATGGCGCCCGTCGAATCCTTGGCCTGGCTCTCCATGAACAGGCCGATGCGGAAGTTCGCGTCGAAGCCCCAGGTCTGGAAGCCGGCGCCGAACGTCACTTGGGAGCTGACGGTCAGCTCATTCACTTCGCGCTCCGCTTCGAATCCGATGCCGAACAGGACGTAGGCGCTGATCGCGCCGTTCGTGTAGACCGGAATTTTCAGCTCGACTTCGAGCGAGCTGGAATCGCCCGGATTCGGCGCGGCAAGATCGATGAGGCTTTTGCACTTGGCCAGTCCGCTGTTCAAGGTATCCGCTTCGACGGCATGCTTGATCGATGTGCCGGCGATATCATCTGTCGTGACCTGCTGCTTCACGCCCTCGGACAGCTCGGTCCGCTCGCTGGAGTTGGTCGGCGCGGATCCCTTCGTGAGCTTCCTTGCCTCGCCGACGGCAACGGTCTGCTTAAGCTTATAGATCTCAATCGCCTTGACGGCGGCAGCGCTCAGCGCCGCTTCGTTGATCTTCTTGGCGGCGCCTTGATTCGACCGGGCCACGTCATACGCAGCCGTCTGTGCGGATTGCTTCAGCTGCTTCTTCGTGCTTCCTTCCGGAATGACCGCGCTTACGATTGCGGCAGCCTTGGTCTCCATGGCCTTGTCGACGGACCCCTTGGATAGGGAATACGCTTCCGTCTTGGCCATCATGCCGTAAAATTTCTTGCCGACATCGCCCTTGCCTGACGTAAGCGAGTTCGTATCCAACTGCCCGTCAATCTCGTTGTTCGCTTGGCCGCGGGCGGCGTCCTTCATGCTCTGGCGGAACGCATTCAGCTCCTTGGAGCGCCGGAATGCCCTGCGTCCGACCCCCAGCTTCATCAGGACCGCCTGCTTCAGCGGATCGGCGAGCTTATTCGTGTAGACCGTATTGATGTCGCGATCCTCGACGAGCTGTCCGTCCAGCTGCTGGCGCAGCTGCGCCTCGTCCTTGCCGAGGTCCTTCACGTCCAGCCTGCTGTTCAAGAATGCGGCATCGGCCTGAATGGCTGCCTTCATGTCCGTCATGATCTGTTCGACGGATAGGGCCGTCAGCCGATCGGCTTCGGATCGGGCGGTCCGCCTCGCCTGCTTGGTCGCCTCGGCCTTCTGCTTATCGAGCGCCGTCTTAGGCTGCGGAGCGACCTTGTCGAAGCCTTCCTTGGCTTTGGCAGCGAGGGCGTTCGATTGGTCGTCCGTCACGACCGCTTCCGACGCTTCCTTCGCGTACTTGTTCAGCGACTCGGCAATGATGCCGGCCTTCTCCACATGCGAAGCGGCGTATTGCTTGGCGTCTGCCTTCTGTTCGTCCGTTCCGCCGGCGCTGTCCATGTTGGCCTCGACGGCCGCCTTGGCCGCTTCGGCGAGGCTCTCGCGCAGCGCGATCGCTTGCTTATCGCCGTTCAGGAATGCTTGAGCCCGCTCGGCTGCCTGGGAACGCATGCCGCCGAACAACTCCGCGGCAATCGTGGGGGCTAACAGGTCGCGTTCTTGCTCGAGCGCTTCCTTGCGCTTCTCTTCGGCAGTAGGCTGCGGTGCGCTGCCGCTCTGCGTCTGCTGCTGCAGGCTGCTGCCGGTTGCCCGATTGCCGATCGTTTGCTGCATGAGCGTGGGCACCGAGCCGGATCCTTGCGGCGTTGAAGTCGATTGCTGGCCGTTCGTCTGCGATTGCGCCTGTTGTTTTCCTTTGGATTTGAAGAATGAGAACAACGCGTATCACCCTCATCGGATAGGATATAACCCGCCTCTACCCGCGGTTCGCTGAACTTCGAACGGCTTCGATAGAGGTTATCGCCTGTCGAACGGAATCTCTTAGCTCTATGGAATCCTATTATACATGAAGAAAATGGGATTGCGGCGAATTTGGTCGAAAAAAGAGGAATACGCTAGTCGACGTTGTATGTTTAGTGTAATACGAAACACCTGAGGAGAAGGTTATGGCACATCGAACGAGAATGGAGCGCCATGCGCGAACCGCCCCTGCTCGGCCTGTATCGGCAGGCGGCACCGGCAAGAAGCAGGCGAAAGCGCCCGCTGCCGCTGAACGCGCGACAGGTCCGCCGGACCTGCACGCGATCCAGCAAGCATACGGCAATCAGGCGCTGCAGCGCATGGTCCAGGCCGCTGTCCGCAAGGGCGAGGAGCCGCAGACGGCCGCAGGGCTTCGAGAACCGTACGCCTCGCTGTCGGCACGCATGGAGGAAGCGGCGCAGGCGGCGGGCAGGAGCGATGTGCTGACGCTGTATGCGAAGCTGACGCCGGGTCAGCAGATGGCCGTGCTTCGCACGGTGGATAAGCTCGGCGCCGACAATGTCGATTGGGATCGGTTCGTGTCCGAGATTCATGCCGTCCAGGGGGTGGAGCTGAAGGAGGATGAGGTCGAGGCGGAGGCCGATGTCAGCGATCCGGGCACGGATGCCGCAGCCGGCAGCGCTGCGGACGCTTCGGGGCTGCTGGCGCCTTACTGGGAGATCGTGCGCTGGCTAAGTTATAAGGCGGGCAAGCAAGGCAAGGCTGAGCTGATTCGGGCATTCCATGCATTATCCATCCCCCAGATGAAAATGGCGCTGCATCGCATGTCAGGCGTGACGGAGATGAAGGTGGACGCGTTCGCCGAAGCGATGACGGTAACCGTTCAACTGAAGCGGTGGGTGAACTGGGAGGCCGTGGCCGCAGCGCTGCGCAAGGCTGAGCAGATGAAGGAAGCGGATTCCGCCGCAGACCCGGCAGCTTATGCGGAAGCGGGCATGCAAGCGGAGCTCGGCGGTGAGGAAGAAGAGTTCGAAGGCGATTCCGGCCGCAATTATGCCGGGCTGATCGCCACTGCGGGGATGCTGGGTATCGGCTCCATGGAGGAAGAGGCCGACGATGAGCGGCAACCGCCTCAGTCCCGGACCGGCACGGCGGACGCGATCCGTGCGCGCCTTGCCGTACCCGGGCAGATCGGCTGGCTGCTGCTAGGGGCAAGGGCGGGCATGGACGGGGCGGAGGCAATCGCCCGCTACGTCAAGCAGCGTGCCGACCGGGCTGCGGTCGTCGACCGCTTCCTGCAACTGCCCGATTCGGCAGAAGGTAAGGGCGTAGCCGGGCAGCGCGTCAAGCTCCTGCGGCAGCTAGGGTTCGCGAGTGCGGACCAGTGCTATGCGCAACTCATGCGAGAGCTGGCGGCCATCGTGCATGAGCAGGGGGTACAAGGTGCGGATCCTGCTTATCGTAAGCTGCTTTACGAGTTGGGATTGCCGTATGCGAACGATCAATCTCCGACGCTGGACAGGGTTGTCGAGAAGATCGCGGCCGGTTGACGCTTCGAGCAAGCGTCTGTCCTTGTCGAATCGATCGAGAAATATGGCGAACGGTGATGAAATATCGGTTGCGCTTTCTCTCATATAGTGTAAATATGGTAGATATAGAAATTTAGTTACCGCTGCCGAATCGCATGGCAGACAAGGGGTGAGCGGAATCTGATCGAACAGGCGGTTCCTTACGCGCATCCGTTGGACCATCTGCTCAGCGAATTGCTCTGGCTGGACGTGGTCATCGATAACGAGATGCAGCGAATGCACGCGACGCCTGCGCCGGATGCGGCGCTTGAGACTTTCCGCGGGATGTTCATGACGGCATCCGAGGCGAAGGCGCTGCTGGATGCGGAATTGCCCCGCCTCCAGATGGACGAGGAGCAGGATATCCTGCTGCGCAATCTCGACCAAGCCATTGCATACCGGCTTGCCGCTTCTGCCGAGCATGGCAGCGTCATGCCGTTCTTGCGGCTCAAGAAGCTGTTCGGGCTAAGCGACCTCGAGCACAAATTGCTTATCGTCGCGATTGCGCCCCACCTACATCGCAAGTACTTGAAGCTGTACGCTTACCTGCAGGACGACATGACCTGTCAGCACGCGACGATCGAGCTCATGCTCCGACTATGCTGCAGGAACGAGAGCGAGAGAAGGCTTGCGCTCGACAAGCTGGCCGGCGCGGCAAGCGAGCTGCGCATGTTCTGGTCCAGGCGGCCGCATGGAAGCGCTTCGCACGGGGCCTCCATCCTGTCGGCACCCATCCAGCTCGATGAGCGCATGCTGCATTACATCATGGGTTGGGAGTGGCGGTACGAGGGTGCCCTGTCGCATATACGGCTCTATCCGCTCGATTCCGAGCTGCCTCCGATCTTAATCGATCAGGGGCTGCAAGACCGCCTTGCAGCCCCTGCGGGTCAGCCGGACGGCGAGTCTGCGGCATCAGCATGGATGCTGCACGGGCCTGCCGGCAGCGGGAAGACGCTCCACGCGCGGCATGCCGCTGCCGCACGGGGCCTCTCGCTCCTTGAATGGGATGCAGCCCATGCGCCTGAAGACGAGCAAGCATTCGTCGATGCCGTCGATCGGCTCCTGCTGGAGGCGAAGCTGCTCGGCGCCGTCCCGGCGTTCGATCGCGTCCATCTGCTGCAAGCCGACTCGGCGTCGAATAGCAATGCCGAACGACGGCTGACCTGGCTTGCGAAGCGGCTGAGCGAGTGGAACGGACTCGTCTTCCTCTTCGGCGAAGAGGCAAGCAAGCCGGCGCAGCTTCCGCAGTCTCTTATCTGGCGGCATGAGGGGCTCGGCGTGCCGGACCTCGGGGCTAGCCGGCAGCTCTGGCTGTCGTTCACCGCAGGGCTGGCAGCGATTACGGAGGCGGATGCCGAGCAGCTAGCAGGCAAGTTCCGGTTCACGCCAGGCAGAATGCTCGCGGCAATCGAGGAATTCCGCGGGCGGGCAGACCAGCCCGGCACGCCCGCCGAGCGGCTGCACCGTGCCGCCTACCGGCTGATCGGCCACCGCCTGAAGGATCAAGCGGTCAAGATGGATGCGCGATTCGGTTGGAGGGACCTCATCCTGCCGCCGGATACGATCCAACTGCTTCGTCAGGCATGCAGCAGGCTGAAGCACCAGCATAAGGTCATGATGCAATGGGGCTTTGACCGCAAGCTCGCTTACGGCAAGGGGACAAGCATGCTGTTCACGGGGCCCCCCGGAACAGGGAAGACGATGTCCGCGACGGTTATGGCCCGGGACATGAACGCGGAGCTGTACCGAGTCGATCTGTCGCGCGTCGTCAGCAAGTACATCGGCGAGACGGAGAAGAACTTGAGCAAGATCTTCGAGCAAGCGGCGGTGAGCGGCGCGATCCTGTTCTTCGACGAGGCGGACGCATTGTTCGGCAAGCGGTCCGAAGTGAAGGACGCGCATGACAAATACGCCAACATGGAGACGTCCTACCTGCTGCAGAAGATGGAGGAATACGACGGACTGACCATCCTGGCCTCGAACTTCGCGCAGAACCTCGACGAGGCGTTCACGAGAAGGATTCAATACATCGTGAAGTTTCCGTTTCCGGACCCGGCACAACGCGAGCAGCTGTGGCGGACCGCTTTTCCAGCGGAGCTGCCGGTCGATTCGATCGACTACGCTTATCTCGCCCATACGTTCGACCTTGCAGGCGGGCCGATCAAGAACATTGCCCTGACGGCTTCCTACATCGCGGCGGAAGAGGGCGTGCCGGTATCGATGAAGCAGCTGGTCGAAGCAGGCATTCAGGAATATAAGAAAATCGGCAAGCTGCTGCTCAAAGACCGGCTTGGCGCATACGCCGAATATTGGAAAGGGTGAGCGCTGTTGGCAAGTTACGCGGTCATAACCGATATCGGTCTATCCCTGGTTAAGGTGCTGCGCGAAGCGCTCGTACCTGAGTTGGTCGCTCATCCAGACGGTGTTGGGCTTGCTCATCCCCATGACAAGGGAGACATGAGCCTCAGCCTGTACTTATATGAAGTGAGGGAGAACATGGATCATCGCACAAGCGACTTGATCGACCAAGGCGACTCCATGCGCTACCCGCCGATCGCGCTTGATCTATCCTACCTCATCACCGCGCATTCCGCCTCGGACGTGCTGACTCGCGCCATGGATGAACATCGCATCATCGGTAAAACGCTTCAAGTGTTACACGATCATAATGTGCTTAGGGGGGATGATCTGGTAGGTTCTCTCGCTGGTACGGAAGGCTCGTATCGGATCGCGAAGGAAGAAATTTCGCTCGAAACGGCAATCAGCTTATTCCCGAACATGCCGTACAAGCTGTCTCTGAACTACAAGGTAGGTCCGGTATACGTCGATTCCACCCGCATCAAGTCAACTACCCGCGTACGGGAACGGCAAGTAAGCCTGAAGCACAAATGAATCCATACCCCGAAGGGAGGAACCGAATTCGGCAGAAGGGCATTAGGCTATCTTCGATCGCCGGTTCGGGTAATGAACAATGGCTGAATATTTATCGCCAGGTGTGTACGTTGAAGAGTTTGATAGCGCGGGGCAGCCGCTGGCCGGCGTAAGCACGAGCACCGCAGGTTTCATCGGATTGGCAGAGCGGGGTCCCGTAGAGGGCTTGCCTGTGCTGGTCACGAGCATGAACGATTTCAAGAGAAGCTACGGCGGTTACCTGTCGGAGAACCAATTCGGATCTTACCGCTATCTGGCCTACGCCGTCGACCAATTCTTCATGAACGGCGGTTCGCGCGCTTACATCATGCGGGTAGCGCCGTCCGACGCAGCGGTTGCCGCAAGCGAAGGCGAACTGTTCCAGATCGCAGCCAAAAATCCAGGCGCTTGGGCGAATGCGGTGCAGATCACATGCGTGCCGTCCTCCAAAGCGAAGACGCAGATCTATGAAGATCTCGGCGAAGGTAAATACCGCGTCAAGAACAGCGCTGGCTTCAACGAAGGCGACGCGGTGACGTTCACGGACGGCAGCGCGAAGCAGACGGCCACTGTCGTGCAAGCACGCGACGGCGTCATCGAGCTCGACAGCCCGCTGGACGGAGAGGTCACCGACAACGGTCTTCTGCCGGTGCGCGTGCTGGCAACCGCCGAGTTCACGATGCATGTGGTGTACGGCGTGGAAGCAGAGTCGTATGAGAATTGTTCGTTCAACGCGGCAGCAGCGAACTATGTAGATAAGGTCACCGCGAAATCTTCGCTCGTCAGCGTAACAGCGGCAGACGGCGCGAAGATCTCGGACATGTTCGCTGAAGGCGGCCAATATGCGGTGTCGCTGGCTGGCGGATCGGACGGCTCGACCGGAGGCGTAAGCCCGTCGAACTATGTAGGCGAAGATAACGGTCCCGGCAAACGCACAGGCATTCAAGCGTTCGTCGATAACGATCAGGTGAGCATCATTGCAGTGCCAGGCGTAACCGATCCGAACGTGCAGCTCGCGCTAGTCGCGCACTGCGAGAACTTGGGCAGCCGATTCGCCATCTTGGATATCCCGAGCGACAAGACCAAAGTATCGGACGTGCTTACGCACCGCGATATGTTCGACTCCAGCTATGCCGCGATGTACAATCCTTGGCTGCAGGTGTTCGATCCGCTGGAAAAACGCAATATTTTCGTTCCGCCTTCCGGCACGATGGCCGGCGTCTATGCGCGCAGCGACAGCACGCGCGGCGTCGAGAAAGCGCCTGCCAACGAAGTCGTGCGCGGCGTTACGGGCCTGGCCGTCCAGTACAATAAAGGCGAGCAGGACATTCTCAACCCGAAGGGCGTTAACCTGATTCGCAGCTTCTCCGGGCAAGGCATCCGCGTATGGGGAGCGAGAACGACTTCCTCCAACGCGCTCTGGAAGTACGTGAACATTCGCAGGCTCTTCATCTTCGTCGAGGAGTCCATCAAGGCCGGCACGAACTGGGTCGTATTCGAACCGAACGACGAGCGGCTGTGGGCTCGCGTGCACCGCACGATCGACGCATTCCTGACGCGCGTATGGCGCGGCGGCGCGCTGATGGGTTCCTCGCCGGGCGAGGCATTCTACATCGACATCAGCCGCAATACGATGACGCAGGACGACATCGATAACGGTCGCTTGATCTGCGTAATCGGCATTGCGCCGGTGAAACCGGCTGAATTCGTCGTCTTCCGCATCACGCAGAAGACCAATGAGCAATAATACCGTTCATGTGCGTTATCAATCTATCATGTCAGGAGAGGAAGTATAGAACATGGCAGGCGAACGTAATGATCCCTATCGCAAGTTTCGATTCCGTGTCGAGGTAGAAGGTATTGAACAAGCAGGCTTCAGCGAGGTATCCGGTTTCGACGCGTCCCTGGACGTCGTGGAGTATCGGGAAGGCACCGACGTCATCACGCCGCGCAAGCTGCCCGGCTTGGCGAAGTACGGCAACATTACGCTCAAGTGGGGCTCGACCGAATCGATGGATCTGTTCGAATGGATCCAGGATTGCATCGTCGAGGGCACGGTAGAGCGCAAGACCGTCACGATCATCGCCATCGACGAAGAAGGCGAAGACGTCGCGACGTGGCAGGTCATGGAAGCATGGCCGACCAAGTATACGGCACCTGACTTCAACGCGACCGCTTCCGAAGTGGCCATCGAGCTGCTGGAGCTCGCGCATGAAGGCATGCTGAGAACTCAATAATGAACACAGCAAGGAACAACGATATTTGATGTTGTTCCTTGCGTTCTTCTCTTTTTCAACGCTCGTAGCGTTAGGCAGGGCGGGCTAGGCGCTCGCCGTGTTCCAGTCGCTGTGCGCCAGTCGCCAAGCGCGGGGTCTATGTGCGAATAGCGAAGCAATTGCGCTGTTAAGGGATGTTTATGCGCTATTTTCCGACCCTATCGCCCTTTCTAACTCAATAGCGTATAAAATGCGCTAATAGCGCACGCCTGTTCGCTAATTAGCGAATTCAAGTCATATAAGGCATTTAATTGGCGCGTAGCCCTTAAATTAGCGCATGGACGTACGTTAATAGCGAACATGCTTCGCTATTGCATGCAAGCCGAATGCTTGCCAACCTAACGGACACCGATGACGCTATGCGGCAATAAAAGGGATTATCAAATTGTAACGGACAGAGGAGACGCAATAGGCGCGATCGTGGCGTGATCTGCTGGTTTTGGCGAAAATAAAGTCCTTATTGCATACTAGCCAACGAATATCTGAGGAGGAACATCATGTCATTCAGGACAGAGTACGAATTCGAGCTGCCTAAAGGCTATGTCGACGAGAACGGCAACCTGCATCGTAGAGGCACCATGCGTCTCGCAACGGCGGCGGATGAAATTTTGCCGA
Source organism: Bacillota bacterium (assembly GCA_023386495.1). Classification (GTDB taxonomy): domain Bacteria; phylum Bacillota; class Bacilli; order Paenibacillales; family Paenibacillaceae; genus Paenibacillus_I. The sequence continues at coordinate 2,743 of JAEWJS010000086.1, read as the reverse complement.
TGCGCGATCAGCGGGTGCAGCAGAACCCGGGCTACCTTACGATTATTCTGCTCGCGCGCGTCATTACCAAGCTGGGTGACCTGCGGGCCATCGATACGAAGACGATCGAGAGGCTGTTCACGGCCGATCTGGCATTCCTGCAGAACTTCTATCGCCAGATTAACGAAACCGAGAAGCTGACCGTGAAGGCGATGTGCCCAAAATGCGAGCATGAGCACGAGGTGGATATTTCTTTTTTGTCCGAGATGGAAGGGGCTTAAGCCTGTATCCTGAAGAACGACTCTACGAGGAAGCGGGATTCATCGCTTACTACTTCCATTGGCCGCACGATAACATCATGAATATGGAACATAAGGAACGTCGCAAATGGTGTGAGGAAATATCCAAAATCAACCGCAAGATGAGCGATGAGCCGGAACGCAACAATCCGTTCGACGTGTTCAAGAAGAGGTGACAGCGATGTTTCATCGAACTGACAATACGCGGCCGTATGTCGTGGGCGGGTACCGATTCATGGTCGAGCTCGATGGCATGCTGGTTGCGGGCTTCTCCGAGGTCAGCGGCTTAGCCGTGGAGACGGAGCTGCAGGAGGTGCCGGAAGGCGGCCTGAATCAATACATGCACCGAATCCCGGTTCGCACGAAGGTCGGACCGATCATCCTGAAGCGCGGCATGACGAATACGAATGAGCTATGGAACTGGTATGCGGACGTCATCGAAGGGACGATCGTGCGCAAGAGCGGATCGATCATTCTGTACAACGAACGCGATCAAGAATTCCGCCGCTGGAACTTCTACGATGCATACCCGACCAAATGGACGGGGCCGGAGCTGAACGCGGCGAGCAGCGAGGTAGCCGTCGAATCCATCGAATTGACGCATAACGGATTCAAGGCCGTATAGGACAATACCGCATAGATACAGGACGGAAGGAGCGTACCGATGCGCAAATCGAACAAGCATGCCCATTCGAAGAGCAGCCGGGACAGCTCCCCGCTGCGATCGATTCGGTTGTCGGACGGCACTTTCGCCGGCAGAATCGCCGGGAAGCACGTCTGGTCGGTCGGAGGCACGGCGCAGCGAGGCACAATGGTCCATCGCATGGCTCCGAAGGCGCGGCGATCGGCGGCAGCACTGCCGATTCATGTCAATCTTCATGTGCGCCATCTGCAGCCGGTGCTGCAGCTCCAGATCCGACAGCTTCAGCGGCTGCATACGGTCGAACAGCATATTCGGCGCATCGATCGCGACGTCACGCGCGTCGTCGAGCGGATCGTGCCGTCGCCGTCACTGCCAGTTGCTTCGGCACAATCTGCAGCAACGGTTAAGGAAACCGTCCGCGAGATTGTCAGGGTTGTGGAGCAACGTATGCAGCACAGTCAGACCGAACGCTCCGTCAACGGTGCAGCACGGCATAATCCGATGCCGGATAAGGAAGGCGAACAACGGCAGCGCATCGAGGTCCGCTGGAACGAGAGGAATGCAGCGAACGGGCAGCGCTTCAGGGATGATGCTGATCATCGGCTGTCTGTCGTATATAGGCCGTTGCATACGAATAACAGGCACGACGTGAACATCGAGCACCATACGAATACCATGCACCGCACAAGCAATACGCAGCATACGAACTACATGAACAATACGAACAATACGAGCAATGCGAGAAATACGAACAATGCGAGCAATCGAGTGTTCGTGAACGACCGGAACGTATGGAACACCATCCGTAATGCCTTGCGTTCGCTAAGCAGCACGGAACGCCGCCATTACAGGATCGATCGGCATTACGAGTCGACCATCAACCATGTGCACAACAGGAATAGCGCAGTTATTCCGTCTAATAGAGATAAGAACGATACGGACTATCCGATTATGCCGATGTCGAGCTTACGGACTTCACCCCAACAGGCAGCCGCCCATACGGTACGGCTCATGCACGAGACTAGACTGCTGCTGCAGTACGCTGGCGTAAGGCAGCGCAACGAGGCGCCTCCTGCCGGCGGCCTCGAGACGGCAGGCCAGACGATCGGCGGACAAGGGGGAGCTGGAAGCGCTAATCCTTCTATCGTGCTCCTGACTAGCAACCGCTTGATCATCCCGTGGCAATCCGGGCAGGCATCGAGCCGCGGCATGCGCGGCATTGCTGAGTCGCCGCTACCCGCAAATCATGCTCGAGGAGCAGCGGCGTTGACGCGGCGCTTCACGACGCTTCAACCCGTGCTGCAGCAGCATAGGCACAAGGGAAGCGACAAGAGGCAAGCGCAGGAGACGATGCAACCGCAATCGCAATCGCAGCTTGTGCGGATCGAGCGCGCGAAGCAGAATCTGGGAACTTCGCCTGCCAACATCCATTACTACGTCACGATTCCTGCGCGAACCGGTCATACAGGGGCGAGCGCCGGCGCAATGCTGCGTGCGGCACAGACCGTCCTGACCGAGAGCCGCAGCATGACGGCCCATATTTATCAAGCACATACCCGACTGACTGAAATTCAACGTATCAACAACAGCAACAGCAACAGCAACAGCAACAGCGCCCAGAGCCCCGTGGGCCAGACGCCGCATACACAACATGTGATGGGGCGGACGAACCGAATCGAGCAGCAGACGCAGCTGGTAACGGAGCAAGCGAACCGAATCGAGCAGCAGACGCATCGAGTAACGGAGCAGACGAACCGTTCCGTGCGGCAGACGCAGCAGGTAACGGAGCAAGCGAACCGAATCGTGCGGCAGACGCAGCATG
>JAEWJS010000065.1 GCA_023386495.1 Bacillota bacterium | reverse complement strand
GGCCGCAAATCGCCCACCCTCTTCTCATCGAGCGCTAGAGCTCGGCTCTTGCTTCCTGCGCGGCTTGCACCAGATTGCGCAGGCTCGCCCACGTCTCGCGCTCGCCCCGCGTCTTCAATCCGCAGTCCGGATTGACCCACAGCTTGGCGGGATCGATCTTGCCGAGCATGCGCTGCAGTCCGACCTTCATCTCGCCCACGCTAGGGATGCGCGGGGAATGGATGTCGTACACGCCGGGGCCGACCTCTGTGCGGAAGCCGCATTGCTGGATCGTGTCGATGATGGCCAGGTCAGACCTCGAAGCCTCGAACGTGATGACGTCGGCGTCCATGGCGTCGATCTCGCGAATGATATCGCTGAATTGGCTGTAGCACATATGCGTATGAATCTGCGTCGCGGGCTGAACGCCGCTATGCACCAGCCTGAACGCCGGAATGGCCCAATCGAGATACCCGGGCTTCCAATCGGAACGACGCAGCGGCAGCTTCTCTCGCAGCGCGGCTTCATCGATCTGAATCATGCGGATGCCGCTGGCTTCCAGCTCCAGCACTTCATCCCGAATCGCTAGGGCGATCTGGCAGGCGATCTCCTCCAGCGCGATATCCTCGCGCGGGAACGACCAGTTCAAGATCGTGACCGGTCCGGTCAGCATCCCTTTCACCGGCCGGCTCGTCAAGCCCGCGGCATAGACCGCGTAGTCTACGGTCATCGGCCGGCTGCGCGACACATCTCCCCAGATAATCGGCGGCTTCACGCATCGCGTGCCGTACGATTGCACCCAGGCCTTCTCCGTGAAAAGGATCCCATCCAGGCATTCGCCAAAATATTCGACCATGTCATTGCGTTCGTATTCGCCGTGCACCAGTACATCGAGGCCGATCCGTTCTTGCTCCGCGATGCATGCCGCAATCCGCTCGCGGTTGAATCGCCGATACTGTTCCTCCGTAATGGAGCCGCGCTTATACGCGGCACGGTTGGCGCGCACTTCGGCGGTCTGCGGGAACGAGCCGATCGTCGTGGTGGGCAAGAGCGGCAGGTTGAATGCCGCGCGCTGGATCGTCTCCCGTTGCTCGAATGCCGGCAGACGCGTGAAGTCGGCCTCCGTCAGCGCCGCGATTCTCTCCTGCACGGCCTCGTTCCTCGCGTTGCGCGGCGCTTCGCTCAACGCTGCATTCCGACGGTAGTGATCGTCTGCTCCTAGGCTGGTTGCCTGGTCCAGCAGCAGCTTCAGCTCCGCCAGCTCCGTCAGCTTCTCCTCTGCGAAGGCAAGATGCCGCTTCACGTCCTCGGTCAGCTTCGTCTCGCTGCGTACGGTGTACGGCACATGAAGCAGGGAGCATGAGGTGCTTAAGACGATTTGCGGCACGCTGCGCTTCAGCTCCCGGACCACCGCGATCGTGCGGCTGTAGACATTCCGCCAGATGTTCTTCCCGTTCACGATGCCGGCGAACAGCACCTTGTCTGCCGCGAATCCATGCCGGCGGATCAATTCGAGCGTCTGCTGTCCCTCGACGAAGTCGAGTCCGATGCCGTCGAACGGCAGCGATTGCAGCGCTGCGTAGCAGTCGCGCACATCACCATAATAAGTCTGAACGAGCACCTTGACGTTGCGCTTGGCTGCCAAGATCGGCGCATACAGCGCCTCGAACAGGGCGAGGTCCTCACGCGACAAGTCGAGCGCCAAGCCCGGTTCATCCAGCTGCAGCCACTCGGCGCCCAGCGCGTTCAATCGCTCCAGCACCTCGCCGTAGGCTGCCGCGGCGGCTAGGACGCAGTGCTCGGCTTGCCTATCGCCGGTATAGCTCGCCAGCTTAAGCAGCGTATAAGGGCCGATCAAGACAGGCTTAGCGGCGATGTTCAGCTGCTTCGCCTCGGCATATTCATCGAACAGCTTGGACCCGGCGAGCCGAATCCGAACGGAATCGTCGATCTCCGGCACCATGTAGTGGTAGTTCGTATTGAACCACTTCTTCATGGGCAGCGCCTTCACGTCGCCTTGCGGCCCTTGGTAGCCTCTCGCCATGGCGAAGTAAGTATCATGCTCGCCCAGTCCGAGCGCGCGGTAACGTGCCGGCACGATGTCGAACAATGCGGCCGTATCGAGCACGTTGTCGTATAAGGAAAAGTCGTTGCACGGGATGTAATCGACCCCGCATTCGCGCTGAACGGTCCAATGTGCGGCTCGGAGTTCCGCTGCCGTGCTGAGCAGCGCCTCAATGCCGATCTCGCCTCTGTAATAGCGTTCGGACGCGAATTTGAGCTCCCGCAGCGCCCCGATTCTCGGATAGCCGATAATGGATGTCTGCATGTCTATCATCTCCTCTTGCTTGAATACGACTAGTATAGAGCAGCATGCTAAGCGATCGGTAACACCTAAATGCTATCGTGAGGCATAGGTTAAGGCTATAGCTCTAGCAAGTTGAGTCAACAACATATTGATCAGCTCTCAGCAATACATACTGTATCTTGTGTTGGCTTCCGAGATGTGGTAACATTTGAATCAATCTAATACTGTTTCGGCCGGGTACTACATTAGGTAGATTAATAGGGAAGCTAGTGCGAATCTAGCGCTGTCCCCGCAACTGTATCGCTGACGATCGTTCGAGAACCACTGTGCAGACATGCATGGGAAGGGAACGTGAGGAAGAAGCGAAGCCAGGAGACCTGCCTGGTCGAGACAACGCCTGCATTTCTTCGGGGACTGAGGAATGGAGCGATTACGAATGTCGAATAGAAGCGGCATGCCTTCTTGCTGAGAAGGCGTGTCAGCTTGTGTCGAACATCGTCTATCGTTCCGACACCCTCGAATAAGAGGGTGTTTTCTTTTGTCCCTTCCAACCGCACACAATTGAACCCAAGAGGAGAATGAATCGATGAAGCTCTATACCAAGACCGTATGTCCGAAATGCATGTGGATCAAATCGGAAATACAGCGTTCCGGCGCGGATGCGGAGATCGTGAACGTCGATCACGACGAAGCGGCAAGAGAACGGCTAATCGAGGCAGGCGTTATGGCCGTGCCGGTTCTTGAAGTAGACGGAAGGCTCATCGTGGATCCGGAAGAAATGATGCGCGAGATGGAGCGCATCGCGCAATGATCGCCTACGCCAGCCGGACCGGCAACGTCAGATATATCGTCTCCCAGCTCTCGCTGCCTGCCCTGGATATCGAAGAGATCGGCACGATAACCGAGCCGTTCCTGCTCTTTACTTATACGGACGCCCTGGGGGGCGTACCGATGGCCGTGAAGCAATTCATGGAACGTAACGGCCGCTACTGCCAAGGCGTCGTGGTGAGCGGCAACAGCAATTTCGGGCATGCCAACTTCGGCGGAGCCGGCGACGCGATTGCCAGAGAATGGCGGGTGCCGCTCGTGCGCAAGCTGGAGCTTCGGGGCTTCCCGGAGGACTATGAAGCGATTCGCAGCTATTATGAACAAAGTTTCCTGAAGGAGCGCGTCGGATGAAATCCTATTTGAAATTGAATAATGAAGTGCTGAACCAATACAGCCGTACCGGCCATCTCGATCTGGCCAAGGATAAGGAAGCGACCCGCCGGTACTTCCTGGAGCATGTGAACGCGAAGCTTCGCTACTTCATCGACACGAAGGAGAAGATTCGCTACCTGGTCGATGAAGGGTATTACGAGCCCGAATTCCTCGCGCAATATGATATCGCTTTCATCGAGCGTCTGTACGAACGCGCCTACGCGTTCAACTTCCGCTTCCCGTCCTTCATGAGCGCCAGCAAGTTCTACGACAGCTACGCCATGAAGAGCAGGGATAATGAAGAGATTCTCGAGAAGTACGAGGACCGCATCGTCATTACGGCCCTGTATCTCGCGCAAGGGGACGAGCAGTTGGCGGAGCAGGCGGTCGATGCGATGATGACGGCTTACCAGCCGGCTACGCCGACCGCGCTGAACAGCGGCAAGAAGGCGCGCGGCGAGCTGGTCAGCTGCTTCAAGCTGACGATGGACGATTCCATGAACAGCATCGCGGAGAACATCGGCTATTGCCTCGAGCTGTCCCGACTTGGCGGCGGTGTCGGCGTCAACGTCACGGATCTAAGACCGCTCGGCGATCCGATCAAGGGCATCCTGAACCGTGCCAGCGGCGTCATGCCGGTAGCCAAGCTGCTGGAGAACTCGTTCTCGTATTCGAACCAGCTCGGCCAGCGTAACGGCTCCGGCGTCGTGTACTTGAACATTTTCCACGGGGATATCGAGAACTTCATCTCCTCCAAGAAGCCGAACGCAGATGATAAGATCAGGCTCGCGACGCTGTCGACAGGCATCATCGTGCCGAGCATCTTCTTCGAGCTCATGAAGCGGGACAAGGATATTGTCTTGTTCAGCCCTTACGATATCTATAAGGAATACGGCAAACGGATGTCCGAGATCAGCATCAGCGACATGTATTACGAGCTGCTGGACAACCCGAATATCCGCAAGCTGAAGCGCATTAACGCGAGGAAGCTGTATACGGAAGTTAAGAAAGCCCAATTCGAATCGGGCTATCCGTTCGAAGTGTTCGACGATAACGTGAACGAGAAGCATGCGCTAAAGGGCTTAGGACGAGTCAAGATGTCCAACCTGTGCACGGAAATTCTGCAATACCAAGAGACCAGCATCATCCATGACCAAGATGTCGCGAACGAATACGGACTGGACGTATCCTGCAATCTCGGCTCCATCGATATCCATAAGGCCACGCAATCGCCTGACTACGAACAGCTCGTCGATACGGCCATGCGGCTCTTGTCGAACGTATCGCTGATGACCAATATCAAGAACGTGCCTTCGGTAAGCAAGGCGAATCACGCCATGCATGCCGTCGGTCTGGGCGTCATGAACCTTCATGGGCATCTGGTCTCGCAAGGGCTTGAATACGGCTCTGAGGAGTCGGTGCTGTTCATCGATGCGTTCATGGAGGCGCTCAACTATTACACGCTGCTCACTTCGATGAAGATCGCCAAGGAGAAGCAGGAGACGTTCTACGGCTTCGAGCAGAGCGAATACGCCAATGGCGCGTACTTCGATGCCTATATCGCGAAGGAAGAGCCGGAATTGCCGATCGCCGTCATTCGTGCGCTCGGAAGCGTCCCGATCATCACGAAGCACATGTGGGCAGAGCTGAAGGAACAGGTCATGACGCACGGCTTGTTCAACTCGTACCGGCTCGCGATCGCGCCGACGGGCAGCATTTCCTATATTCGCAACAGCACGGCATCCATGGCGCCTGCCACGGAGAAGGTCGAAATTCGGGATTACGCCGACAGCCGCACGATTTACCCGATGCCTTTTCTCAATAACGATAATATCGCGCTCTATAAGGAAGCCTACGAGGTCGATGCTTACCGCATGATCGACATGTATGCGGCGGCTCAGCGGCATATCGACCAAGGCATCTCGATGACGCTGTACGTGACCGATCAATGGACGACCGAGCAGCTGGCTCGCTTGTACATCTATGCATGGATGAAGGGAATCAAGACGGTGTACTACGTGCGCCAGAGATTGCAGACCATCGAGGAGTGTGTATCGTGCTCGATCTAAGAACATTCGAAGCGGTTAACTGGAATCGGAAGGAGCAGGACCTGACCAAGGTGTTCTGGGATCAGCAGTGGAAGCAGATCTGGTTCCCGGAAGAGATCGCGGTCAGTAAGGACATTAAGCAGTGGAATGATTTTGCCCATCAAGATACGTACAAGAAAGTGTTCGGCGGCCTGACGCTGCTCGATACGATTCAGACCAATATCGGGATGAACGAGATCGCCCGCTACACGCAGGATCTGCAGGAGAAGGCGCTCTACACGGTATTCGCCTCCTTCGAAGCGATCCACGCCAAGTCGTATTCGTATATCTTCACGACCTTGTGCACGAACGGCGAGATCGACAACATATTCGAATGGGTGAAGCGCAACGAATATTTGCAGTACAAGGCCAATCGCGTAAGCGAGGTGTACCTGTCGATCGAAGAGAACGATCCGATCACGCTCTGGAAGGCGATGTTCGCCTCCGTCATGCTGGAATCGTTCCTGTTCTATTCGGGCTTCTTCTATCCGCTCTACCTGGGCGGGCAAGGCGTGCTGCGCAACAGCTCGGAAGTCATCTCCCTGATCCTGCGGGACGAGTCGATCCACGGCGTCGCGATCGGCTACTACGCCCAGCAGCGCTTCAAGTCGTTCACACCCGAGCAGCGGGAAGCGTTGACCGTATGGGGTTACGAATTCCTGCTCGACCTGTATCATAACGAGATCAATTATACGAACGATCTGTATGCGGAGACCGGATTAAGCCCGGACGTGAAGAGCTATATTCGCTTCAACGCCAATAAGGCGCTCATGAACATCGGCTTCGAGATCATGTTCCCGGACGAGGAAGTGAATCCGATCGTCATGAACGGCATCCGCAACGAAGGCTCGACGTACGACTTCTTCTCCCAGAAGGGCTCGACATATGCCGTCGCGAAGGTCGCTCCGATTACCGACGATACGTTCCGTTTCTAGCTCGACCCGATGTCCCGGCCACAATGGCGGGACATCTTTTATTTTCTAATAATTGACTTGTTACGAACGATGTAAAAATCGGGCTATAATATCAAAATATGCACGTTGTTTTTTGTGCGAAATTATCGGGTAATGATATTGGTACGTTTTTTTAAGAACCTAACTCGAAATGGGGAAAGCCGTTTGCGGACGCCGATCATGAACCGAATCCGACTGCTGCTGGCCGCAATTGTAAGCGTTCAACTGTTATCGGCATGCGATTATGCCGGGGGCACGAATAATAGCGAAGAACCGAATGAATCGGATCCCGTTAGCCTGTATCAGGAAGCGGGCTTGGCGAAGTTCGATCCGCCGATCACGATATCGTTCGTTCGAGAGACGGGCGAAGGGCTGGAGGGGTTAAGCCGTAATCTGGGCGAGACGATCGAGAACAATCGCTGGACCCGGCTCTATGAAGATGTGCTGGGCATCCAGATTCGGAATCAATGGATCGCCAGAGGCGACCTGTACCGGCAGAAGCTGGGCGTGGCGCTTGCTTCCGGGAACATTCCGGACGTCATCCGGGTCAACGCCGAGCAGCTGCGTCAGTTGAGCAATGCCGGCCTCATTCAGGATCTGACCGAAGTCTATGACACGTACGCAGCGCCGTTCACGAAGGAGATTCTAACCCAGGAAGGTACGGGACCGTTCGAAGCGGCGACGATCGACGGGCAGCTCATGGGGATTCCCGATACGGGGGCTTCCATCGAGAGTGCCGAATTTCTATGGATTCGTACGGATTGGCTCGATCGTCTCGGGCTGAAGCCGCCGACGACCATAGCGGACGTGCTGACGATTTCGAAAGCGTTTGCAGAACGCGATCCGGACGCGAACGGCGTAGCCGACACCTACGGGCTGGCGGTTACGCAGCATCTATGGGACCCCGCGATGGGCGTCGGTGCATTCATGGCAGGCTACGGCGCCTATGCGAATATGTGGATCGAAGACGAATCCGGCCGCCTCGTGCACGGCGTCGTGCAGCCAGAGGTGAAGCTGGCGCTTGCAGCGCTGCAGGCAATGTACCGGGACGGTCAAATCGACAGCGAGTTTGCGTTCAAGAACGGCGATAAAGTCGGGAAGGACGTCACGGCTGGCAAATACGGCATTCTGTACGGCCAGCAGTGGACATCCTTCTTGGTTGGAAGCAGCTATGAGGAGAACCCGGAAGCGAAATGGCAGGCCTATCCCATCGTGTCGGCGACCGATGCGCAGGTGAAGGTGCCGCTGCCTTTTGCGACAAGCCACTTCTATGCCGTGAAGAAGGATTACGCGCATCCCGAAGCGATCGTGAAGATGTTCAATCTCCACCTCGAGAAGAATTGGGGGCAGACAGCCGAGTACGAGACGTATTACAGCACGCCATACCCGGCATGGCAATTCTCGCCGGTCACCCCTTTCCCGGCCCGCAAGAACCTGGAGGCGTTCAGGCAGCTGGAGGAGGCTCGGCGAACTGGAGATACCTCCATGCTGAAGGCAGAAGCGCAATCCATCCATAACAATATCGAAGCTTACTTGACGGAAGGCGATAACATGGGATGGGGCTGGTATCATACTTATGGCCCGGACGGCGCGTTCGCGGCACTTGATGAGTATGAGCGCAACAATCAGCTGCTCTACGAGCCTTTCGTCGGCGCCCCGACGAGAACGATGATCGAGAAGGAGTCGATCCTGCATAATCTGGCGCATGATACATTCGTGAACATCATACTCGGCCGGCCGATCGATGATTTTGACCGATTCGTCGAGGAATGGAACCAACTGGGCGGCGAGAGGATGACGGCGGAAGTTAACCAATGGTACGCGGACCGGGTCAGCACGCAGGAAGAGCCAGACATCGGAGGAGATTAAGTGCTGAAAATTCCCGTTAATTCACTGCGCAAAACGATATTCGTCAGGCTCGTGTTCACGTACCTGATCGTCATTCTCCCTATCATTCTGCTAGGCGTGTATCTATACAATTGGAGCTATAAGAATGCAAGCGAGGAAGTGTCGAGGAATACACTGGCGCAGTTGTCCGCTTATCTCCAAGACCTGGATCGCGAGATCGAGTGGATGGAGATCCAGCAATACGACATTCTGCAAGAGGGCGAGCTTCGTAAGATCGCGCTCACCTGGGAGCTGATGGACGGCGTCGAACGCAAGGCGAGTATCAATTACATGCAGCATAGGATTACTTCTATTAAAAATACGAGCGCGTACATCAAGGACATCTATATTCATATCCGCTCCATCGGCAAAACGGTGTCAGGCGGCAACGGCTTATACGTCTTCGACTGGGAACGCTACGATGCGATTCGCGCTCAGGCAGCGGATAGCGACAGCCGACTCTTCAAGCTGTCCGGCACGCTGCACCTCACCGGCGCCATGTACGGCGGCAACGAAGACAGCGAACCGCTGGCACTCGTGCAGATCGAGCTGGATAACGAGAAGCTGAAGGAATCGCTGGAGCAGGTCAACGTCTATCCGGAGAACGGCTCGTTCCTCATCGATGAGCAATCGGGCTTCATGCTGGCCAGCGACGACGATAAGATACCGATTCTGGAGACATACAGGCTTGAGAGGGAAGAGCGATCGGACGAGTCGATGCTGCTGTCTGTCGAAGGCCGAACATATCATGTTGACCAAGCGGCTTCCGAGCGACTGGGGCTGGCCGTCGCATCGTTCCTGCCGGAGGAGACCGTCAAGCGGCCGCTCAACAAGTTCAACATCTGGGCGTGGCTGTTCACGGGCACTTCCGTGTTCGCCATCGTCATCTATGCCTTGTCGACGTATAAGTTCGTGCACAGGCCGCTGCTCCTGCTCGTTCAGAGCTTCCGGAGAATGGAAGGGGGAGCGCTCGATATCCAGATCGATCACCGGCGGGAGGACGAGTTCGGCTTCCTCTATGATCGCTTCAACCAGATGCTGGTCAAGCTGCAGACGCTGATCGACCAGGACTTCAAGCAGAAGCTGATGATGCAGAAAGCGGAGCTGAAGCAGCTGCAGTCCCAGATCAGCCCTCACTTCCTCTATAACAGCTTCTTCATTATGAATTCGCTGGCCAAGACGGGTGATACGGAGCGCATCGAATTGTTCACGAACATGCTAGGCGAATATTTCCGCTTCATTACGCGCAACGGCGAAGATAACGTTCCGTTGAAGGAAGAGATCAAGCACGCCCGGACGTACACCGAAATTCAGAAGCTGCGATTCTCGCGGCGCATCAGCGTCCAGTTCGACGACCTGCCTGCGGAGATGGAACGCATCCAAGTTCCGCGGCTGATCGTGCAGCCCATCATCGAGAATGCGTATGAGCACAGTCTGGAGCGCATGACGGAGGACGGGCGGCTTCGCGTGACGTTCATGATGGATGCAGGCGATGCGCTCGTGATCGTGGAGGATAACGGAGGCGAGCTTAGCGATGAAGATAGGCAATCGCTAAGCCGGCGCGTGACCGGTTCGGCCGAATCCCATGAAATGACGGGACTGGCTAACATTCATAGGCGGATCACGCTGACATACGGGGAAGGAAGCGGCTTGTCCTTCGCCCGAGGCGAGCTTAACGGACTGCGAGTCGTCATTCGAATCAAGCTCGGGGAGGCGTATCGAGATGCATAGACTGCTGATCGTCGATGACGAGGAGATTATTACCGATGGGCTGTATGAAGTGTTCAGGCGCTTCATGCCGGAGGAACTGGATGTGTGTCGTGCTTATTCCGCGCGGGAAGCGCTTGATTGGATGTCGCGCACGCGAATCGATATCGTGCTCACCGATATTGCGATGCCGGGCATGAACGGGATGGAGATGACAGAGAACATCCTGGCCTATTGGCCGAGATGCAGAGTCATCTTCTTGACCGGTCACAGCGAGTTCGAATATGCGTACAGAGCCATCCAGATGAAGAACGTCAAGTATCTGCTGAAGACCGACGGGTATGCGAAGGTGCAGGACACCGTGCGCGAAGTCATGGAAGAGCTTCATAAGAGCCAGCTCGAGTATAAGCTGCTCGAGAAGTCCCGCGAACAGGTCCATGCATTCGAATTCATGGCGCAGGGAGATTATATGCGAAGCCTCCTCCAGGAGAGCCACGCGTGGTGCGCGGATCGGCAGACGCTGCTCCGCGACTTCCGGAGCTTGAACATGAGCCTGAATCCGGATCAACCGGTCGTGCTGGCGTTAGGGCGGCTGAACGTCCGCGAAGGGAAAGGGAAGACCTATTCCGAGCGAAGCAGAATGCTGCAATCGGTAAGGTGGATCTGGGAAGCCCACTTATCCGAGCATACGAACAGCATCGGCATCGTGGACAGATACGGGGATATTCTATGGTTCCTCCAGCGCTCACCGAATGCGGAAGAGAAACTGGACGAGCGGCTCATTCCCTATCTGGAGGGGACGGTAGAGCTGATTCAAGAAGCCTGCCGCGCTTCCTTGGATCTGAAGGTTGCCTTCACGATCAGCGGCGCAAGCTGCGATTGGAGCATGGTCACTTCGCAGTACGAGCGCCTGCGCCGCTTGCAGCAGCTGCAGCTCGGGGAAGGCGTATCGATGATTCTGCGCGACCAGCCAGTCGTATCGGAGAGCGTCCCGGGCAGGGAAGGCAATGCGCCGGTGCATAAGGCCGAGCAGATGGCTGCGCATCTCGAAGCAGGAAGGGCGGCGGAATTCTACGAGTTGCTGACGGAATTGACGAACGCGATGCTGGAGAACAACGGCTGCACGGCTGCACGGAGGACGGCCGAAGCGTATTACTCCGTCGCATTGGCGCTCTATTCATGCGTGAATCGGTTGGGCTTGCATGACAGAATCGAGGAGAGCGGAAAATTGCTGCGCCTCGACGATCATGCGACGATGAGGGACGGCTTCCGATACTTGCGGCAGATCGCGGAGACGGTGTTCCAATACAAGCAAGCGGAAGAGCGGGACCGAGCTTCGCAGATCATCGACCGCATCTGCCAATATATCGAAGAACACATCAGCGAGGATCTGTCCTTGGTGCGATTAGCCGAAATTCATTATTTTAATCCCTCGTACCTGTCCCGATTCTTCAAGCAGGAACGCGGCATCAACCTATCCGAGTATATCGATAAGTGCCGGATCGTGACGGCGAAGAAGCTGCTCGAGAACGGCGACCATAAGATCCGGGACGTGTCCGATGCGGTCGGCTACGAGGCTGCCCACTCGTTCACGCGTTTCTTCAAGAAAATGACGGGCATGACGCCGCAGGAATATCGCGACAGCCTGAGCGCCGGATGATCGAAATCTAGCATTCGGCAGGTATTCCGGACATGATCGACAGGTTGTTCCCTGCCTAGGCATGCCTTACACTTGTGAGGGAATGAAGTGGGACTGAGGTGCAGCGAATCATGCGGAAGCGGGTAGTTGTCTCGGCCGTCGCGGTCGTGGCTATTGCAGCGGTGCTGCTAATGGTGTATCGTACAATGGACTCCAGGTCGGAACCGGAAGTCGGCGCAGTAGAAGAGGCGCGACAGGAACCGACCGAGAAGATGAATGATGAGGTGAAGGAAGAGATGGGTATGGACAAAATAGAGGCTGGGCTTCCCGAAGGCGAGACGATCGCGGTAGGCAAGCTGCCGCCTAACGGCAATCCGCTTGTCGCGCATAAATTCGGCGCGGATCCTTACGTGCTGGTCTACAAGGATCGCGTATATGTGTATGCGACGTACGATCAATTCGAATACGACGCTGAAGGCAATGTCAAAGACAATACATATGCCAAAATCAATAAGCTGTCGGTTATCTCCTCCGACGATCTGATGAACTGGACGGACCATGGCGCTGTGCATGCGGCAGGTCCCGACGGCGCAGCCAAATGGGCGACGCAATCGTGGGCGCCGGCAGCGGCTCACAAGGTCATCGACGGGAAAGACAAGTTCTTCCTCTACTTCGCCAACAATGCGAGCGGAATCGGCGTACTGTCGAGCGACAGTCCGACAGGGCCTTGGGTCGATCCGATCGGCAAGCCGCTGATCGCCAGATCGTCGCCGGCCGCGCAAGGCGTGACCTGGCTGTTCGACCCGGCCGTGCTCGTTGATGACGACGGCCGCGCCTACATCTACTTCGGCGGGGGCATCCCGGAAGGACAGGACGCGATGCCGAATACGGGGCGCGTCATGGAGCTGGGTCCTGACATGACCAGCGTGATCGGCGAAGCGGCTGCGATTCCGGCACCCTTCATGTTCGAGAGCGCCGGCATCAACAAAGTGAACGGTACGTACTACTATACGTATTGCTCGAACTTCTATAACGGCGTTCGCCCGGAAGGGAGCCCGCCGGCAGGCGAGATTGCTTACATGACGAGCGACAGCCCGATGGGACCATGGACGTATCAAGATACGATTCTGAAAAATCCCGGCCATTTCTTCGGCGTGGGGGGCAACAATCATCATGTGATGTTCCAGTTCCATGATACGTGGTATATCGCCTATCACGCACAGACGCTGTCCAAGGCAATGGGCGTGCCGCGCGGTTACCGTTCGACGCATCTGAACCCGGTCGTCTTCCAAGAGGACGGCACGATTCAGAAGGTCGAGGCGGATATGAAGGGCGTGGAGCAGCTGAAGCCGCTTGACCCTTACGCGCGGGTAGAGGCTGAGACGATGGCATGGAATGCCGGAATCGAAGTCGAGCCGCATGGCTCGGGTGAGGGATCGCACGGACAAATGGCGGTCGCCGCCATCGAGAACGGAGATTGGATCGCGGTGTCGAAGGTCGACTTCGGAAGCGGCGCATCCGCCATTGAGGCGGCCGTTCAGAGCATCGGCGCAGGCGGACAGATCGAACTGCGATTGGACGGCTTAGACGGCCAGCTGATCGGCACGTTAACCGTTCCGGCTGCAGGCAAATCGGATGAATGGGTTGTAGCTTCGCAAGAAGTGACCGGCGCGGCAGGCGTGCACGACCTCTACTTCGTGTTCCGCGGGCAGCCTGGCGAGCAGCTGCTCAAGTTCGACTGGTGGCAATTCACGAAATAACGATTATCGCGCAACCTCTATTCGTACAGGAAGAAGATCACGCCCTGGCTGTTCATGCAGGCGCGCGATCTTCTTTTTGCATGGGGCGGAATAACTACGATTTATCAGGTGAACACCCGAGAATCGACAGGTATTGTTAGCGGCTTATTAACGCTAGAATGGCAGAGTGAAAGCTGTGTCCAGCTATTCGAGGACAGATTGGGGGAGATCGAATGTCCGTTCGGGAAGAAGGACGGGACGTCGAGAGCGGCGGCTTGATCCTAGAGGCAACCGGAATCAAGCGCGTCTTCGGCAGAGGGGACGCCGCAGTCACCGCGCTGGCGGATATTCGGCTCGGGATCAGGCCCGGAAGCATAACGGCCTTGAAGGGGAGGTCGGGCTCCGGCAAGACGACGCTGCTCAACATACTGAGCGCGCTTGACGAACCGACGGAAGGGCAAGTTATTTTTCGCGGCAGGGATATTACAAGCATGACTGCGGCAGCACGGAGCAGTCTTAGGCGCAAGGAGATCGGATTGGTGTTCCAATCCTTCGGATTGGTGCCCTTGATGTCCGCATACGAGAATGTCGAATTCGGGCTGCGCATCGCGGGTGCGCCGGTCAAAGGCAACCGCGAAGCCGCAGAGCGGGCGCTGGAACGCGTCGGCATGCGGGAACGCATGAAGCATCGGCCTTCGGAGCTCTCCGGCGGCGAACAGCAGCGGGTCGCTATCGCTAGGGCAATCGCGCACGAGCCGGTGCTGCTGATCGCGGACGAGCCGACAGCGGAGCTCGATACGCGGATGGGGCTGCAGGTCATGCGCGTCTTCCGCGATCTCGTGACCGACACCGGCATGACGATTATTATGACGACGCACGATCCCGGCATCATGGAGCTGGTCGATTACGTATTCGAATTGGAGGATGGGCGAATTGCGCAGCAGACGAATCAAGAACTTACCAATGTTTAGCGGACCGATGCGAGGCCTCCGGGCTTCGAAGCTTCTGGCGGCGGTGATGGCAGCATCGCTTGCGCTCACCGGCTGCTCGCTGCTTCCCGTCGAGGAGGCGCCGTTCCAGCCTCCGCTCGTCGAACCGGCGCAAGAACAGCTGGATATCGTGGAGGCGTCGCGCGGGAACATACAGACTTTCCTGCGTGGAACGGCGAACTTCATCTCCTCGGAGGTGGAAGCGATGTCCTTCAAGGAGTCCGGCGGCAGAATCAAGTCGATCAACGTGAAGCTGGGCGATGAAGTTGAGGCCGGGGATCTGCTCGCGGAGCTCGAGACGGGTGATCTTGCGCTGCAGGTAGAACTGCAGCAGCTTAACGTGGAACGGACGCAGCTCCTCTATAGACAAGCCAAGAACAACGGCGCGAACGAGACCGATCTAAGGCTGCGGGAGATCGACATGATCCGGGAGCAGAAGTCGCTGCAGGCCATGAGAGGCCGTCTCGATAAAGCGCAGCTCTATTCGCCGATTACGGGTGTCGTGATCTTCGTGCAGGCATTGAATACGGGCGATTCGGTTGGGGCCTATCAGCCGATCGTCACGGTTGCGGACCCGAAGAGCGTGCAGTTGACGTATGTCGCATCGGAGTCGAAGGATCTGCAGGCGCTGGAAGTCGGCATGCCGGCGTCCTTGAAGTACAAGGGCAAGGCCTATACGGGCAAGGTGCTGCAGACCCCGTCCAGTACGCCGCTTGGCGCGGATCCCGCGAAGCAAGAGCGGAACAGCGTGACGATCGTCCTCAGCATCGACGATCCCCCGCTCGATGTCCAAGTCGGGCACAGCGCGGAGATGACGATCCCGCTGCAGAATCGAGAGAATGTCATCGTGCTGCCTCGGACGGCGGTACGTTCCTACATGGGGCGCAATTACGTTCAGATTGCGGAAGGCGAACGCCGCAAAGATATGGATATCGAGATCGGGCTGGCTACGCCGACCGAGGTCGAGATCGTGAAGGGCCTTGAAGAAGGCCAGAAGGTGATTCTGAACAACTAAGGCGAGATGCCCGGCCATGCGGGCGCGAGGGATGGGGTGAAGAGATGGCTTTATGGACGATGATCCTCCGCAAGATGGCGAAGAACAAGTGGCTCCAGCTGAACCTGTGGTTCGGCCTTACCCTGTGCGTTGCCTTATTCAGCTCCATGCCGCTGTATTCCCACGCTGTCTTGCAGCGGACGCTATACAAAGAGCTGCAATCGGTTCAGGACCGCGATTCCGTCTATCCGGGCTACGTGCGGATCATGACGACGATCTCCTCGCAGCAGATGGACGAGAACGTGATTAAGCGCATCGGTCAAGCCGACCGGTTCGTCAAGCTGATTCCCGAGCGGATGGGGCTCGAAGCCCTGTCCTACTATCAGCAGCGATTCACGCAGCGATTGAACGTCTACGGCGCGGATGCGTCCGAACAGGAGATTCAGTCGCAGAATACGGCAGGCGCATTCAAGGCATTGTCCGATATGGAGGAGCGCGTGCGGCTGGTCGACGGCCGCATGCCTGTCGAACGATCGGACGGCGTCTTCGAGGCGCTCGTGACGCAGAAGTTCCTGCTGGCGGCGAAGCGCGATCTCGGCGAGGAATTGATCGCGCAGTCGCCGCAGGACGAACAGGTCCGCTTCCGGGTCGTGCCTGTCGGCATCATGGATACGGATCCGGACGCCGACCGTTACTTGCCGTTCTTGGCTGACGAGATCAGCGACGGCTTCCTGATTCCGTACGATCAGTTCGAGCGCGAATTCACCCAAGGCGGGAAGCTTCCGCTCTCCGGACTGGAGTGGCGATATGCGCTGAATTTCGAGCAATTGAAGGTCGAGAACGTCGAACAGTTCATCCAGACGGATCGGGATATCAAACGTTACTTCCGCGGGCGGCTCGGCGTAGACGAGGTCAACATTCCCGCTTCTCGCACGGCTGCTGCCTATCTAGGCCAGCAAGATAAGCTCGACGTCATGATGCTCTCGCTGTATTCGCCGGTCATGTTGATGTTGATGTTCTACTTGTACATGACCGCCAATCTGATCATCGAGCGGCAGAAGACCGAGATCTCCGTGCTGCGGAGCCGCGGCGCCAGCCGACTGCAGATAATGGCAGCCTATACCATCGAGAACGTCATGCTGGGAGCCGGCGCGCTGGCGGCCGGGCCTTATGTGGGGATCGCTTTTACGAAGGTGCTGGGTGCTGCCAACGGCTTCCTGTCGTTCGTCCAGCGTTCCGCGCTGGAGGTCAGCCTGACGAGCAGCGCCTTCACGGTTGCGGCGTACGCCGTTGCCGGAGCGATTCTGCTCATTCTGATCCCGGCATTCCTGGCGACGCGCGTCAGCATCGTCGGACATAAGCAGCAGTCGGCTCGGGCAGACCGCATGTCGTTCTGGCATAAGACGGGCCTGGACGTGATCCTGCTGACGATCGCGATCTATCTGTTGTACAACTTTACGAAGCGGCAGGAAGATCTTAAGCGGCTGGCGCTTGATTCGGACGCTCTGCAGACGGACCCGCTGCTCTTCCTGATGCCTGCGGTATTCGCGCTTGGCGGAGGCCTGCTCGCGCTGCGCGTCTATCCATGGTTCATCCGCCTCATCTATTGGGCCGGACGGAGATGGTGGCCGCCTGCGCTCTATCATACGCTTGTGCAGATCAGCCGATCTTCGGGCCAATATTTGACGATCAAGGTGTTCTTGATCTTGACGGTATCAACGGGGCTGTTCAGCGCGAATGCAGCCCGCACGATCAACGACAATATGGAGAGCAAGATCCGGTATGGGATCGGTGCGGATATCGCCGTGACGACGCGATGGGAGAGCGATGCGCCTCCATCGGTCTCCATGGGGCAAGGAATGCCGCAGCAGGAGAGCGGCGGGTTCGCCGAATCGAGACGGATTCAATATACCGAGCCGCCGTTCCAGCCGTTCATGGAACTGGATGGGGTGGAGTCGGTCGCGCGCGTATTCCGCAAGGATGATGCTCGATTCGTCGAGCCCAAGTCCGGCACGGCCGGTACGATGACCTAGATCGACATCGATACCAAGGCATACGGGTCAACGGCTTGGATGAAGGACGGATTGCTCGATTATCCGATGAACGGATATCTGAATGTCATCGCTCCGAATCCGCGGGCGGTACTGATCTCTCGCTCGATTGCGGAGGCAGCCAAGCTGAAGCCGGGCGATCCGATTCGGATGAACTGGGACGGATTGGATCAAGCCCAGTTCACCGTCTATGGCATTATCGACTACTGGCCGACTTGGAATCCGCTGCCTGTCGGCAATGATAATGACAACGGGCGCCTTCAGCTTCAGAAGCCCCATCTGATCGTCGGCCACTTGGGCGCCATTCAGAATCGGCTCGCGCTGGAGCCTTATGAGGTATGGTTGAAGCTGAAGGAAGGCGTGTCCGGCCGTTCGATCTACGATCAGCTTGCGGAGAATGACGTCCGGGTCGTAAGCTTCCGCGATGCGAATCAGGAACTGATCGCCTCGAAGAACGATCCGTTCCGGCTCGCGATCAACGGCGTCATGACGCTCGGCTTCGTCATCTCGATGCTGATCAGCTTCTTCGGCTTCCTGTTGTTCTGGGTGCTCACGCTGTCCGGCCGCACGCTGCAATACGGCGTGCTGCGGGCGATGGGCATACCGTTCCTGCAGGTCATCGGCATGCTGATTAGCGAGCAGTTGCTGACATCCGGCGCAGCCGTACTCATCGGCGTGCTCATCGGCAACTTGACCAGCGACCTGTTCGTTCCGCTGTTCGAGATGTCGTTCGCTACGGCAGAGCAGGTACCGCCGTTCGAGATTGTCCGTCAATTAAGCGACTATCTGCAGCTCTACGGCATCGTCGGGTTCACGCTGGGCATCGGGCTGCTGATCTTGGGCTACCGCTTGTCGCGTGTCCGGATCGCGCAGGCGCTTAAGCTGGGAGAGGAGTAGCACATGATCCATTGCGAGGGACTCGTCAAGATCTACAAGACGGCCGATCTGGAAGTGGTAGCTCTGCAGGGCCTTGACCTGCAAGTGGAGTCGGGCGAACTAACCGCAATTATCGGCAATTCAGGCAGCGGCAAGTCGACGCTTCTCAATATGCTGGGGGGGCTCGACAAGCCGTCTGCCGGCAAGCTGCATGTGGACGGCAAGGATCTGCTTGCATTCGGCGAGCGGGACCTGGTCAAGTATAAGCGGGAATCGGTCGGCTTCGTCTGGCAGAACAATGCGCGCAACTTGATCCCGTACCTGACCGCGCTCGAGAATGTCGAGCTGCCGATTCTTCTGCGGGGCAGACGCCGGAGGGAACGCGCGATCGAGCTGCTGGAAGCGGTCGGTCTCGGCCATCGGCTGCGGAACAAGCTCAGCGAGCTGTCCGGCGGGGAGCAGCAGCGCGTCGCGATCGCCATCGCGCTCGCGAACGAGCCGCGTCTCTTGTTGGCCGACGAGCCGACCGGTTCCTTGGATACGAAGACGTCGAATCAGGTGCTGGATCTGTTCCGGACGCTCAATCGGACGATCGGCATCACGATCGTCATCGTTACGCATGACCCGCTGCTTGCGCGCAAGGTGGATCGCGTCGTCCAGATTCGGGACGGCAAGACGTCGGCCGAGATGATCCGTCGGACATCCTACGCGGAGGAGCTTGCGCAGCTCGAGGCCGAGGAGGCTAGCCAGCAGGAGCCGGAGAGCCATGTCGAGTATGCGGTCGTCGACAAGGCGGGCCGCCTGCAGATTCCAGCGGGCTATATGGACGCGGAAGGGTTCAAGGACAGCAACAAAGTTCGGGTGGAGATGGAGGACGGCCGGATCGTGCTCTATCCGCCGGAAGGCAAGCAGACGGGGTGACGCCCGTCTGCTTCTTTTTTTGCGATCTAGCAAATGACAGGTCATTTCGTAGATTCGATAAGGTAGTTTTTGCGGCAGGTTGGTGATACATTTTGTATCGTAAGCGCTATCAAACTTAGGGAACGAGGTGTATGAATGAAGCTGCATCAGGTAAAAAGGCCGTTCTCGCTGCTCACCGCAGCCGTGCTCCTGCTGACGTCCCTGTCGCTGAGCACATTGCCGAAGACGGCGGGAGCTGAGACGGAAGCCGTGTCATTCGATTACGAGGATGGCACGCTGCAAGGCTGGGGAGGCCGCGGCGGCAACGAAGTATTGGCCGTGAACGGGACGGCTGCCCATTCCGGATCGTACGGCTTATCCGTCACCGGCAGGACGCAGGGCTGGAACGGGCCGATCGTCAATCTGCCGGGCGTGATGGAGGTCGGCAAGACGTATGCGATCACGGCTTGGGTCCGTCTGCCTGCGGGACTGCCGGCATCGACCGTGTCGGTGCTCATCCAGCGCCAGTCGGGCGGGGAGTCGTTCTACGAGCATGTCAACGGCAAGACGGCAAGCGACAGCGGTTGGGTCCAATTATCGGGCCAATATACGCTGAAGCAGCCGGCCGAGTCGCTCGGTCTCTATCTGGAGTCCTTCGACAATCCGACGCTCGACTTCTACGTGGACGATGTCCGGATCGAGCGCATTCCCGATCCGGAGCCGATCGTCATCCAGCATGACATTCCGAATCTGAAGGATCTGTATGCCGATCAGTTCCTGCTCGGGGCCGCGCTGCTAGTCGGCGAGATCGAGGATCCGGACAGCCCGGATGCGCAGCTGGTCAAGAAGCATTTCAATAGCATCACGGCCGGCAATGAACTGAAGTGGGACGCCACCGAACCGACCGAAGGACAGTTCAACTTCACGCGTTCGGACAAGATCGTGAATTTTGCGGCAGCGAATGGCATTGCGTCGCGCGGCCATACGCTGATCTGGCATAGCCAGACGCCGAATTGGGTGTTCTACGACGAGAACGGCAATCTGGCGAGCAAGGAGCTGCTCTATCAGCGGATGAAGCGTCATATCGACGAGGTCGTCGGCCGCTATAAGGGGCAGATCTACGCATGGGATGTCGTGAACGAGGTTATCGAAGTGGGCGACGGGCAGCCGGGCGGCCTGCGCAACAGCCTGTGGTACCAGATCGCGGGCGAGGAGTTTATCGAAAAAGCGTTCGAATATGCCCATGCGGCGGACCCGGATGCGAAGCTGTACATTAACGACTACAACACGAATATTCCGAACAAGCGGCAAGCGCTGTATGACTTGATCAAGCGTTTGCAGGCAAAGGGCATTCCGGTGCATGGCGTCGGTCATCAGACGCATATCGGAATCGCGAACCCGGCCGTTCAGGAGCTGGACGACATGCTGCAGGCATTCCGGGACCTCGGCATCGAGCAGCAGGTCACCGAGCTCGATATGAGCGTCTACACGAACGACTCGCAATCGTACGAGACGTTCCCGGAGGATCTCAAGATCGTACAAGCGTATCGATACAAGGAAATCTTCGACGTGTTCGAGAAGCATGCGGATCAGCTTACCGCCGTCATCTTCTGGGGCAAGGACGATCTGAACACATGGCTTCGAACGTTCCCGGTTGATCGCAACAACTGGCCGCTGCTGTTCGACGAACGGCTGCAGGCGAAGTATGCCTACTGGGCGCTGGTCGACCCGTCCAAGGTGCCGGTCATGACGAAGCAGACGGAAGCTTCCGAAGGCTGCATATGCATCGACGGCCAGCTGGATGACGCATGGAGCTGGGCTAAGCCTATCCAGGTTCAGTCGGAAGGACGCACCGTGGCGACGATCAAGACGCTGTGGGAGCCGGGACGGCTCAACGTGCTGGCGGACGTGTTCGATACGACCGTGAACGGGAACGATGCGGTGGAGATCTTCATCGACGCCGATAACGGCAAGACGGACAGCCTCGGGGCCGACGATCGGAAGTATGCGTTGCGCCGCAGCGGCGCGAATCCGCATAAGACGGCGGAATATACGTCAGTGAAGATCGACGGCGGCTATCGGATCGAGGCGGCGATCTCGTCTGACAGCGTGGCGCTCGGTTCGACGATCGGATTCGAGGTCAGGGTCGCGGACCGAAGCGGCAGCGTGCTAGCAGTCACCTCTTGGAACGACGCATCGAATGCGCAAGCAAGCAATCCTTCCCGCTGGGGTGAGCTGACCTTCGTGGAGGGCCCGCGCATGGCGACGGCAGCTGTCGGCACGCCTGTGGTCGATGGCGAGACGGATGACATCTGGAACTCGGCAGAAGTGATCCAGACGGATCGCTGGGTGCAGGGGACTAGCGGCGCGACGGCATCTGTACGGACGCTGTGGGACGCAGGAAGGCTGTACGTGCTTGCAGAAGTGACTGACGCGGCGCTCACGAAGCGCAGCGCGAACGTATGGGAGCAGGATTCGGTCGAAATCTTCGTCGACCAGAATCATGCGCGAACAGCCAATTATGACGCGGATGACGGTCAATACCGGATCAACTTCGACAACGAGCCATCCGTCAGCCCGGGATCGCTCAGCGGCAATCTGGTGTCCGCCGCGAAGCGTACGGAGAACGGCTATGTCGTGGAGGCTTCCATCGCATGGACAGGAGGCGCGCCTGAGGCGGGTGCCGTCATCGGTTTCGACGTGCAGGTCAACGACGATGCCAACGATGACGGCGTTCGCGACAGCGTGGCGATCTGGAACGACGTCTCCGGATTGTCCTGGTCGAATCTGACCGTCATCGGCGTATTGCAGCTTGGGGAGTAATAGGCGTAATTAGTAACGATTCAAGCCTTCAAGCCCGCGGTGTGCCGTGGGCTAGAAGGCTTGTTGTAGTGAGGCTTGAGATTTTGCCCTGTTTGGGAGTGCACTAGTTCGATTTAGCCAACTTAGGGAAGCCTGCCGCGTCCAGAGAGTAGCTGTAGTGCTGAATAGTCGACTTAGAACGTCCGAAATAGGTGCATGTTCCGAAAATCGACCCCCAATTCGGCTAATCCGAACTACAGCGGTGGAAGAGGGCGGTTACAGTATGTAAGTCGGCAAATCCGAATAAGAGCAGCGCAACAAGACTTGCCTCGCTGTTCGGTCATCCGTCGGCTGTGCTGAGCAGTGATCGAATACGAAAAATCGAGTTGGTGTTCCCGAACCCGGGTGAATGAATACGAAAAATTGAATTCATTTCGCCATCGAGGAACTGCAAACTGGCGTACAACCGTCATGCGGTTTTGCGCTGAGATAGCTGTAGTTCGATTTAGCCAACTTAGCGAAGTCTGCCACGTCCGGAGGGTAGCTGTAGTGCTGAAAAGTCGACTTAGAGCGCCCAAAATGAGGGCATGCTTCGAAAATCGAGCTCCAAGTCGGCGAATCCGAACTACAGCGGTGGAAGAGGGCGGTTACAGTATGTAAGTTGGCAAATCCGAACTACAGCGGGGAGCAGGGAGATAGCGGCAAGTAAGTCGACAAATCCGAACTACAGCGGTGTGGGGAGGACGGAGGCGGCAAGTAAGTCGGCGAATCCGAACTACAACGGGGGAGCAGGGAGATAGCGGCATGCGAGTCGGCAAATCCGAATACCAGCAGCGCTGGTCGGCTCGAATTGGAGACTGCCGGAGACAGAAGACCGCCAGGGACATCGGTCCCTGGCGGTCTGGTATGACTGAAGGTTTGCATCGAATCAAGCCGTGATCGAGATCATCTTGCGATACTCGTTCGCGCTTACGCCCGTGTAGGTTTTGAACTTCTTGTAGAACCAGTCCATCTCGGAATAGCCGACTTCGCTCGCGATTTCGTACACTTTCATGTCGGTATGCTCGAGCAGATATTTGGCGCGCTCCATGCGCTGCCGCAGCAAGTATTCGTTGAACGTCATGTTCTCGTGCACTTTGAACTTCTGCCCCAGATAGGAGCAGTTAAAGTGCAGCACATTCGATATTTCCTTCAGCGTGATGCTCTGATGGAGCGTCTCGTCCACGTATTCCTTCACTTTCTCGATGATGCTGACCGATGACGGCGGCTGCGCGTCCTTGCCCGCAGACGGTTCTGACAGCGCTTTCTTATCGGGCGAGACATGAGCCTCCAGCCTCTCTGTGACATGCCGCAGACTGATCGCCAAGTCGTCCGCGCATATAGGATGCGGCAGGTAATCGTTCGCTTGATGATAGAGCGCCTTGCGGGCGAATTCAAAATCATTGCGTCCCCCGACAAGCAGGATCGGGATGCGGCTGTTCTCCCGAATCCGTGCGCAAATATCCATCCCTTCATCCTCGGCGCCTTCCATGTTGATCATGACGAGCGCGTGTTCTTCCGTGTCGATCCAAGCGATCGGATCAGCCGATGCGACCGGATCATACGCCATCGCGATTCCTAGACGATCCCAATCCAGCAGCGACTGGATCTTCTGCTCTGTACGTCGTTTCGGATCAACGAGCAGCATCTTGTGCACGATGATTGACCTCCCTTGCATATGCAGCATTTCAGGTTCGCTTAAGCAGGATCAAGAAGACTACGCTTTCATTATGCGAAGGAAGCGATTTCGGAACAACGTGCATTTCTTTGCATCCCTCACCGTTGTTTACTTCTTGGATTTGGCATGCCGCAAACGGTCTTGTCCCGTACGCAGAACCTATAATTTGACAGGTTGAACAGCTAGGCTCTGACAGGTTGTGGCTCTCCGATTGTAAGCGCTACACTTTCGTTGTAGTCAATCTCAATAAGGGGGATACAGGAATGCGGATTCGCAAAATGATGGTGCTGTTATGCGCATTGATGCTCGTGCTCGCGGCATGCAGCAGCGGTTCGAACACGAACACAGTCAATAATGCAACGAACAACGGTACCACGAACAACGGAGCTTCGAACAACGGAGCGGGGAACAGCACCAACACGCCAGCCAACACGGACACCGGCGAAGAAGAAGTCACGGGTACGCCTGAAATGGATTTTGACATGGGCGGCAAGACGATCAAGATCGTGTCCTGGTGGGACATGACGATCGGCGAAGACAATCCGGACAACATCGCGAAGAAGGCGAATCTGGAAGCGCTGATGGCAAAGCACAACTTCAAGGTGGAGTACATTGCGATCGACTACGGCGAATATCAGCAGAAGGTTACGGCTTCGCTGCTGGCAGGCGAACCGATCGGCGATATCGTCCGTCTCGGCAAAACCTACACGGTTCCGACGCTGGTCAAGCAAGATCTGCTCTGGCCGATCGACGAGTATACGAAGAATGAGCGTGCCTTCAACCAGAACATGACGAACAACCTCTATACGTATGAGGGAAGAGGCTACGGCTTCACGGAAGATCAAGCGAACCTCGTGCAAGGCATCTTCTATAACCGGACGCTGCTCGGACAGCTCGGCATCAAGTCGCCGCAAGAGTTCGTCAACGAGGACAACTGGAACTGGGAGACGTTCATCCAGACCGCGAAGGACGCGAACAAGGACACGAACAACGACGGCAAGCTGGATACGTGGGGACTCGCGAATCCATCGCTTCTCGACCAAGCGCTGTATTCCAACAAGACAGAGCTGACTAAGGGAGACAAGCATAATCTGGACGATCCGGCTCTCTTGGAATCGCTTAACTTCGTTTCCCGCATGGCAACCGAGCAATTCGCAAGACCGACGGAGGGCGGCGACTGGACGGAGCCAGGTCAATATTTCCGCCAAGGAAACACCCTTATGTATGCAGGCGCGATGTGGGAAATTGGCGGCTTGAAGACGGATATGCCGGACTATGATATCGGCTTCGTACCGTTCCCTAAGGGCCCGAGCGCAACCGAATATTACTCTTATGAAGGGCTTCTCCAAGCGCTGACGATTCCGAAGGCCGTCGAGAACCCTGAACAATTGATGTACATCTGGGAGAAAATCAACGACATCGAATCGATGTACGATTACCCGGGCCAAGCTTCGTTCGAGTCGAACTTCTCCAACGAGGACGACATCAACAACGCGAAGATGGTACAGCCGAACCTGCTCGTGCTTGACCATAACACGTTCCCGAACCTCGGCTATTACGACTTCCTTGGCGAGCTGAACGCCGGAACATCGGTATCGACAGTCGTCGAGAAGTATAAGCCGGTATTCCAAGCAGCGATTGATGAGGTATATGGCAAGTAATAGTTAAGCGGTAGCAAGGCCGGCAGTCCCATGTAGAGCGATCTATCGGGGACTGCCGGAAGTTTTTCCAACATGCATGCTGCAGGAGGGGAGAAGCGTTGAGCATCCGTAAGAAGCGTTACGTCATCGCCATACTGGTACTTGCCGTATTTTTTTTGTCCATTTGGGCTATCAACCCTTCGAATTCGCCGAATACCGGCCTCGTTCAAGCGGCGATGGCTGACTTCACAGCCGTAACGGACGCGGATGCGGAGGATGGATACGACCAATACCTGAAGCGACACGCGCAAGCGGAACGGCCGGATGAAGTCATCCGCGTCGAGGGCGAGCATTATGCCGGCATAGACGGCGACGGATTCACGATTGAGCAAGGACTGCAAGGTCTCGATGGCACTGCGGTCATCACGCCGGAAGCGGGAGACATCCGTTGGGACATCCCGGTCAGCAAGGCTGGGCTGTACAGCGTTCGCATCCACTATTTGCCGATCGAGGGCAAGAGCTCGGCAATCGAACGGCAGGTTGCCATCAATGGCGAAGTTCCGTTCCATGGCGCGGATATCGTGCTGTTCGATCGGGTCTGGGCCGACCGGCTAGACGAGATACAGCGAGACGACAGGGACAATGAACTGCGGCCGCGGCAGATCGAACGGCCGATCTGGCAGACCGCGTCCATCACGGACAGATACGGTTATTACGACGAGCCGTACGCTTTCTATTTTGAACAAGGAACGCAGACGTTGACATTGACGGCACTTCGAGAGCCGATGGCAATCGATTATATCGAATTGTACCAGGAGCAGGAATTGAAGACGTACGAACAATTGAAGCGCGAATACGACAACAGCGGGCTGAAGCCCGTTAAGGATCAATATATGGTGATTCAGGCGGAGAAAGCGACATACAAGTCGTCCCCTACGCTCTATCCGGTATCCGACCGGTCCAGCCCGACCGTCATCCCGTACAACGTATCCAAGATCCGGGTCAATACGATCGGAGGCTTGAATTGGAAGCTGCCGGGACAGTGGATCGAATGGGAGATCGACGTGGAAGAGGACGGGCTGTATCAGATCGCGTTGAAGCAGAAGCAAGATCAACTGCGCGGGGTCTACGCGACGCGAAGCCTGACGATCGACGGCGAATATCCGTTCAAGGAAATGAAGCGCCTCCGATTCGATTTCGATATGGATTGGAAGATGCGCGTATTGGGCGAAGAGGAACCTTACCTCTTCCATCTGACGGAAGGCAAGCACAAGATCCGCATGATGGTCTCGCTCGGCGAGATCGCGCCGCTGCTCCGCACGATTGAGTCCAGCGTGCTGCAGCTGAACGAGATGTACCGCAAAATTCTGATGATTACGTCCAATACGCCGGACCCTCTCCGCGACTATCAGCTGGAGAAGCGGATTCCGGATATGGTCAGCGTATTTAAGGAGCAAGCCGAGACGATTCAGAGCGTAGCGGATTATCTGGAAAAATCGACTGGCGAGAAAAGCGACAAGGTTGCGGTGCTGCATACGATGGTGCGCCAACTGAACGAGATGACGAAATATCCGGAGACCGTGCCGAACCGTCTGAACTCGTTCAAGATCAACGTCGGCGGGCTCGGAACCTGGATGCTCACCGTACGCGAGCAGCCGCTCACGCTGGATTACCTGGTCGTAGCGTCCCCCGACAAGAAGCTGCCGAGCGCGGAAGCGAGCTTCCTGGCGGAAGTGAAGCATGAGCTTGGCGCCTATATTGCCTCCTATACCGAGGATTACGACAGCATCGGCAATACATCGGAGGGACAGCGCACGATTACGGTATGGATCACGACGGGCCGCGACCAGGCGCAGGTGCTGAAGGGCTTGATCGACGATTCCTTCACGCCGGAGTCGGGCATCTCCGTTCAACTGCGGCTCGTGCCGCCTAATATTTTGCTGCCGGCAACGCTGGCGGGCGAAGGGCCGGACGTGGCCATGCAGATCGGCGAAGACGTGCCGGTGAACTACGCGATGCGCGGCGCGGCAGCCGACTTGACGATGTTCGCGGATTACGACGAGGTCGCCGCACGGTTCCGCGACAGCGGCCTCACGCCGTACAAGTACGACGGCGGCGTCTATGCGCTGCCGGAGCAGCAGTCGTTCCCGATGCTGTTCTATCGCAAGGATATTCTGGCAGAGCTGGGCTTGACGCCGCCGGAGACTTGGCAGGACCTCTACAACATGATCTCGGTCCTGCAGAAGCACAACATGGAATTCTGGCTGCCGATCGAGG
Source organism: Bacillota bacterium (assembly GCA_023386495.1). Classification (GTDB taxonomy): domain Bacteria; phylum Bacillota; class Bacilli; order Paenibacillales; family Paenibacillaceae; genus Paenibacillus_I. Next base: position 22,750 of record JAEWJS010000065.1, on the reverse strand, counting down.
GCACCAATGCCAGCCTGGTGCCGAATGCGGCCTTCGCGGCGCTACTGTATCAGAACGGCGGGGAATTTTACCGGGACGGCGACAAGAAGAGCGCGCTTGACACCGATGTCGCGATGGAACAGTTCAAGAAGTGGACGCAATTCTATACCAACTACAAGTTCCCGCTTCTCGCGGACTTCCCGAACCGGTTCCGGACGGGCGAGATGCCGATCGGGATCGCGGATTACACGACGTATAACATGCTTACCGTTCTGGCGCCGGAGATCAAGGGGTTGTGGGAATTCACGCTCGTTCCCGGCACGGAGCAGGCGGACGGCTCGATCAATCATGAAGTCGCGAGCCATACGACCGCAGTCATGCTGCTCGAGAACGCCAAGGACAAGGACGCGGCATGGGAATTCTTGAAATGGTGGACGGACAAGAACACCCAGATCGCTTACGGGCGCGAAATGGAAGGCTTGATGGGCGAAGCGGCCCGTTATCCGACGGCGAACGTAGAGGCGCTTGAGGAACTGCCGTGGCCGGTCAAGGATTACAACAACCTGGAGAGCCAATGGCAATGGGTGCGGGGCATTCCGCAAGTGCCGGGCGGCTACTTCACGGGCCGGCATCTGGATAACGCCTTCCGTAAAGTCGTCAACGCGAACGAGAACCCTCGGGAAGCGCTGTCCGATTATGTGCTGTACATCAACGACGAAATCGCCATCAAGCGCAAAGAGTTTAATCTTCCGAACTAGTCAGGGGGTGGAATCCGATGCAAGCAGAGACAACTCGCCAGGTCGCGCCAAGCCTCGCCCATCCGAAGAAGCTGTCCCGACTGGCGCAGGCTATAAGCGAGCTTCGCAGGAACAAGCATTACTACCTGCTCATGAGTCCGTATATGTTGATCTTCTTCACGTTCACGGTCATACCGGTCGTGTTCTCGCTCATTCTTAGTTTCTTCTATTTCAACATGCTGGAATTTCCGCGGTTCGTCGGCTGGCAGAACTACGCCAGGCTGCTGCTTGACGACGACGTGTTCATGATCGCCCTGAAGAATACGTTCATGTTCGCGTGTCTGACGGGTCCGATCAGCTATGTGGCCTGTTTCCTATTCGCGTGGATCATCAACGAGCTGTCGCCTAAGGTGCGCGCATTCATGACGCTGATCTTCTATGCGCCGTCGATCTCGGGCAACGTCTTCTTCATCTGGCTCATCGTGTTCTCCGGCGACAGCTACGGTTACATGAATGGATTCCTGATGGACTACGGCTTCATTCTGGAGCCGATCCAGTGGCTGACGAACGAGAAATACATTCTGCCGATCGTCATCCTCGTGCAGCTGTGGCTGAGCCTCGGCACGAGCTTCCTGGCCTTCATCGCCGGGCTGCAGACGATCGACCGGACGCTGATCGAAGCGGGTGCCGTGGACGGGATCAAGAATCGCTGGCAGGAGCTGTGGTTCATTACGCTGCCCTCCATGCGTCCGCAGCTGATGTTCGGCGCGGTCATGCAGATTACCGCCTCGCTGGCGGTGGCCGACATCGCGATCGCGCTGGCCGGCTTCCCGAGCGTCAACTACGCGGCGCATACGATCGTCACGCATCTGATGGACTACGGCACCATCCGCTTCGAGATGGGCTACGCATCGGCGATCGCGACGGTGCTGTTCGGGATTATGATCGGGACGAACATGCTGACACAGAAATTGCTGCGAAAGGTAGGAGAGTGACCATGGTCATGAAAATGGTGGCGGTCTTGCGGGCGCCAAGGAAGCTGAACCGCTCGTTCACCGTCAGCTTCCTGCTGTTCGCGCTCCTCGCCGTATTCGGGGCGTTCTCGGCATTGCCGCTCGTCTATGCGGTGAACAATGCGTTCAAGCCGCTCGATGAGATATTCATCTTCCCGCCGCGCTTCTTCGTGTTCAATCCGACGCTGGATAATTTCTTCGATCTGTTCGCGTTAATGGGCAATTCGTGGGTGCCGCTGTCGCGTTACATCGCCAACACGCTGCTTATTACGCTGGTCGGGACAGTGGGACATATTCTGCTCGCTTCCGCGGCGGCATACCCGCTGGCGAAGTACCGGTTCGCGGGCTCGAAGACGCTGTTCTCCATCGTCGTGCTGTCGCTGATGTTCTCGGGACATGTAACGGCCATTCCGAACTACATGGTCATGTCCTGGCTCGGCTGGATCAACACGCATGCGTCGATTATCGTGCCAGCGCTCGCTTTTCCGCTCGGACTGTTCCTCATGAAGCAGTTCATGGAGCAGATCCCGGATGCGCTGCTCGAGGCAGCGAAGATCGACGGCGCGAACGAATACCGAATCTATTGGAGCATCGTCATGCCGAACGTCAAGCCGGCATGGCTGACGCTCATGATCCTCCAGTTCCCGATGCTATGGGGGACGGACGGCGGCAACTTCATCTATAGCGAGAACCTGAAGACGCTTCATTACGCACTAGGTCAGATAATAGCCGGAGGGATCGCGCGGGCAGGCGTCGGTGCAGCCGTCGCGCTGCTGCTCATGATCGTTCCGATCACGCTCTTCATCATCTCGCAGAGCAGCGTCATCCAGACGATGGCGACCTCCGGGATGAAGGATTAGAGGGGGGCGTGCACACGATGAGACATAAGAGAGGCAGACGGGTGCTGTTCCTTGCCGTGCTGGTCGGACTGATCGGCAGCGGGTTGGGCTTAAGCGGAACCGCGGCCCATGCGGGCGAAGGCGAAGCTTCCTATAACTATTCGTTCTGGGGAGATACGGTAGCCTCGCCGGCGGCCTATGAGGCGACGACGCTGCTGGACGGCGCCAAGCTGGGCGTAGGGGCGTTCAAGGAACCGAGCGACATGCATGTTACGCCTGACAATGAGATCTATGTCCTGGACTCCGGCAACAATCGGGTCGTCGTGCTGGATCGAGCGTTCCGGCATACGGCAACGATCGACGGGTTCGACCAGGGCGGGGAACCTAGCACGTTCTCGAATCCCCAAGGGCTGTTCGTCACCGAACAGAAGCATCTTCTGATCGCCGACACGGGCAATCGACGCGTCGTCCATCTCGACCAGAACGGGGAATTGGTGAAGATCATCGATTCGCCGGAGTCGGAGCTGCTGCAGTCGACCTTCACGTTCCAGCCCGTGCGCGTCGTCATGGACAAGGCGCAGCGCATCTACGTGATGTCGACCGGCGTGTTCGACGGCTTCATGGAATTCAATACGGAAGGCGCATTCACGACGTTCATCGGCGCGAACCGCGTATGGGTCGACCCCGTCGAGCTATTCTGGAAGCGTCTGTCTACGCGTGAGCAGCGGAGCCGGATGGTGATGTTCACGCCGACCGAGTTCACGAACCTGGACATTAACGATGAAGGCTTCATCTATGCGACGAACGGCGATATTTTCGGCAACACGATTAAGAAGCTGAATGCGCAGGGCAACGACATTCTGCGGCGGACCGGCTACTTCGATCCGATCGGCGATATCCGGTATTCGAACGATATCGGCCCATCCCGACTGATCGATATCGACGTGACGGACAGCGAGATCTACTCCGTGCTCGATTCCAAGCGAGGTCGGGTGTTCACGTACAACGGCGACGGCCATTTCATGTACGTGTTCGGCGGACTCGGCAATAAGCTGGGCGAGTTCAACACGCCGACGGCGATCGAGCGGGTCGGGGACGACTTCCTCGTCTTGGATAAGGCGTTCGGGGAGATCACGGTATTCCGGACGACCGACTACGGACGCGTACTGAACGAAGCGGTCCGCAGCTACTACAGAGGCGACGAAGAGCAAGCGTTCGAGCTGTACATGCAGACGATCAATAAGAATGCCAATCTGGAATTCGCCTATTCCGGCATCGGCAAAGCGCTGCTCAGGCAGGGAGAGTATAAGGAGTCGCTGGGCTATTTTAAGCGGAGCTTGGATCAAGCAGGCTACTCGAAGGCATTCCTTCTCTATCGCAAGCAGGTGCTGCGCGAGCACTTTCCGGTCATTATGACGGTGATCGTCATCGTGGTCCTCGGCTGGATCACCGTCCGGAAGGTCTTGAAGAAGACGGGGAGAAAGAGGGTCGTTACGATTGAATAGAGAGCTGATCAAATACCCGTTATATGTGACCTTGCATCCATTCAACGGCTACTGGGATCACAAGTATGAGCAGGCCAGAAAGACGAATCTGATCATCTCCTTCGCGATCGTGTTCCTGCTGGTTGTCACGAACATCATGGGCAGCCAATACAGCGGATTCCTGGTCAATCTGTACAATCCGAGCGAAATGAACAGTCTGATGGAGATCATGTACATCGTCATTCCGATCTTGTTCTGGTGCATTGCCAACTGGTCGCTCACGACGCTGATGGACGGCGAAGGGAAGTTCGTGGAGATCTTCACCTCGACTTGCTTCGCGCTCGTGCCGATGCTCCTGATCAGCTTCCCTTGGATCTGGCTCAGCAACGTGATCTCGCTGCAGGAGACGTCGTTCTATTACTTCTCGAACAGTGTCGCGCTCGCTTGGTCCATGTATCTGCTCTTCGTCGGGAACATGACGGTGCATCAATATACGCCGGTCAAGACGATCGGCACGATTGCCCTGACGGTTGTCGCCATGGGGTTCATGGCGTTCCTCTGTCTCTTGTTCTTCAGCTTGATCCAGCAGATCGTGGCATTCTTCACCGTCATCTATCAAGAATTCGTGATGCGCAACTAAGGAAGGAGGGAGAGACATGAACATGGCCAGACATGGCTTGCTGCTCGTCATTCTGCTCGTTGCGGCCGCCTTGGCGGGCTGCTCGGGCGGCGGACCGACCGAGCTGCCGGAAGGGAACGATCTTCCAGCCGCGGCGTTCGAGCCGGGAACGGCGCTCTCGTCCTCCTTCACGGTTGCAAGCGTAACCGGCATGAAGGGGATCGCCGAGACCGAACAGCTCCAATTGTTCGTCGACGACCAGACAGGCGCCGTCGCGGTCCGGCATCAACGGAGCGGCGAAATATGGCACAGCAATCCGCCGGAGCGGGACACCGATCCGATCGCGGCAGGAACGAATAAGGGGCTGCTATCGGCCCAACTGAAGATCGATTACTATAACAGCTTCGGGCAGATTCAGTCCATTAACTCGCATTCGGACAGCGCTGCCTTCAAACAGATGAAGTTCGAGCCGATCGAGGGCGGCGTTCGCGTCACCTATCAATTCGGGACGGCCAAGAAGTCGGCGGAAGACATGCCGCTCATGATGAGCGAGAAGCGCTTCGCGGACGTATCGGGCAAGCTTGAGAAGGCCGGGCAGCGTGCATTGATGATCGCCTACAAGAAGGACCCGGATACGGGTGCCTACATTCGGAATGACAGTGCGCTTAACGGCCTGCAACTGGATCGTGCGCTTCAGGCGCTGGCGGATTCGGGTTATTCGGAGGAAGATCTGCAAGCCGACATGGCCGAGCTGAACTTTACGCAGGAGAAGGCCGCGCCGCGAATCTTCTACGCTTCGATCGAATACCGGCTTGAAGGCGACAGTCTCGTCGTGCACGTGCCGGTCGAAGACATTCGGTATCCGGCCGAATATCCGATCAATATGGTGTCGGTGCTGAATTTCTTCGGCGCAGGCGGACCGGAAGAGGAAGGGTCGATCTTCGTGCCGGACGGCTCCGGCGCGCTGATCAACTTCAACAATGGCAAGACCAAGTATCCTGCTTACCAGCAGTACGTATACGGCCCGGATCGGTCGATGGAGACGACCGAAGAAGCCGCCAGAGAGCAGCCGGTCAGGCTGCCGGTATTCGGCATTATCCGAGAGGGCGGCGCGATGCTCGGCATCATCGAACAGGGCGCATCCGCCGCTACCATCAATGCCGATGTGGCGGGCAAGCTGAACAGCTACAACTACGTGTACCCGGCCTTCTACGTGATCAACAAGGGAGAAGTGACGCTGCAGGCCAACAGCCAAGAGCGGACGCTGCCGAAATTCCAGGAGCGCCCGATGAAATCGGACTATACGGTCCGATACGCGTTCCTAAGCGGGGAGGATGCCGATTACGCGGGGATGGCCCGCTATTACCAGCATTATCTGATGGACAGCGGCGGTCTGCCTGCACCGATCGAAGCCAAGGCTGCAGCCGATCCCGGCTTGCCGTTCTACCTGCAGCTGGACGGAAGCATCACGAAGCAGAAGCACTTCGTCGGTATTCCATACCGGGCGAACGAAGCGCTGACGACGTTCGACCAGGCCAAGGACATCGTGTCACGCATGCAGGAACGCGGCATTGAGCACATCAAGCTGAAGTATGCAGGGTGGTTCAACGGCGGCCTGGACCACAAGGTTCCGAATAAAGTCAAGGTGGACGGCGTGATCGGCGGCAGCCGGGGATTACGCGACTTCGTCTCGTACGCCCGCGAGGAAGGCATCGAATTGTATCCGGATGCGGCGATCGTGACGGCGTTGTCCGGTGCGGGCTTCGACGAGAAGGACGATGCATCCCGCACGCTTCGCGGCTTGCCCGCATCGCTCTACCCGCTCGATCTTGCGCTTAATCGTCGCGACCGGAGCCGTTCGCCGTCCTACGCCGTATCGCCGCGTCTAGTCGAGCGCTATACGGATCGCCTGCTACGCGCATTCGACGGCTACGATACCGGCGGCATCTCGCTGCAAGACCTGGCAGACCAGGTGAACAGCGATTTCCGCAAAAACAAGCAGATCGACCGTACCGAGTCCGAGGCGATCTCCGCCGGAGCGCTCCGCAAGATCGGCGAAGCGAATCTGAAGGTGATGGCCGACGGGGGCAATGCGTACGCGCTTCCTTACGTGACGGACATCGTCCGCGCGCCGTTGTCGAACAGCGGCTTCAAGCTCGAAGACGAGGCGATCCCGTTCTATCAGATGGTGATCCGTGGGCATATCGGCTACACGGGAGCGCCTTACAACCTCTCGGCCTATACGAACGAGAAGCAGTACGTGCTCCGGCTGCTGGAATACGGCGCAGGCGTGCATTTCGAATGGATCCATGCGCCGAACCACAAGGTGAAGGACACGGAGTTCAACCATCTGTACGCGGTCAATTACGAGCAATGGCTCGACCAAGCGGCCGACATCTACCACGAAGTGAATGATGTGCTGGGGAGCGCAGGTCAGGAACCGATCGTCGAGCATACCAAGCTGGCCGACGGCGTGTTCAAGACCGTCTACGGGAACGGCATGTACGTCATCGTGAACTACAATTCGGCGCCGGTCACGATCGACGGCAGCACGATTGAAGCGGAGAGCTATAAGACAGGCGGTGAGCAAGCTTGAGAACGTTGTTAAGGTTCGGCGGGAGACATCGCTCCTATGAAGGGCAGAAGGCGTTCTGGGGCATGATCTACGTCCTGCCATGGCTGCTTGGATTCCTATTCTTCTTCCTGATTCCCTTGATTACTTCGGTACGTTACAGCTTGAGCGATATCGAGGCGAACGCGAACGGGATGACGATCGAATACGTCGGCTTCGCGAACTACATTCAGGCGCTTACGGTCAACACGAGCTTCAACCGCACCTTGACGGAATCGATCGTGAACATGGTCGTCAACGTGCCGCTGATCGTCATCTTCAGCCTATTCTTGGCTGTCCTGCTGAACCAGAAGTTCTTCGGCAGGGCCGTAGCGAGATCGATCTTCTTCCTGCCGGTCATTCTCGCTTCCGGCATCATCGCCACGCTGGAATCGACGAGCCTGGTACAGGCGATCAACGATCAGAACGCCGGCTCCGGCGGCTTCATCAATGCGCTTGGCGCCTTCGAGCTCGAGCGCATCATGCTCCGGTCCGGCGTCAATGAGAATATCGTCATGTACCTGACCGGTGCCGTCGACCGGATCTATCAGATCGTCAGCCAATCTGGCGTCCAGATCCTGATCTTCTTGGCAGGCATCCAGACGATCTCGCCGCAGCTGTACGAAGCGTCCAAGATCGAAGGGGCGACCGGCTACGAGGCATTCTGGAAAATCACGTTCCCGATGGTCAGCCCGCTGATCCTCGTGAACGTGATCTACACGATCATCGATTCGTTCTCGCGAAACAGCATGACGGATCTGATCAAGACGACGGGCTTCGACAGCTTCAACTTCGGTCTCAGCTCGGCGATGGCCTGGATCTACTTCATCGCGATCATGATCATTCTGTCGATCAGTACGTACATCATTTCTAAGAGAGTCTTCTACCAAGATTAGAAGGAGGGTGGACGCAATGCTGCTGGCCCGATTAACATCGCTTCAGAGCTGGAAAGGGTGGCTATGGTCCGTGGTCAGGTTCGTGCTGATCGTGGGACTATCGTTCGTCGTCCTGTTCCCGATCCTGCAGAAAATATCGACGTCGATCAAAGACAAGGTGGATCTCTACTCGCCGATCGTCGTCTTCATTCCGGAGAACTATTCGCTGGATAACTTCGTGCAGGCGATCGCGATCATGGATTACTGGGAGACGCTGGTCAACACGTTCCTGCTCTCCGGCACGACGACGATTCTGACCGCCGCCTCTTGCGCGCTCGCCGGCTATGCGTTCGCGCGGCTCAAATTCAAGGGCAGCAATCTGCTGTTCGGCGGCGTCATCCTCACGATTCTCGTGCCGCCGACAACGATTCTGATTCCGATCTATATGAATCTGAAGGACTTCAGCCTGCTCGGCCTGATGAACCTGTTCTCCGATAAGCCGGTGAACTTGCTCAATTCGTACTGGCCGTTCATCCTGACGTCGCTCACCGCAAGCTCCTTGAAGGCCGGCCTGTACATCTATATCTTCCGGCAGTTCTTCCGGGGCATCCCGAAGGAGGTAGAGGAGGCGGCGTATATCGACGGCGCAGGCGTTGGGTCGACGTTCATGCGGATCATGCTGCCGAATGCCGTGCCGGCGATCGTGACCGTACTGCTCTTCTCCTTCGTCTGGCAATGGAATGACAGCTTCTTCACGACGACGTATCTGACCTCGAGCAAAGTGATGTCGACGCAGCTTGCGTCACTGCCGTACAACCTCGCGATCATGCTCCAGGGCGGCGTCACGACGAACAGCGATCCGTTCTATCAGAGCATGGTACAGGATACGGGAATTCTGCTCGCCATTCTGCCGCTGGTCATTATATACTTGTTCGTACAGCGGTATTTTGTCGAGAGCATCGAGCGTACCGGCATCGTCGGTTAAGTCGAGAGAATACTGGCATACGCCCGGCGGGTTAGCTTCGGCGCCCCTGCTGGGCGTATTGCCATTGCTGGGCAGCGTGCGCTTACATCAGAAGGGGGAATGGAAGATGAGTAGATCCAGTAGAAAAATATACGTGTGGCTGGGAGCTGCGGCGCTTGTCGTGATCGTGGCGGTCTGGCTTGTGCTAAGCAATCTGGGCCCGAACGAGTCGGGCGGGAATGCCGGCGTAGCGAGCGAAGAACCGGCAGCCGCAACGGAAGGCAATGCGCCGGTTGTGGAAGAGGGGGACGCCGATGAGGCTGCGGCCGAGGAGCCGGCGGCTGAAGAGCCAACTGCCGCGGCGCCGCCGCCGGTACCGTCTGTCGAGGCCGATCTCCCGTCGCTTGCCGAGGTGTATGCGGAGTATTTTCCCATCGGGGCCGCGATCGAACCGAATCAGTCGACAGGGCTCAAGGCCGATCTGCTGAAGAAGCATGTCAACATGCTCGTGGCGGAGAACGTCATGAAGCCGGATGCGATGCATCCGACGGAGGATACGTACAATTGGACGAATGCGGACCGGATCGTCGCCTTCGCGAAGGAGAACGGGATGGAGGTGCGCTTCCATACGCTCGTGTGGCATAGCCAGGTCGGCGCTTGGTTCTTCAAGGATGCCGAGGGCAAGTCGATGGCAGATGAGACGGACCCGGACAAGCGCGAAGCGAACAAGAAGCTGCTGCTCGAGCGTCTTGACAAGCATGTCCGCACGATCGTAGAGCGCTACAAGGACGATATCGTGTCCTGGGACGTCGTGAACGAAGTCATCGAGCCGGGCGATCCGGACGGCATGCGTGCCAGCGACTGGTACAAGATTACCGGAACCGACTTTATCGAGACCGCGTTCCGCGCCGCGCGTGAAGCGGGAGGTCCGGACATCAAGCTCTACATTAACGATTACGGCACGGATGACCCGCGGAAACGCGATATCTTGTACGACCTCGTGAAGAAGATGCTGGACAAGGGCGTGCCGATCGACGGCGTTGGCCATCAGACGCACATCAGCGTCCATGGGCCGATGGTGTTCAACATCATCGAATCGATGAAGAAATTCCACGAGCTGGGCCTCGACAACCTGGTCACCGAGCTCGATATGAGCTTGTACAATTGGAATGACCGCGGAGACTTCGGCGACGAGATTCCGTTCTACGTGCTCAATCGCCAGGCGGAGCGGTACAAGGAGCTGTTCGACGCGTTCAAGGAGCATAAGGACATGATCGGCGGCGTCGTGTTCTGGGGCATTGCGGATGACCATACGTGGCTGCATAATTTTCCGGTACAGGGCCGCACGGACGCGCCGATGCTGTTCGACGAATATCTGCACGCGAAGCCGGCGTTCTGGGCGGTCGCGGATCCGTCTAAGCTGGAGGAGCATTTGCTGAAGAAGGAATAGCGGGGGTTGGGGGAGAGCAGCGGGCGGATAGCGCGTTTGCTCTCTTCTTGCTAGATGAATGTTCGGCAGGGGCGTTAGCGGCTGAGTTAGCAGGTCCCCGCCGCCGCAGGCCAGCTGCAGTTCGGATTCGCCGAATTACATGGGGCATCACCACCCGCCCCGCACCTGCAGTTCGGATACGCCGACTTGCAGCACGCTGTATGGGACTAGGCGGTAGATCTGCACGGATTAGTTCGACTAATCATACTTACTGCACCACTACGTTCCAAGTAGGCTGCTGTAAGTAGGCGAAATCGAATTACGTAGCAGTTGTACTCGCAGTAGCAAGCAAGATCGGCCCAAGTAGCAGGAAAAACCAGCTATTTTCGCAGGTATGCCCCCTCAATCGGCCGAATTAGCAGGAAAAACCGTCTACTTTTCTCCGCGCACCACCAATCCAGCATCTGCGTGAGGAAATAAGCAGGAAAAACCCTCTAATTTGGTCGGTATGCCCTCTCAATCGGCCGAAGTAGCAGGAAAAACCCGCTATTTTCCCCTTCAGGGGAGATAGCAACGAGGAGGCTGTCATGGAATTCAGGAAAATTACGTGGGATAACTTCATACCGTGCATCGAGCTCAGAATTACCGAGGATCAACAACAATTCATGTCTTCTAATCAACATGCTCTGGCAGAAGCTTATATCGCATCCGATGAAGGCCAAGTGATCATGACGTTCGCGATCTATAAAGAGGACACGTTGGTTGGATTCATCAGCATGTACTACGACGATGGGGACGGCGACTTCGAGCGCAGCAGTTATGGCGTGTTCAAGATGATGATAGACAGACGATACCAAGGCAGAGGGTATGGTAAAGAAGCGATGGTCAAGGCGATCGAGTATTGTAGAACCTGGCCTCGCGGCAAAGCCAAGGTGGTCGAGCTCACCTACAAGCCTGACAATGTGCCTGCCAAGAAGATCTACGATTCGCTTGGGTTCGTTCCGACCGGCGATGTTCTTGCATGCGGGGAGATCCATGCGGAGCTTGCGCTATAAATGGCGGATATTGAACCGGACTCTATGTCTCGTGGAATGGATGGGAGGACGCATGAATTGATTCGAAAAGCAGCGATACAAGACGTGCCGCATATCGCAGCGTTGTCTCGGCGGTGGGCGGAAGAGGAAGTGACGTTCGCGTACCCGGCATCCAGCGAGGAAAGAATCGAGATGCGATTGGGCGATTATTGCTGGGTTGCAGAGCATGACGACGAGGTGGCGGGCTATATTATCGGTGCCGTACGGACATCTCAGTACCCGATTTTCCCGATGGATACGCATTACCTAGAAATCCAAGAGTTATACGTTCATCCGAACGAACGAAGTTCCGGTATCGGGCAGCGTCTGGTCGAGAAGCTATTGGAAGAGGCGAGATCGAAGGGCGTTACGCATTCGATGGTCGGTTCATCCAATCTGGATTGGCGCAGCATTGCGGACTTTTATGAGAAGCAAGGCTTCAAGATGTGGTATGTCCAGATGTATCAATAATCGTACTGTGAGGGGATGCCATGGCAATTAATCTGGAATTGGAATACACCCCTAGGTCGCCGCGCCGCGGATTGCCGTTCACGGAATCATCCTACGTGCGCGCGTCATCGCCCTATACGTTCGACATCGGGGAGATCGGGGTCGCCCTTGTTGATCTGTGGAATTTCGGTTGGGATGACGGTCCCGTTACGGAGAGGCTTGGCTGGGAGCTGAGCACGGAGCGTGGCGTATCTCATGCACTGAGGAAAAAAGCCATCATCCAATCCCGCATCGCCCCGACAATCGACATCCTGCGTATGCAAGGCGTACAGATTTTCCATTGCAACCATGCACGATTCTTGCAGCGCTATCCGCAATGGCTGGAATCGACAACCGACACAGAGCGGAGCTCAATCGGTCAATTGGGCATGAGCGAACAAAGTCCGCAGCAGAGTAGAGCCTCGTTTCCTGATCCGGAATGGGTCAGTCAGTGGAGACAAACGCACGCCGACGATGTATTCAATCTGACGTGGTCGGATGCTCAAGCGGACGTATATGACGACATAAGGATTCCGCTAGAGGTCGGGCCTCATGAACGAGACATCTTAATATACGGCAGGGAGCAGTTCCATCGTATCTTAACTGCGAGGAAGATCAAAGTATTATTCTACATGGGCTTCGAAACGGATGAATGCGTAATGAACAGCAGCTATGGAATCTCAGCTATGCATGCATTCGGGTACATGACGAATATCGTGCGAGATTGTACATGCACGTATGAATCGGCAGATACGAGAGACGGTCTGTGGCGAACGCGGGTCGCGATCGAGCAAATTGAAAAACGCTGGGGCTACTCGGTCGCGTCGGACAAGTTAATCGATGCAGTTCAGGGAGGATGCCATGAATCTTGAAGAGCGGCTGCTGCGTTATTATCTGGAGCTGAGAAGCCCGGAAGCGGGCGAGTGGAATCTATCTCCGGCATGCCTGCATGCAGAGCTGATTACGAGGGATTATGTCAGACAATCATTCGCGCTGGCGGATGGGATCCGAGTATGCAACGTCGGAATCGGAACCGGAGACTGGGACGATTATTTAGGATATTGGCTTAAGAATCATGGCCAACTGACAAGCATCGATATCGACAGGGATATATGCGACATCTTTGCTTACCGACAGCGCAGAGAAGGACACCCGAATCCGGCGACTGTCTTGAACAAGAGCATCTTCGATAGCGATCTTCCGGCAGAGAAGTATGATCTCGTCACGCTGATTGGTTCCGCCGTCCGCGAGACGGGGGATTTCGCACGGTGTCTCGACGGGTGCATGAGCCTGCTCAAGCGAGGCGGGCATCTCATGTACATGGCACACCTGAAGCATTCACCTGTCGGGCTATTAGAAGCGTACTGCCGCGCGCGGAAACATCCGATCGAGCAAATGACGCAGTACGATACGTATGCCGAGTATCCGTTCGTCATCGCGAAGATTACCCGCACCCATGAAACAACAGGTTCGGATAACAACGCATTGACGGGTTGCCGCGTCACGCTGTAAGCGCTACACTATGCTTATACTTGGACTATTCATGGGCTGATCACAGCTCATCTATCACAGAGAGGGGACTAGGCGTCAATGACGAATCAGACTAACGCATCACTACCTAAGCTGCATGAAGCTTTCCGGAATCACTTCAAGATCGGCGCGGCCGTCAATCCGTGGACGATCGAGAAGCAGCGGGAGCTGCTGGCGCAGCACTTCAATAGCGTAACGGCCGAGAATGAGATGAAGTTCGAGCGATTGCAGCCGGAGGAAGGGCGCTATACGTTCGAGCACGCAGACCAGCTGCTCGCGTTCGCCAAGGAGCATGGCATGAGCGTTCGCGGCCATACGCTCGTCTGGCACAACCAGACGTCGAAGTGGGTGTTCGAGAATAAGAACGGCGAACCGGTCGACCGGGAGACGCTGCTGGCGAGAATGAAGGCCCATATCGACACGGTGGTCACGCGTTACAAGGGTGATATCTACGCGTGGGACGTCGTGAACGAAGCGATCTCGGACAAGGACGGCGAGCATCTGCGGCCTTCCAAGTGGCTGGACATCGTGGGCGAGGATTTCATCGCCAAGGCATTCGAATACGCGCACGCGGCCGATCCCGACGCCTTACTGTTCTATAACGATTACAACGAATCCGTGCCCGCGAAGCGTGAGAAAATCTATACGCTCGTCAAATCGCTCCTCGACGCAGGCGTGCCGATCCACGGCGTCGGACTGCAAGCGCACTGGAATCTGGAGGTTCCTACGCTCGACCATATTCGGGAGGCGATCGAGCGTTATGCGAGCCTGGGCCTGAAGCTGCACCTCACGGAACTGGATGTGTCTATGTTCTTGCATGACGACAAGCGGACTGATCTGACCGAGCCCACGGCCGAGATGCTCGAGCGTCAAGCGGAACGCTATGGCCAGCTGTTCCGTCTGCTTGCCGAATACCGCGCTTCCATCGATTCCGTCACGTTCTGGGGAGCGGCAGACGATTTCACGTGGCTGGACGGTTTTCCGGTACGGGGTCGTAAAAATTGGCCGTTCGTATTCGATACGAAGCATCAGCCGAAGCAGTCATTCTGGAACGTTATCGATGCAGCGAAGCTGTAATCATTAAAGGAGCGATACGATCGTGCAATCAACCGTCGTCACGAATCCGGTCATCTGGTCCGATGTCCCGGATGTCAGCGTCATACGGGTAGGGTCTGCGTTCTACATGGTCAGCACGAGCATGCATTCGATGCCCGGCTGCCCGATCATGAAGTCCGAGAACCTGAAGGATTGGGAGCTCGTCAATTATGTCTACGACACGTTCGAGGACAATGACGCGCACAATCTGCTGGACGGCAAGGGAATCTACGGCAAAGGCTCGTGGGCGGCCAGCCTGCGCTATCATAACGGGACGTACTATGTGTGCTTCTCCTGCAACGACATGAATCGCTTCTATATGTACCGGACGAACGATATCGAGAATGGCCCATGGGAGCGGTCCGTGCTCGGCGGCCTTCACCATGACCCGGGCATGCTGTTCGACGATGACGGCCGCGTCTACGTCTTCCACGGCAACGGCGATATCCGAATCGCGGAATTGACGGCCGATGCCACGGCACTGAAGCCGGACGGCATCAACCAGCTGGTCCTCGAGACCGAGCGGGACGGCATCGGGCTACGCTGCGAAGGCTGCCATGCCTACAAGCTTAACGGCTACTATTACTTGTTCTTCATCGAATGGCCGCGGACCGGCAACGGCCGCCGCAGGCAGCTTGTCTACCGTTCGCGGGAGCTGCTGGGTCCGTATGAATCGAGAATCGTGCTGGACGACGACATGGGCTATCATAACTGCGGCGTTGCGCAGGGCGGCATTGTCGACACGCCTGACGGCAGCTGGTATGCGGTCCTCTTCCAAGATCACGGCGCCGTCGGACGCATCCCATGCGTCGTGCCTGTAGCCTGGGAGGACGATTGGCCGGTGTTCGGCGTGGACGGCAAGGTGCCGGCAACCTTCGAAGCTGCGCTTCCGAGTAAGGAGCCGAAGCCGCTCGTCATCAGCGACGAATTCGATTATGCCGAGAACAAGCTGGCGCTGAACTGGCAATGGAACCATAACCCGGACAACCGCCTCTGGTCCGTTACCGCGCGGCCGGGCCACCTTCGTCTCACGACCGGCCATCTAGCACGCACCGTCGAATATGCGCGCAACACGCTGACGCAGCGCACGGAAGGTCCGGCCTGCACCGTGTCCGCCAAGCTGGATGCGAGCCATATGAAGCCCGGCGACCGGGCCGGATTGGTTGCCTTGCAGCGATACTACGGCACCGTCGGCATTCAGGTCGATGAGCAAGGCGAACGTTACCTTGCCATGACCGCAGCCGTGGGTGACGGCACGGAAGAGACGTTGGAACGCATTCGCTATGACCGCGATACCGCCACCTTGAAGATCGAGTTTAATTTCGAGGACAACGCGGATACCGCGGACTTTTACTACTTAACGGATGATGACCGTTGGCAGCGGATCGGCAGACAGCTGAAGCTCTGCTATACGCTTGAGCATTTCATGGGCTGCCGGATCGGTCTGTTCAATTACGCTACCAAGGAAACCGGCGGCTTCGTAGACTATGATTATTTGTGCTATAGCAAGCGAATGAATGATTAGCATTCGGTCGACACATACGGCAGTCCGGCCTTCCAGCCTGGCTGCCGTTTGTCATGAGAGACTAGGAGGTGGACCCGCTGAGTCCAGTCAAACGCTATTTGCTGTGGGCCAGACCGTACTGGTGGATGATCGGCTTCATTATTTTTCTAGGCATCCTGCAATTCGTTGGTCCGTTGTCGCTTCCGCTGTTCACGCAGACGCTGATCGATGACGTCCTTGCCGGCAAGGAGGGGACCAGTCTATATGAGACGGTCGGCTGGATGGCCGCCATCCTGTTCGCAGGGACGGCGGTTAATTTCGCGCGGAACCACAGCTCGGCCATTCTAGGCAATCGCATGATGCTGAAGCTGCGCACCGAGCTGTACACGCATCTGCAGCGCATGTCCGTCGGATTCTACGAGCAGCGCCAGGTCGGAGCATTATCCTCGCGTGTCATCCATGATATCGGCGGGGCCCAAAATCTCATCGGCGGCGGCATCATCAATCTGGTCCTCGACTTGCTGCTCGTCGCGTTCGCGGCCGTGCTGCTATTCCGGATGAACGTGACGCTCACGCTAATATCGCTGGCGATCATGCCGCTCTATTACCTGTCCTTCACGAACATGAACGTCTACATCCGGCTGGCATGGCGGGCCGTCCATCGGCAGTTGGAACGTGTATCCGGTACGCTCGTCGAACGAATGGGCGGCATCCGGGTCGTGCAGGCGTTCGGCGGCGAGAAGCTGGAGAAGGAACGATTCGAACGGCAGGCGCAGCAGCATTACAAACACGCGGTTGCCGCCATGCTGTATTCGAATACGCTGGGGCGGCTCAGCGAGTCGTTCGCGCATGCCGGCGGGCTGCTGATCTGGCTGGTCGGCGGCGGGCTCGTGCTGAGCGGTCGGATGACCGCCGGCGAGATCGTGGCGTTCAACATGCTGCTCGGCAACCTATATGGGCCGATTCAACGCTTCGCCGAGGCGAATGTCACGATCCAGAACGCGATCACCAACATTGAACGCGTGTTCGAAATATTCGACGAGCAGCCGAGCGTCGTCGAGCGGCAGAACGCGCGTCCGCTGCCGGCATGCCGGGGGACCGTCGAATTCGACCGCGTCACCTATACGTATACGATGCGCAACTTCGTGTTCCCTAACGGGAAAGGCTGGGGACAACAGCCGGAAATAATCGAACGGGAGAAGGCGCCCGGCAAGTTTTTCTGGAAGCCGACGAATACGCGCCCGCTGCCGCCCGAAGTCCGACTCGAGGAACGGCGCGGCATCGAGAACGTCTCTTTCAAGGCAGGCGTAGGGGAGACGATCGCGCTTGTCGGGCCGAGCGGCGCCGGCAAGTCGACGATCATCAACATGATCCCGCGGTTCGATGATCCTCTGGCAGGCACGGTACGTATCGACGGCGTCGATATCCGAGATTACAAGCTGGCCGATCTGCGCAAGCATATGGCGATCGTGCTGCAGGACAATATTCTGTTCTCCGGCTCGATTCGGGACAATCTCGTCTATGGCCGTCCCGAAGCGACGGAGGCGGACATGATCGCGGCAGCGCAGTCGGCCAATGCGCATGAATTCATCGCGCAGTTCACGGACGGCTACGACACGGTCATCGGCGAGCGGGGCATGCGCTTATCGGGCGGCCAGAAGCAGCGACTCGCGATTGCCAGGGCGCTGCTCAAGGACCCGCGCATCCTCATCCTCGACGAGGCGACGTCGGCGCTCGATTCGGAATCCGAAGCGCTCGTGACCGAAGCCCTCGAGCGGCTGATGCAAGGAAGGACGACGTTCATCATCGCGCACAGGCTGGCCACCGTCGTGCGGGCCGACCAGATTCTCGTGATCGACGAGGGGGCAGTCGTGCAGCGCGGCACGCACCGCGAGCTGCTGCGCGAAGGCGGACTGTACCGCAAGCTCTATGAGCAGCAGCTGAAGGCGATGAGACCGGAGGAACTCACAGGCGTCTAATCGCGAAGTTACGTGTATAATGGAATCGTAGATGTATAAGACCAACAGAGGAGCGTTCATTACATATGACAACCTATCGCAATCCTGTCATTAGCGGCTTTCACCCCGATCCCAGCGTGTGTCGCCATGGCGACGACTATTACTTGGTGACCAGCTCGTTCGAGTACTTTCCAGGCGTACCGATCTTCCATAGCACCGACCTCGTGAACTGGCGCCAGATCGGCCATTGCTTGACGCGCACCGCGCAGTTGGACCTGAGCAAGGCCGGGAGCTCCGGCGGCGTCTATGCGCCGACGATCCGCGTACATAACGGCACCTTCTACATGGTGACCACGAACGTGTCGGGCGGCGGCAACTTCTACGTGCATACGAACGATCCCCGCGGCGAATGGTCCGATCCCGTATTCGTCGATCAGCCGGGCATCGACCCCGACCTGTTCTTCGACGAAGACGGCACGGTCTATATGACGTCATCGGCGAATCAAGGCACCTATCAGAGCCGGATCGATATCGAGACGGGCAAGCGTCTGTCGGAGCCGGTGCAGCTATGGCGGGGAACTGGCGGCCAGTATCCCGAAGCGCCTCACATCTATCGCGTCGGGGAATGGTATTATCTCATGCTCGCCGAAGGCGGCACCGAGTACGGCCATATGGAGACCGTCGCCAGGAGCAGGCGGCCGGACGGCCCGTACGAGAGCTGCCCGCACAACCCGATCCTGACGCATCGAAGCATGCTCAAGACGATTCACGCAACGGGGCATGCGGACCTCGTCCAAGCTGCGGACGGCAGCTGGTGGGCCGTATTCCTGGGAATCCGCCCTGTCGGCTACCCGAACAGGCATCACCTCGGGCGCGAGACGTTCCTGGCGCCTGTTACTTGGACGGAAGAGGGCTGGCCGATTATCGGCGACAATGGGGAAGTGAGCGAGACGATGTCTGCGGGGAGTCTCCCGCTCAAGCCGCTCCAGCCATCGGAGCTGCTACCGGCTAGAGAGGACTTCGACAGCCTGGCGCTTGCTCCGCATTGGAATTTCATGCGTGCGCCGGACCCGGCCAATTGGTCGCTGACGGAGCGTCCGGGCAGCCTCACCTTGTACGGGGCGCCGACGTCTCTGAACGAGATAGGCGTTCACGCGTTCGTCAGCAGGAGGCAGCAGCACTTCGATTGCACAGCATCCGCGCATCTGACGTTCGATCCGCAGCGGGACGGGGAAGAGGCCGGACTGACCGTTTACATGAACGAACGGTTTCACTATGAGATCGCAGTCGCAAGGATAGGCGGCATACGCAAAGTGATTTTCCGCAGAAGGCTAGGCAGCCTATGGAAGGTCGAGAACGAGGCGCCATGGGACGGGGAATCGATCGTGCTCAGCGTTCGCGCGGACAAGGAACGGTATGTCTTCAGCTTCTCGGATGGGCAATGCCAGTCGCTTGCTTTCGGGCAGGGCGAATGCGCGATGCTGGCGACGGAGGTTGCAGGCGGGTTCACAGGCGTCATGATCGCGATGTACGCGACGGGGAACGGCTTGCGTTCGGCATCGCCGGCGCATTTCGATTGGTTCACGTACGAAGGGAACGACAATTAATCATCGATATAGGAGGTACGCTGCATGGAACGATTGGATCGATTGAAACCGCTGCTTCGCAGCTTTGTGGACCAAGGGCCGCCGGGATGTTCGTGCATGGTCGTCCATAACGGGAAAATCGTATTCGAGGATTATGTCGGGTATGCGGATGAGGAGAAACAGCTGCCGGTGGCGGCGGATACGATATTCCGGATTTTCTCCATGACGAAGGTCGTCACTTGCACGGCTGCGCTCATGCTATATGAACGCGGATTGTATCTGCTCAATGACCCGTTAGAAAACTATCTGCCTGAATACAGCAATCCGATGGTCTATCGCAGCGAAGGCGGGGAATGGGTAGCCTCCCCGGCGGCGAGCTCGATTCGGGTCAAAGACTTGTTCACGATGTCATCCGGCATCACGTATGCCGGCGGCAATTCGGAGACCGAACGGAGGACAGCCGAACTATCCTCAGGTCCCTTGCCGAGCAGCAAGGACGGCGTGCCGCTGAACGTTCGTGGGCTGGCGAAGGAGCTTGCCGCGATCCCGCTGGCCTTTGACCCTGGGACGCGTTGGCAGTACGGCTTCAGTCATGACGTGCTGGGCGCGCTGATCGAAGTGTTGTCCGGCAAGACCTTGGGCGAGTTCATGCAGGACGAAATCTTCGGTCCGCTGCAGATGAACGATACGTCCTTCCGCATCCCGGAAGAGAAGCGTCATCGCCTGGCTGCGATGTATTACCGCGACGATGAAGGCAATCGGACGGCTACGACCGATTTCAATGCCTTCTATGAGCCGGATACGGCGTTCGAGAGCGGCGGCGCCGGCTTGCTGTCCACGCTTGGCGACTATGCCCGGTTCGCCTCGATGATGGCGCTCGGAGGCGAGCTGGAAGGCGTACGCATCCTCAGCCCAAGGACGATTGAGTTGATGGCGGCCAACCAGCTCACCGCGAATCAGATGAAGGACTATAATTGGTCCTATCTGGCGGGCTACGGTTACGGTCTAGGGGTCAGGACGATGATGGATCCGGCGGCTGCGGGCGGCACGAGCTCCGTCGGCGAGTTCGGTTGGAGTGGGCTGGCCGGCACATGGACGCTTATCGATCCGAAGGAGAAGCTGGCTGCCGTGTACATGCAGCAGATGCTCCCGAACCTGGAGGCGTACCATCAACCGCGTCTGCGCAACCTGATCGCAAGCGCGATCGTGTAGGCGAATTGGGAATAGGCAGCGAATGAACGACAAAGACCTGGTCCTTGGGCCAGGTCTTTTCTTGAGGATCTGCGCAATAGCGAAGCATTTTCTCTATTAACGCAGCTCCTATTCGCTATAGGAGCCCCAAACCAGTCGATTATCCGATTAATGACACAAATGCGCTATTTAGCGAACGTCCATTCGCTAAATAGCGCATAACCCTCTCCAGCAGGGTAAAAGGGCCTGCCGCCTTATCAATTAGCGCACCAATGTACCTTAATTGCGCAAATGTTTCGCTATTGCACACAGGGGTAGTCAGCGACAGCGGCGGTATCTCGCATCTATCGCGCCATCCCCATGAAGCCTGCAACCGCGCTGCGCATTGCCGCTACAGCGTATAGCCGAAGCCCAGGATGGTGAAGCGCTTGTCCTCGTGGCCGGGGGCCATCTTGATCTCTACGGTGCGCGACTTCACGGCATCGCCTTGGAACACGATCGCGGCGTTGCAATGCGTCCAGTTCACGATGCGCGGATCCGCCGTCAGCACCTGTTCGCCGTCCACGAGCACGATCGCGCTGCCGAAATCGCTGCTCCCCGAATCCTTGAAGACAAGGATCAGATTCTTGCAGCTGATCGTCAGCTTGAAGCTCGCGCTTCCAGACTCCTCGGCATGCATCCAGTTATGCGGGAACAGCGGCGTCGCATAGGCATGATCGTCGAATTCCGCCATCTGGAGATCGGTATCCGCGGCAGCGAAGCCGCCCGCCTCGATCTGCGCGATTTCGGCGACGTTCGCTCTGTCCAATAAGCGCATGCCGACAAAATCGTTGCCGATGACAGGCGGACGGTCGATCCGGATGTCCTCCGGGCTCGCCTCGGACCGATCCGTCACTTCGAACAAGTAGCCGAGGCAGTCGGCCATGATCGTATGGCCGGCATTCGTCGGATGATAGATATCGTAGAAGAATTGCCGCTTGGAGATGATGTTGCCTTCGCCCTTGGCAAGGCGGAACTGATCGACGACCGCGTCCTTGATGCTGACCATCGGGAGCTCGTAGTGCCAGCCGACAGGGGCGAGCCGATCCTGCAGATTCCAATCGTTGACGAACACGCTGAACAGCAGGATGACCGCCGGCTTGTTTGCGGCGGACAGGATATTCAAGCATAGACTCTCGTAGCAGTTCCCTTCCGTCTCGTCTCCTGCGTCATTGACGGCGAATTCGACCACCACGATGTCCGGCTCGGCCGCCCCGTCACGCAGCACGTCTCGATCGTACCGGACGATGCCCAGCTCGGAAGGGGTGCCTCCAACGCCGGCTTTAATAAGCTTAATATGGTCGCCGCCGTCTTGACCGAACAACTGTCTGAACCGTTCGTAAGATTGGTAGGCATAGCAATTCTTATTCAGCGGCTTCGCGCCTGCGCCATGCGTGATCGAGCCCCCGATGTACGCGATCGTCACGTCCTCGCCGCGCTTCGCCTTGTCGATCGCGGCCTTCAGTCGCTGGTTGTTGCCGGCAAGGAGCAGCGACTTCTCGATCATCGCCCGATAGCCTTCCGAGTCGTAGTCAACCGGCAGCTCCGGATCGCTCTCGGGCACCTGATAAGGCTCGTTCAGGTAGAATACGACGCTGGCCGTCGCCAGCACGCCGGGCCGCTCGAATTCGAAGGACAGCACGCCGGGCACATCGTCGTCTTCGGACCATGCATGGCCGTCCAGCGTCACGATGACCTCCGATCCGTCGCCCGGGACCGATGCGCGGATCTGGCT